>NZ_JANJEP010000008.1:0-201014 GCF_044778325.1 Acinetobacter sp. BD54 | reverse complement strand
GGATAATCTTTTTCAGATTCAATCAATAATTGAACCGCTCTTTCTCTGATTTCAGGGGTATATTTTAATTTTGTCATCGGGATAGTCTCTCAGAATATTGACTCTCCGACAAACCCGGTACGGTTCACATTCACCTGAAAAAGAAAAAAGTGTAGCAATAATCAGATGAGGAAGGTAGCCAAGCATTCTTTAAATACGAGTCAAACTAAAGATTTATATCTTAAGAAATCCACCAAATCACTAATGGCAAAGTCACGGCGGCGCATAAAGTTTGAAAGCTAATCACCGCTGCCATAAGTTGACTATCGCCCCCCAAAACCTTAGTTAAAATGTAGGAAGCTGAAGCAGTCGGTAGCGCAAAGAAAATGACTAAAATTTGAGTTTGCAAGCTTGGTAAACCAAACCACGTACAGACCGCGTAAGCCAAAGCAGGTACTGCTAAAAGTCGTGCAAATGTGTCTGCCGCCAATACCACAATGTCTTTTTTAATTTGCATAAACTGTAAAGCTGCGCCAACACATAACAAACCTAACGGCAAACTCGACACTGAAAAAAGCTTAATAAACTGAGTAAAGCCTTCCCAAATAGGAATATGAAGCGCATTGACTGCGGCTCCGACCACACATGATGCAATCAACGGGTTTTTAATGAGTGCAATCAAAACAGGTTTAATTGCCATGTGTTCTTTAGAGGTTAGAGCAAGCACCGAAATAACATTCACAAGCGGAATGCAAAGCGCCAATAAAATTGCCAGAATTGCCATTCCTTCACTTTTAAAAAGCGAAGTGACTAAAGCCAAACCAATATAGGTATTAAAGCGAACCATACTTTGTACATGCACACCAAAACGTGCGGGTGGTATGTGCCAAAACATTCGGAGGATGTATAAAAAGGCGGTGACTGCCAAAACCACAATCAACATCACAATAATGGCTGCACTCAAGCTTTGTAAGTCAATTTTCGCAGTCGAGAGCGTACTGAAAAGCAAAGCAGGAAATAGAATATAGTAATTCAACTTCTCTGCCCCAGCCCAAAACTCATCGCTAAAAAAATGATATTTTTTAAATAAGTATCCCGATGCAATTAGTGCAACTAAAGGAAAAAGAGATAAAACAATGCTATTCATTTCTTTACTCGAGTGTTGTTGAGGCTTGCTAGTTTGGGAACTACCTTGGCTTACTCATATATTAAAGATAATGAAAACTCATGATAAAATGAGTTTTTACTCATAATAAGTACAACATGACATTTACCCAGCTTGAAATTTTTGCACTCATTGCTGAACTAAAAAGCTTCACTGCTACGGCAGAAAAGCTGGGAATTTCACAGTCAGCAGTTTCTCATGCGCTTAAATCATTAGAACAACAATGGGGTATTAACCTGATTTCAAGAACTCAAAGTGATATTGAACTCACCACGACAGGTCAACAGCTTCTTACTCATGTAAAAGAGCTATTGAGTATTTCCGATACCTTAGAAAAAGAAGTGGCTGCAATCCACGGTTTAAATGAGGGCACATTACGTATTGGATCTTTTGGGGCTTCATCCTCTATTTATCTATTGCCTGAAATTTTAGAAACCTTTCGGCAACGCTACCCAAAAATCGAAATTTATATCGATGAAGGTGAAGATAAAGAAGTTGCTCAGTGGTTATTAGAGCGACGCATCGAAGTTGGTTTTTTGATTATGCCAGATGAGCGTTTTGATACATTCCCCTTAATTGAAGATCGTTTTGTGGCCCTAATTCCGAGTTGTTACCCGCTCGCCCAACAACTCTATATTGATCCAGCACAGTTAGAAAATTGTCCTTTCATTATGACAATGGCGGGTAGTCGACATCAGGTCGAATTAATTTTAAAAAATTTTAATGTCAAACCAGATATCAAATTTTATGTTTCACAAATTCTAAGTATCGTGAGTATGGTTCACAACCAGTTGGGGGTGTCCATTGTGTCTGATATGGTCATTACTAAAGAGCTACTCTCACTTTATCCAAATGTAGTTAAACGACCATTTAAACCAAACCTTAAACGTTCTATTGGACTGGCAGTGAAAAATAAAAAACATATGAGTCCTGCTGTGAAAGCATTTATAGAAGTTGCTCAAGAGGTTTGGTCCGATCATTAATTGAATATAGATAATTTTTAAAAATTTAATAACGATCTCTTTCAGGTCGATTTATCAACATATTAGATGACTTTTAACATAAAAAGCGCCCTTATTGCCCTATCTTGAATAAAACAACGCACCATTTATCGCCAAAACCCTCCATTTCAATCCAAATTGGTGCGCTTATTGCATATTCACTTTTATGCAATTGAGTTTGTTTCGACAAACTTAGGTTTTTAGATTTCTTAAATCTATTTTGGTGCAATTTACAGACCCAGATTTGTTCCAAAATGGAATTTAGCACTTTTTTCGAGCATGCTATGCAAAATGTAGATCTGTTTTTCTTATTACTTGGTGCAGTTTTGGTTCTTGCCATGCACGCAGGTTTTGCATTCTTGGAACTTGGTACAGTTCGCCACAAAAATCAGGTGAACGCGCTTAGTAAAATTCTGACTGACTTTGCCCTCTCCGCAATCGCATATTTCTTTGTTGGTTACTACATCTCTTATGGTCAGCACTTCTTCCATGATGGTACGGTTTTATCCAATGATCATGGCTATAACCTTATGCGTTGCTTCTTTTTACTCACTTTTGCTGCGGCCATTCCTGCCATCATTTCTGGCGGTATTGCAGAACGCGCAAAAATGCGTTCACAAGCGATTGCCACACTCGCATTGGTTGCGCTGGTTTATCCGTTCTTCGAGGGAATGGTCTGGAATGGCAACTACGGTCTGCAAAAGTGGTTAGAAACAACTTTTGGCGCAGCTTTTCATGATTTTGCCGGTTCAGTCGTAGTACATGCTATGGGCGGTTGGATTGCACTTGCTGCCGTCATTTTGTTGGGCGCACGTTCTGGCCGTTATAAGAAAGATGGTCGTGTAAGTGCTCACCCACCTTCTTCTATTCCATTTTTGGCGCTTGGTTCATGGATTTTGATTGTAGGCTGGTTTGGCTTTAACGTGATGAGTGCTCAGCGTGTTGATGCAATCTCTGGTCTCGTTGCGATTAACTCACTTATGGCAATGGTTGGCGGTACAATTACAGCAAATGCGATTGGGAAAAATGACCCTGGTTTCTTACACAACGGTCCACTTGCGGGTTTAGTCGCTATTTGCGCAGGTTCTGACATTGTTCATCCAGTCAGTGCACTTGTGATTGGTGGTGCAGCGGGTGCCATGTTCGTGTATCTATTCACCTATACACAAAACAAACTCAAAGTTGATGACGTTCTTGGTGTCTGGCCGCTACATGGTGTATGCGGTGCATTTGGTGGTATTGCCGTAGGTATTTTTGGTCAAAAATGGCTAGGTGGTTTAGGCGGCGTATCATTCCTCTCTCAGCTCATCGGTACAGCACTCGCAATTGCCATTGCACTGGCTGGCGGTTTCATTGTTTATGGCATCCTTAAAGCGACCATTGGCATTCGCCTATCTCAAGAAGATGAATTCCGTGGTGCAGACTTATCTATTCATAAGATCTCAGCAAACTCTGAAGAAGGTATGTTTTAATACTTTCTAAAGTGCTTAAGGCGACGATACTACTCGTCGCTTTTTTATTTTTTATGGAAAATTGAACTTCTTTCACCAGTATAGTTTAAGAGCAATTTAAGGTTAATTTTATGTAATTAGTCACACCTATTGTCGATTGATATTGCATCAGAATGACTAATCAAAAACTTTTTTTTCAAATTAATATTCTCTTTCTTTTTTTCAGTTTTTTTATTCTTCTATTTGTATTTCCAGTCGGTGGGAAAATTGATATGTACCTCATCCAACCTTGGATTGATTCAACAGGCCATTTTTTCAATCGGGACAATTGGTATCTTGAAAGGCTTAATCATGAAATTGTAAAACAAATCATCACCGCCGTTTATGTTATCTTTTTTGGTTTATGGCTTGCGTCATTTAAATTAAAAAAATTAAAACCTTATCGCTGGCAATATGGCTATATGTTTTTTGTCAGTATGCTCGGTAGCAGTATAGTTGGCCTAATAAAGTCACAATCTGCTCACGCCTGCCCTTGGAATATGGTTCACCCTAATACTTTAGGAAGCTATATTTGGGACTTTAGCGCTAAACATGGCCATTGTTTTCCAGGCGGTCATGCAAGTGCAGGTTTTATTTTAATGACAGGTTATTTTGTTTATCGTCTTGAACAACCTAAACGTGCTTACTTTTATTTATTCTCCGGTATTTTATTAGGTTTCATGATGGGTTGGGCGCAAATGATGCGAGGAGCACATTTCCTAAGCCATAACTTATGGACAGGCTGGGTCGTTTGGGCAATAAATATTTTATTTTATGCGATTTGTATTCATCGTTTTGAGTTCGAAAAACAAGTGAAACAAGAGCTTACGTAATCACGCTCTTGTTTCATGTAAATGTAAGACTTTAGGTAATTTCACTAATACAGAAAGACCGCCAAGCTCTAAGCTCTTATCGAGAGTTAAAGTCCCACCAAGCCTTTGAGTTGCACGATCTACAATAGATAAACCTAGACCACTTCCCACCTCAAGATGGTGATGCACGCGATAAAAACGCTTAAGGACTTTATCGTAATTTTCAGGGTCTATTCCTGCACCGCTATCTTCAATTTGAATACATGCGTAGTGATCTGGATCGGTATAAACTGAAATATTAATAACACCCTGATGCGGGGTGTACTTAATTGCATTATCAATTAAATTAAAAATAATCGAATGTACAGTAGGTTCAATACTATGCATTTCGATGGGTTCATTTCTAACAAAACCTAAATCGATTTCTTTTTGCATAGCCAAGTTAACCAACTGCTCCACACAATTTAATGCCACATCATTGAGTTGAAAATATCCAGTAGGCTCGACCATACTTAAAGTTACATCTTGCTTTGCCAATGCTAAAAGCTGAGTCACCAAATGCTGAATACGTGCCAAACCTTTGCTTAAGTTTTGCAATGATTCATGCTCAGGGAACTGGCTTAGCAAAATCTTGGTTTGTAAGTTCAATGCAGTCACAGGTGTTCGTAATTCATGAGCAGCATCGGCAATAAATTGCTTCTGTTCATTTTGCGCTTTAGAAATGCGCTCAAAAAGACGGTTCATTTCGTCAATAGTAGGTAAAAGCTCTTGAGGATAATCATGTACTTCAATTGGGGTGAGTTCTTCGGAATCGCGTTCTTTTAACTCATTTTTAAAATCATCTATTGGTTTTAAACCACGACGAATAATGGCTGCTAAGGCAAATATTGCAAAAGGTAAAATAATTAAATACGGAATAAACATACTGCCCGCAAGCTCCCAAGCGAAAGCTTCACGAACCCTCTCTTGCTGACTGACCTGAATCTGGTAATCCTTCAAAGGTAAAACATAAGTTCTGACTATACCTTGAGCGGTTTTATGAGAATAAAATCCCGCTTGCTCAACAGGTGGAACCAGCAAATGTAAATGATGAGACAAATGGGCCTGATCCTTATAAGCCCAGATATCGATAAACAGATCTTCTTCGTGGTAAGTTTTATGAAAATCAAACTTACTGCTTACAGTTTTTAAAGGGTGCTCAGCTGTTCTTTCCGCTAAATACTTCATTTGAGTATCTAGAATTTCATCGACTTCTTGAAGTGCAACCTTATAAGCACTAAAAATTAAAATACAACCTAAGATGACACTGAAAATTGAGGTGCCCCAAATCAGTCGTTTTTTTAATGAATAATGCACTTTTATGAAGTCCCGAAATTTTAAATTATGATTGCCCCAAACGGTAGCCCAGTCCTCGGATGGTTCGAATAAAATCTTTACCCAGCTTCGCTCTTAAATGGTGAACATATACTTCAATAGTATTACTGGTCACATCACTATCAAAATCATATAACTTATCTTCTAAGTTGGCTTTAGAAAAGATTTTATTTGGGTGAGTCATAAGTGGAATTAAGATTGCCCATTCACGATTTGATAAATCAATGCGTTGGCCTTTAAACGTCGCAATATGCTGTTCAACATTTAAAACCAGATCACCACTTTCTAATAGTTGATCTTGACTCGCAAGTTGAGCTTCTACTCCACTACGGCGTAGTAAGGCATGAATACGGGCAAGCAACTCATCAAACTCATAAGGTTTAATTAAATAATCATCTGCACCCAAATTTAAACCATCGACACGGTTTTGTAATTGATCTCGAGCAGAAATAATTAATACTGGTGTTGCTGCTCTTTGACGGATCTGCTTCAAAACTTGCATACCATCCATCATAGGCAATCCTAAATCTAAAAGAATAAGATCAAATTTAGTCTTCGCCAATTGAGCCAAACCATCTAAACCGTTATTGACCCATTCCACCTCAAATTGATGATATTGCAACAACGTGATCGTTGATTCTGCAATCATAAAATCATCTTCAATCATCAAGATTTTTGTCATGTTCTAGGCTCGCTTTAGTTTACATGGGCACAAGAGTGCAACATGTCCAGTTGAGGGTTGATGACCTGAGTTTTTACATCCAGCAAACTTAACAAACTTGGGAATAAATTATCCTGACTTAACTTTTGTTTAGTTTGTTGGCTTAAACAATTCACTTGAGCAAGATTATGTTGTTTCCAACTTTCAGAGAACCACATAATCATTGGTACATGTGTTTGTTGGCTCGGTGCGATTGCATAAGGTGAACCATGTAAATATAAACCATGTTCTCCGGTTGATTCGCCATGATCAGATAAATACCATAAACCTGTCTGATATTTTGATATTTCTTTTAGAGTATTAATCATTTGGCTTAATACATGGTCTGTATATACGATTGTATTATCATAACTATTTAGCAATTCGGTTTGCGAACAGCCCTGTATCGCATTCGTATCACAAGTCGGTTTAAAGGGTTGATATGCCTCAGGTGCACGCTTGTAATATGCAGGCCCGTGACTACCCACCTGATGCAAAACAATCAAACGTGGGCGATCATCATCTTTGGCAATAGTAGCCAAATACTGCTTTAAGCTGTCAATGAGAATGTCATCATAACATTCGCCATCTTTACACCATTTTTTCTTTAAGTTTTCTGGAATCTGGTATTGTTCAACGCGATCACATGCACCTTTACAACCCGAGTTATTATCAATCCAAGTCACTTGGTAACCCGCACGTTTTGCAATATCTAGTAAACCTTCGCGATGACTAGCTAATTGCTCATCATAATCTACACGTGGCATACCCGAGAACATACATGGTACAGAAACCGCTGTTGCCGTACCGCATGAGCTCACTTGCGAAAAGTTGAAAATATCTTGTTTAGAAAGCTCCGGATTCGTATTTTTTGCATACCCATTTAGAGAGAAACTTTCGGCACGTGCCGTTTCACCTACAACAAGTATCATTAACTTAGGGAGGTTCTTTTGTACGCGCTGAACTTGATGAGCATCTTGTCCATATATCACAAGAGGCAGATTTTTCTTCGGAGCCTTCTTATGATAGTAAGACATAAGCGATGAAATACTATTTTGCGGTGAAATCATCCCTTTTAAATCACGATGCTCACGAAATATTGCAGCAAAATCGACATAGTAGGTAAAAAGTAAAACACCGACCACGGCCAATGAAGCTACCAGTGAAAATACCTTCTTCAATAACAACCGTGATACTTTTTCTTGTTTAAATTTAACTTGAGAAATTAAAAAAATGGGCAAAATAACAAAAAAAATTGTCCATAAAACAAAGCGTAAAGAGATTAGGTCGGTAACTTCTGACACATCGGTCTGCACCATATTTTGAATTTGGTCGGGTGAAATAATGACACCCAATGTGTTTACAAAATAAGAGCTAAAGCCACCAATAAATATCAATAAAATTGCAAAGATTTTAGCAGTCCATTTCCAATTTAAGATTTGTAAAACCGCATAATAGGTAGCAACAAGAATTATGAGAGTAGCAGCTAAAAACAAAATAGCCTTTACTCCAAAATATGGAGTTAAAGTATGAACTTGATGATAAAAACCAATATTTAAAATTGCACCTAGCCAAATGGCTATAATGAGATTAAACATAAACAGGGAAATCTGTTTATTTCTTAATGTTGAAAAAAAATTCAGCATCGTGAGTGACTACAATCTTTTTATGATGCTTTAATGTAGAAATTGAAACTTAAAAATGACTTAAATAAAAAATGATCTAATTCAGGGGCCTTATTTCATTATTATTTTTTAAATTTAACAAATAAAAAAAGACGAGGTTAAGTTTAACCTCGCCTTTTCTATTTTTAGCTAAAAATCGTTATTAGAAACTATATTTAGCCATTAAACCAACACGGTTATCTTTGTAAGACTTACCATCAAAGGTATCACGCTTACCGTTTACATACTCAACGCCTAAATCAATTGGTTTAACTGGCGTATAGATAAAGTTGATCCATGCTTGTTGAACTTTTTCATTTGCAGAGGCATTTAATCTCGCATAATCAGTGCCATCATCAGAGAACTGAGCACCATACGCTAAAGTAGAACGTAAGTTAGGTAAAATCTTATAAGTTCCACCCACTTGTACTGCTACAAATTCATTTTGCTCAATAGAATTCCCATCTACTGCGTATGGAGAGTTACTACCATACAAGTAACTATTATCACCCACAACATATGATGCGTCAGCAAAGAGTTTTAAAGGATCAGACACTTTAAAGTCAGTACCAACTGCAACGCCCCAACCAGTTTTATCATCATCAGCAAGTTGTGATTTATAATTTTCTACAAGAACACGAGCTGAAGCAGAACCTCTGCCTTCTGCATAGCCTTGAGTGATTTTAGCAGTTAATGCTGGTAGGCTATACTTAATACTATCACCTGTTACCGAAGTAGTACTATCACCTTTTTCAGCAGAAACAAATAATTGTGTAGTTGGGCCTAGTTTGTAGTTATAGCGTACTTGAGGTACACGTTTAGTACCACCACCAATGTTTGTCGAGAAGTCGATCATTTCTGGTGCATGGTTAGATAAGAAGTTTGAAGTCGTTTGACCAAACAACCAGTTGTTATAGGTTAAGTAAGCATGGCGAATACGCAATGAGCCATTTGAATCTGTGGTTGAACCAGCAAAATCGACTTCGATTTTACCACCAACTTTGTCGTCTCCAACAGGTGTATTAAAATCTAAACCGAGGCGTGTTGTTTTAGCAGTCGCGCGTAATTTATCATGTGTTTTCCCGTCTGACTTACTTACATCACCAAAGTCGTTATCTGCACCTTCAATAATATAGTTAGCATCGCCACGAACAAAACCATAAAGGTTCACATCAGCGCCAGCTTTAGACTTAAATCCTGCTAATGGAGAAGCAGGTGCTGCCACAGGTTGAGGTTGCGCTTTTACTTCAGCTAACTGTACTTGCTGTTGCTGCTGTACTTGTTGCTGTTGTTGCTGTACTTGACGTTGTTCTTGAACTAATGCTTTTAATGCTTCAACTTCTTGACGAAGCTTTCGAATTTCCTCTTTATCAGAAGTTGCCGCATTTGCCCCACTCATCATTAAAGCTGTTACTGTAATAGCTAAACTTTTAACAACAAACGATTTACGATTAAGGAATAGATCCATCAAAGACTCCTAAAAATATATTTTATGCTGCCTGTCCATGCCAAGTTGACTCGTGTGACCATTAAGCACTAAAGAATCAACCATCCTCCAAATTTGATTGCATTAATTTTATTACCGCAATCAAAACCAATTTTAACGCTGGGTAAGATTAAAAATTCCGGTCCAAAAGAATCAGCATTTAC
Source organism: Acinetobacter sp. BD54 (assembly GCF_044778325.1). NCBI lineage: Bacteria > Pseudomonadati > Pseudomonadota > Gammaproteobacteria > Moraxellales > Moraxellaceae > Acinetobacter > Acinetobacter sp. BD54. The sequence continues at coordinate 191,179 of NZ_JANJEP010000008.1, read as the reverse complement.
TTTTTGGTTTACAGAACCTTTACCTTAACTTCATGTTGTAACGAATCCTACACAACTCTCTTATCTTATAGAATGATTAAATCATTATTTCATTATTCTTTTTTAGACTTTAGGCTAATATCCAATCTAAATGAATATTTTTTTGCCAGTCTTATTTGATTCACATGATTTTTCTTGTTATTTGCATCCACTTCTCTCCTTGCAGCTTCCTTTTGCTTTCCAAACAAGATGGCACAATTAATAAGCCATTTAAATAGCCAAAAATATACATTTTTAAAAGATTGGCTAAAAATATAAGTATGATTTTTTAGTGCAGCTTAGTTATATTTAAATCTCTTTATTTCATCTACTTAAAGTTATTTTTTATACAGTTTTGGCAACTTTCCATAAGTAAATAGGAATTAAAAAGAGTACCGCAATACTGACAATAGCTATCAAATAATGGAAATAACCAAGCGCATCTGCAATGACTCCACTAAAGCTATAAAGACCACCACTGACTGTCGCCATGACTGAAACCTGAAAAGTAAAATCGGTACCCGCATAGTTTTTTCGACTGTAATGCATAACCAAAGTTAACATCACAACTAGTAGCATGGCAGCAAAGGCATCTTCCAAGGCATTTACAGCATAGATAAGCCATACATTTATCTTTACCTTTTGTTCATAAGCATAAGCTAAATACGCATAGCCCCCTAAACTCATAATTTTTAATATCGAAAAAGTCATTAATGCTGTGGACCTAGAAATATGTTTTAACATCCACCCAGCAATAAGTGCCCCCAATAAAGCAGCAACAGCCCCAAGCATGGTGATGTAAATACCAATCTGAGTAAAACTTAAGCCCATATCCACCATTAAAGGTTTAAGTAATGGCCCAGCTAAACCATCTGCAACCTTAAAAGTTATAAGGACGATTAACCAAGAACGAAGTTCCTTATTTTGAGAGAAGTACCCCAAGTAAGCTTTAATCTTTGTAACTAGACTTGGTTGGCTATATTGATGAGGTGAATGAGAAGTATGAGATGGCTCTTTAAATAGTAAAATAGGTAAGGTATTAATAAAGACTAAAGCGGCTAATAATAGAAAAGTCGGCTGCCATGATAACCAGTCTAGGCACCATAACACGGCTCCCCCGCCTACAATAAAACCAAGTCGTGAACCTACAACTTGAAAAGTATTTCCCCAATGTTGCTGATCGTGTTGCAATAAATTGACCGCTAAAGCATCGGTCGCGATATCTTGAGTTGCGCCTGTTAAGTTCATAAATAACAGCGTAATAAAAAAAATAAAGAGATAAAGAGGCTGATCTAAAACTTGTATAGGGAAAAAAGATAAAATACAAAGTACACCCACCGTCAAAAACTGAGCAGGTAAAATCCAGCTACGATAGTGACCTAAATGCGAGATGGCATGTCGATCTACCCACAGCGCCCAAAATATTTTGATTGACCAAGGCAACATGAGCAGCCCAAAACCACCAATATGGGCAAGAGACACACCTTGAGCTCTTAATATGACAGGTAATGCATGCGTCATAAAACCTACAGGTAAACCTTGTGCCCAATATAGGGAAAAGAGCAAAAGATAAAGATTTTGCGGTCGGAACATATATACCTACTTTTATTTATTTGTGCGGTAATAACATGAAATACCATGCGTGGTCTTACATTTTGCCAATGAAGCGCAGATTTCAAAAGATTAAGATAAAACAAAGGATGATTTAAAACTTAAAAATATGGAACAACATTTCCCTAATCTACCGTCTCAGGTTCCCCAACGTGGTAATGCTTTAAGTCGAGCATTATTTAAAAAACTCTTTTTGGCACAAGGCTGGACCATAGAAGGTGAAGTTCCCAACTTTCCTAAAGCTGTAGCCATTATTTCTCCACATACATCCAATATTGATGGTTGGTATGGTTTTCTTGCCATTTTTGGACTCGGTATCCAAATTACGGTGCTAGGTAAAGACAGTTTATTTAAGCCACCTTTTAAACGGATTTTAGATTGGGCGGGCGTTATTCCTGTAAAACGTGACTCGGCCAATGGTCTGACTGAACAAGTCGTTGCGACTATTCAACAGTATGACAAGATCTGGATTGGAATGGCGCCAGAAGGCACACGTAAGAAAGCAAAAAAAATGAAGAGTGGTTTTTACCATATTGCTGCAAAAGCCAATATTCCTATTGTGATATTTTCTTTTGATTATGACCGTAAGACTATTCACTGCTTAGGCTATTTAGCTCCAAGCGGAAATTATGATGAAGATCTCGCCAAGATTTTTGAACGTTATGAAGGAAAAATATCACCGAAAAATCGTAATTGGCTTGCAGAGCCTTTACAAAATCTTGTGAAAAAAACCTAGCAAAAATTGAACGAATCTGGTCTGATGGGCCATCTTAATTTATCTTGCCATAGATTGTTTTTCAAAGATGAAAATTGCTCAATTTGCCAGTATCGGATTTATCTCTTTAGCCCTATTCGGCTGTGATAAATTCAGCAAAACACCAACACCGACCACTTCAGTTAAAGCACGCGAACCAGTGATTGCACTTGCATTGGGTGGCGGTGGAGCAAAAGGATTTTCACATATTGGTGTTATCAAGGTTTTAGAATCACATGGTATTAAACCGAAAATTGTTACGGGTACAAGTGCCGGTAGCTTCGTAGGCAGTATCTATGCCAGTGGACAAACGCCTTATCAACTCCAAAATCTTGCGCTCAAATTGCAAGAGTCTGATATTCGCGATTTAACACTGAATCGCCAAGGTATTATTCTTGGGCAAAAGCTACAGGACTATGTTAACCGTAACGTAGGCAATAAACCGATTGAGAAATTCCCAATCCGTTTTGCAGCGGTAGCAACTCGTCTTGATAATGGCCAAAAAGCAGACTTTATTAAAGGTAATGCAGGACAAGCTGTTCGTGCATCATGCAGTATTCCAAATGTGTTTGTACCAGCAACCATTGGTAAGCAGAAATATGTAGATGGCGGACTGGTTAGCCCAATTCCGGTCAAAACAGCACGTGATATGGGTGCTGATATTGTGATTGCCGTTGATATTTCTGCACGTCCGGCAGGAAACCGACCTGCGAATATGTGGGGATTGCTTGATCAAACCATTAATATTATGGGTCAACAAAGTATTAATGAAGAGTTAAAGCAAGCTAACGTGGTGATTCAGCCTAAAGTTGGGCACTTAGGTACACTCGATTTAAAATCAAGTAATGAAGCTATTTTAGAAGGCGAAAAAGCTGCTCAAGGTCAAATTCGCCAAATTGAAACTGCAATTGCAAACTTCAAAAAATCTCCAGCTGCATTTAAGCCTGCGCCACGTCCTAAATTTTAATTGAGGTGGTTTTTTTCTATCCACACTCTCCATCATCTGCTACAGTGGTAAAAGTGATATGAAATCACTTTTACCCATCATAAAGACATATAAAAGAGCAGATCTATGGAGTTTGTTGTAGAACCTTGGCACTGGTTTGTATTGGGTATCTTACTTATTCTTTCTGAGCTGATTCTCCCTGCCTTTGCCGCTCTCTGGTTTGGTATTGCAGCCATAATGGTTTGCTTTCTCTATTGGTTATTTCCAGATATCAGCCTTACTACTCAAATAGTGCTGTGGATTGTGTTATCGGTGCTATGTACCCTTCTCTGGTTCAAATTTATTAAGCCCTTATCTATTGATAAAACTAAAGCAGGTTTACCGCGAGAAGCGACTATTGGGCAAATTGGTATGGTGATTCAGACCGAACTTGCTCATGACCAAATTATTGTTCGTTTCCCTATGCCTATTTTAGGGGCCGATGAATGGAACTGCCGAAGCACCACCCCTGTTAAGGTCGGTGATCGGGTTCGAGTCATTGATATTTCGGGTAATGACTTAATTGTTCAGCCCCACAGCACTTCATAAACATTAAAGATAAAGAGAGGTTATTTTCATGCCAGTTGGTACTATTATTGTTTTAGCCTTTTTGGCTTTTGTTGCTGTTACCATTTTTAAAGGGGTACGTATTGTTCCTCAAGGTTATAAATGGATTGTTCAACGTTTAGGAAAATATCATTCTACGCTTAATCCGGGGCTTAACTTCGTTATTCCTTATATTGATGACGTGGCCTATAAAGTCACCACTAAAGATATTGTGCTTGATATTCCATCACAAGAAGTCATTACCCGTGACAATGCTGTATTACTCATGAATGCCGTGGCGTATATCAATCTGACTACACCTGAAAAAGCGGTGTACGGTATTGAAAACTATACATGGGCCATTCAAAATCTTGTACAGACTTCACTACGTTCAATTGTTGGTGAAATGGATCTAGATGATGCCCTATCTTCACGAGATCACATTAAAGCTAAACTAAAAGCTGCGATTTCTGATGATATTTCAGATTGGGGTATCACTTTAAAAACAGTAGAAATTCAAGATATTCAGCCATCTTCAACCATGCAAGCTGCCATGGAAGCTCAAGCCGCTGCTGAACGTCAACGTCGTGCTACAGTTACCAAAGCTGATGGTGAGAAACAAGCTGCAATTTTAGAAGCTGATGGTCGTTTAGAAGCATCTCGCCGTGATGCCGAAGCGCAGGTTGTTTTAGCAGAAGCTTCTCAAAAAGCGATTGAAATGGTAACAAGTGCCGTAGGTGATAAAGAAATTCCTGTTGCTTACCTGTTAGGTGAACAGTACGTCAAAGCAATGCAAGAGATGGCGAAATCAAGCAATGCTAAAACTGTTGTGTTACCTGCAGATGTTTTAAATACAATTCGTGGCATTATGGGAAAGCATAATTAATTTAATTGCTTCAAATAAGCCATTGAAATCAAAACGGCGACAATCATGTCGCCGTTTTTATATTAAGTATTATTGGTTATTTAATCTTTGCTGATCTTTCAAAGGAAGCTTTTTTACGACCAAGTCATAAGAGTCGCGAATCAAATCCCGGAGAAAATCGCTTGTTAAATTTTTATGCGGTTTAATCGAAATCCAGTGTTTTTTATTCATGTGATAGCCGGGAATAATAAATGAATAAAGCTCCTGATATTCCTGACTTTTGTAAGGGTCACATTTGACATTAATCATTTTTACGCCAGACACTTCCACTGTCAGCATAAACATTTTTTCTAAAATTTTAAAAACTTCATACTCTGGACCAAATGGATGAGTTTGCTCACTAAAAGGGAGATTACGCGCCGCCTCTATTGCAAGTTGATGAAGCTGTTCACCATTCATTCTTTTCTCCTGTATTCATTAAGTCTGAATAGAAGTAGGAAGATTGATTTATGTTTTTATTAATTAGTACGAGCTAACAGGAATTGTGAAATCTCAACTAATTCTTTTGCGTTTTCACCGAAATGCGCTAAAGCTTCGAAAGCTTGATCATGCAATTCTTTGGCATATACTTGTGCTTGCTCTAGTCCCATTAGAGCAGGATAAGTCGATTTTTGTACTTGTTCATCTTTACCAGCGGTTTTGCCCAAAGTTTCAGTGCTCGACGTAATATCCAAAATATCATCTTGGACCTGAAAAGCCAGTCCAATTGCTTGACCATATTGACGTAGTTTTGGAATTGCCTGATCTGTACCCGAGAAAATTGTCACTGCCCCCATCATAATGGCAGCCTGAATAAGCGCACCCGTTTTATTACGGTGAATATTCTCTAGTTCGTCTTGAGAAATTTGCTTAGCTTCGGCTTGTAAGTCTAAAACCTGTCCACAAACCATTTTAGAACTAGCGGTAGCTAAAATTTGAATTTGCTTTAAGACAATTGCAGCATCCGTTCCCTGCCCTTGCTCATCAAACAAACGGCTCCCTAAAACTTCAAAAGCCATTGATTGTAAAATGTCACCCGCAAGTAACGCGGTATCTTCACCAAATGCAACATGACACGTTGGCTGACCACGGCGAAGCAAATCATTGTCCATACAAGGCAGGTCATCATGTGCTAAGGAATAACAATGGATGAGTTCAACAGCAACCGCAGCACGGCGAGCAGCCGCAAAATTTGGATTATCTTGTAAAGAAGCTGTAGCGTAACACAAAGCCGGACGCACACGTTTTCCACCGAGCATAACTGCATGGTGTACAGCGCTTTTTAAAGGTTCGGGAATTGAGAATGCAGCCAGTGTCGTCAATAAATCTTGTTGAATACGTTGTTGAGCTTGTTTTAAAACATCCGCATTAACTTGAGAGAGTGATGACACAGTCGCCTCGTAAAATCAGTAGAGAAATTTTATTGAATGTGATGAAACATTCATGTGCTACATCATACACGATTCACTGTAAAAAGTGCGTGATGAGTTATGGATGTCAGAAGTAAAAAAGCCTCTCTAGGGTAGAGAGGCTTTTCATTTAAATGACTTTTAGAAACTGTCACCCGGAACGCGTACCCAACCTTCCATTAACACACGCGCACTACGACTCATAATGGCTTTTTTCACCACCCATTGGCCATTTGTAAGTTCAGCTTGGGCACCAACACGTAATGTTCCAGATGGATGTCCAAAACGTACTGCTTCACGTTCTCCACCACCAGCCGCTAAATTTACTAAAGTGCCTGGAATCGCAGCCGCTGTACCAATTGCTACCGCTGCTGTTCCCATCATGGCATGGTGAAGTTTGCCCATCGACAAAGCTCGAACGAGTAAGTCGACATCGTTCTCTGAAACGTTTTTACCGCTTGAAGCTGTGTAATTTTTTGGTTTAGAGACAAAAGCAATTTTTGGTGTGTGCTGACGTGCGGCTGCTTCTGAAATATCTTTAATTAAGCCCATCTGAACTGCACCATAGGCACGAATTTTTTCAAAACGTGCTAATGCTGCTGCATCACCATTAATATGATCTTGTAATTCAGTACCTTCGTAGCCTAAATCTTCTGCATTTAAGAAAATGGTTGGAATACCAGCATTAATAAATGTGGCTTGAAAACTACCAATCTCTGGAACATCTAATTGGTCAACAACATTCCCTGTCGGGAACATATCACCGCCCTCTTCACCATCATCGGCAGGGTCTAAAAACTCAATTTGAACTTCAGCGGCAGGGAAAGTTACCCCATCTAGTTCAAAGTCTCCGGTTTCTTGAACTTGGCCATTGGTGATAGGTACATGCGCAATAATAGTTTTTTGAATATTTTTTTGCCAAATTCGAACAGTACAGAGGCCATTTTCAGGAATACGATCGGCATCAACCAAACCATTTGAAATCGCAAATGAACCAACCGCAGCTGTCAAATTACCGCAGTTACCACTCCAATCTACAAAAGGCTGATCTATTGAAACCTGCCCAAACAAATAGTCGACATCATGATCTGGCTGTGTACTTTTAGCGAGAATAACGGTTTTACTGGTACTCGAAGTCGCTCCACCCATTCCATCAATTTGTTTTCCATAAGGGTCTGGGCTACCAATGACACGTAGCAAGAGTTGATCTCTTGCTTGACCTGCAACTTGAGCTTTTTCCGGCAAATCATCAAGTTTAAAGAATACACCTTTACTGGTTCCACCACGCATGTAAGTTGCTGGAATTTTAATTTGCGGTACGAAGCTCATATCAACTGTTATCCTTACTATTGTGTTTTTATATCTCAAAACAAGCAGACTTGTTTAGTCATTCGCTTCATCTTAAATCGTTTTATGATCAAGAGATAGCACTGTACTTTTATACATCAATCGTATTGACGCAGGTTTATTTTGGAAATTTCAATTCATGCCTGCAATGACCGAATAAAGCAAAATCATAAGAAAAAAAGTCTATCAAAAAATATATTTTTGGAAGATTTTTCAACCAATTTAACACGATTAAAAGCAAGTTTATGATTTTAAATATTTTTTATAGTTACTTTACAGTCATCCCTTGTTCAATTGTAGTCTAGGCTAAAATAAATCCATCTATTAGAATAATTTACTTATTCATTGTGAGTGAAGACCTTTGACCAACGAATCTTCTACACTTCAACGAGGACTAAAAAATCGACATATCCAATTAATTGCTATGGGTGGAGCAATTGGTACCGGATTATTTTTAGGCTCGGCGCAAGTGATTCAATCTGCGGGACCATCCATTATTTTAGGATATGCCATTGGTGGCTTAATTGCTTTTTTAATTATGCGCCACCTGGGAGAAATGATTGTTGAAGAACCTGTTGCAGGATCCTTCAGCCATTTTGCGTATAAATACTGGGGGAAATTTCCCGGATTTTTAGCTGGATGGAATTATTGGATGCTCTATGTTCTGGTTGCGATGAGTGAACTCACCGCGGTAGCCAAATATATTAATTACTGGTGGCCTCATATTCCAGCATGGACTTCTGTCTTATTTTTCTTTGTCGTGATTACGGCAATTAACCTAACAAACGTCAAATTTTATGGTGAGTCCGAATTCTGGCTCGCTATTATTAAAGTTGCTGCGGTTATCTCTATGATTGTTTTTGGCCTTTATTTGCTATTTACAGCAGATGTAGGTTCAAGCATTTCGTTTAGTAACCTTTGGTCTCATGGTGGATTTTTTCCAAATGGCTTTAGTGGCCTCTTCTATATGTTGGCTTTCTTGATGTTCGCCTTTGGTGGTATTGAACTGATTGGTATGGCCGCGGCAGAAGCAAAAGATCCGAAAAAAACCATTCCAAAAGCAATTAACCAAGTTGTTTTCCGTATCTTGATTTTCTATATCGGTTCACTAGCGATCTTACTTTCATTAGTGCCGTGGAACCAATTAGATCTAGGCGGACTCGATAAAAGTCCATTTGTTATGATTTTTAGTCAAATGGGTATTGGTTGGGCTGCACACTTACTGAACTTTATTATTTTAACCGCTGCTCTCTCTGTTTATAACAGTGGGATGTTTGCAAATAGCCGTATGCTTTACGGTTTAGCTCAACAAGGCAATGCACCAAAAATTTTCAAGAAAGTAAATAAACAAGGTGTACCTGTACCAGCAGTTTTGCTATCGGCATTACTCATTTTTGGCTGTGTTCTTTTAAATTACTTTGTACCAGAAGATGCTTTAAGCCACTTAATGTATATTGTTGTTGGAGCACTGGTATTGAACTGGGCGATGATCAGTATGACTCACCTTAAGTTTAAATCAGCAATGAAAAAACTCGGTCAAAAAACTCACTTTCCTGCACTTTGGGCACCGTTTAGTAACTATTTGGTTTTAGGTTTTATTGCTGTAGTACTCTACATTATGTGGAGTCAGGGCTTTAAAGAATCAGTGATGATGATTCCTATTTGGATCGTTCTCATGTTTATTTTGTTTAAAGTACTCAATGCCAAAGAACAGTAATCTAACAGCTTGTACTTAAAACCATAAAAAGTCATTGCCTCGGCAATGGCTTTTTTGTTTATAATCAGAAAATTATGCGCCCTTAGCTTAACTGGATAGAGCAGTTGCCTCCTAAGCGACCGACGTGGGTTCGAGTCCCGCAGGGCGCACACTTTTAGTTAATTAATCCTTCACTTCAGCCAGCAATGTTTCAGCTGCAAGTTTGCCTAAATTATTAGAAGCAAGCGGACTATCGCCCGTTAACAATTTACGGTCTCGATGACATTGACCAGTAATGCCAGTATTCAAAATCTTCACGCCGAGCTTTTCAAGGTTTTCACCCACTAACCACGGTAAAGCTCCAGGCATGTAACCAATATCAATATTCGCTCCCTTATCTAACGAATCAGGGAATACACAAATTTGATAATCTTTAAAAATATAATTCTCAGGCTGTTCATCTACTGCGGCAGCCAGTAACGAAGCTGGACCATGACATAACGTAATAATAAATTTGTCTTGTTCAACTGCCCATTTAAGAACTTTCTTCACTTCAAGGCTATGCGGAATCTTAGCTAACACCCCATGCCCACCCGGAATAAATACAGCCGCATATGGAGAGTTTTCACCGACTACATTTTCTAAAATATCACCAAGTTTTAACGGATTTTTTAATTTATCTGCATATTTCTGGAAAGTATCTAATACCACTTGTTCTTGCTTTGGCATTGCCCACATTTCAAGTTTGGCTGGATTACCTGAAAGTGTCGCAACATCAATTTCAAATCCGGCATTATCTAAATGGAACATTGGCAAAAGCATTTCTACTGGATGGTTTCCGGTAGAAAAGAACTTACCGTTTTGCATCTGGATATAGCGTTCATCAGTTGCAATCATTAAAACCTTTTTATTGCCCGCATACGGCGTTGGATAGGTTGTGCCATCGTAATCTGTTTTAGGAGAAGTATACTGACTCAGTGAATATGGTGATGGGAAGAACGCATTATCTTCTGCCAAATCTGGAGTTGGATTTTTATCATTTGATGCTGGGGTATTCATGGTTACCATCCTTTAGAATTGAAGAGCGAAATAACAGCTTTAAGACAGTTATTATTTCTTAGTAAATGTATATTCAGATCAAGAAACAGGTGCAATCTGCCAATAGAATTTGGCAATTTTTATATAGAAATAGGCACAATTAATAATTATAAAATTTCAGTTTAGGCAAACATGTCATTCACCTAAACTGTCACAGATAAGATTAAGCATTCATCTCTAAAACGATCTTTCCAATATGGTCGCCCTGCTCCATACATGCATGAGCACTTTGTACATCTGAAAAAGCATAGGTTTTATAGATTTGTGGTAAACACTTGCCTTGCTCCAATAATGGCCATACATGTTCATGTAAAGATTGAGCAATCTGTGCTTTTTCTTGGCTATTACGCGCTCGCATCGTTGAGCCTGTAATCGTCGCGCGTTTTAAGATCAGTTTCTGCAAGTCAAATTCTTTTGCAATTCGACCTCCCATAAAGCCAATAATGACAAGTCGGCCATCACGTTTTAATAGATTTAAGTTTTTCTGAAAATAAGAGCCACCCACAATATCCAAAATAACATCAACACCTTGTTCTTGAGTATGGTTCAAAATTTCCTGCTCAAAATCTTGGGTTTTATAATTAATTGCTGTGGTTAAGTCAGAGAGTGCTTCAACTTTATCTTCACTACCAACAGTAGCAAAAGTTTTAATACCTAAAGCATGGCAAATCGCTAAAGCTGTGGTTCCGATCCCACTTGCACCGCCATGAATCAGTGCAGTTTCATCTTTCTTTAAACGGCCAATATCAAAAAGATTTGCCCAAACCGTAAAGAATGTTTCTGGAATCGCAGCAGCTTGAGTAAATGATAAATTCTCAGGTATTGGCAATACTTGAGTTGCAGTTACCGCACAGTATTCTGCATACCCGCCACCATTGGTTAAAGCACAAACCTTGTCCCCGACTTTAAACTGTTGCACTTGCTCACCCACAGCAACCACTACTCCAGCGACTTCAAGTCCAGGGATTTGAGTAACCCCTTTAGGCATTGGATATAACCCCATACGCTGTAAGACGTCAGGGCGGTTAATTCCAGCGGCTTTAACCTCAATTAAAACTTCATCAGCTTGAGGTACCGGAACATTTGAATCTTGAAGTTTTAAAACCTCAGGTCCGCCAGGAACCGTAATTTCAACAATTTTCATGGTTGTCGGAAGATTCATTGATATGCTCCATGTTTGGTTTATATTTAAGACGTGTTGATTTACTTTAGTTTGTTGATAATTTAGGTGGAACTCCAAACAGCCGCTTAAACTCTCGACTAAACTGTGAGGCACTCACATATCCTACTTCATAGGCAGCTTCTGCAACGCCCATTTGGTTATTTAGGATTAGATCACGGGCCTTATGTAACCGAGTAATTTTGATGTACTGTAATGGAGAATAGTTGGTAACTTTCTTAAAAGCTTGATGAAAAAGCGAAACGCTCATTCCTGCTTGTTTAGCCAACTCCTGAACCGTTAAGTTACGATAATAATCTCTTTGAATAATTTCACAAATCGTATAAATCACTCCACTTCGGCTCATAATAGCCGAAAGGTTCTGGATAAAATCACCACCGCCAGCTTGTAAAACCCGATAAATAAGTTCGCGTTTCACCTGCTCTCCTAAGATTGCAGTATCTTGCTTGGAACGAAGTAAGTTCAACAAGCGTAAAGCAACATCAGATATAACCGAGTTCATTTCAATAATATTTAAACCACAGCTCAGTTTTATCTCTTTGTTATCAAAATCTTCTATAAGTGGTCGCTGCTCTTTATCCATTTTAGTCGCCAGCTCAGCCATCATTTGAGGTTCAAATTTAATCGCAATTGCAAGCATTGGTTCACGCTCAACCAACGTATCGCAATCAAAAGGAATAGCAATTGAGATAAATAAACACTGGCCTTGTTGAAACTTAAAAATATCTTTTCCGATATAAGCTCGTTTTACACCCTGAATGACTAAAACAATGGAAGGCTCTTGCAATACAGCAACCGGCTGTGTGGAATGATCTACCCTCATCAGGGTGATATTTGAAATATGAGTGGGATATAACCCCTCTTGAGGAGCCAAATACAAAAAAGCCTCTACCAAACTTTTCGTCAAGTCATTCTGTTGCATTGCTTTATTTTTTACGGGCTATTTAAGATTTACTATATCAATCAAACTAAAAGGAAAAAGTATTTCTTGGTAGTACTTTGTATAAATAAGCAAGTTAAAGCTATTTTTAGGCATAAAAAAACCTAGATTTCTCTAGGTTTTTTTCCTTAATCTGACTATTAAGCAGATAAGTTAAAGAACATAGCAGCAATTAGGATAATTACACCTAATACAATTCGATACCACGCAAATACACGTAATGTATGACGCTCAACGAAGAGTACGAGTGCTTTTACAACCAATAAAGCAGCAATAAATGCCGCAACAAAACCCACTCCAATATTAACCATATTGTCTGAAGTCAACACATCAGCATTTTTAATTAGGTCAAATGTCGCTGCACCTAGCATGGTCGGCATTGCAAGGAAAAAAGAAAACTCTGTTGCAGCTTTACGAGACAAGCCTGCAAACATCCCGCCTACAATTGTCGCACCTGAACGAGAGGTTCCAGGAATCATCGCAACACATTGAGCCAGACCTACTAAAAGCGCCTGTTTAAACGTGATCTTGGTCGCATCATCTGTTTTATGTTCAAATTGTTTAGATTCAACCCAGAAAATAATAAGCGCGCCGACAATCAGAGCAATCGCAACTACAATTGGGCTAAATAAAACACTTTTAATAAAATCTACAGCTAAAACGCCAATAATCACTGCCGGGAAAAAAGCAATTAAGACACTAATGGCAAAATGGCGTGACTCGACATCACCACTAAAAAAACCTTTGATTAAGTTAATGATTTTCTGACGATATAACCAACACACTGCCAGAATAGCACCTAACTGGATCACTACTTCAAAGACACGACCACCATCTGAATGGAAATCGATAATATGACCAAATAAAATTAAATGACCAGTACTCGAAATAGGTAAAAATTCAGTTAAGCCTTCAACAAAGCCTAGAAACAGTGCTTTTATAACTTCAAAATTTTCCATAACTTGCTCAAAGAAAGTTAGTTAATCACTAGAACGACCTAAAATTTATTTTATTGCCACAGTTAGCCTTTTATTTAGCTCAACATGTGTTCAATATCAGATCATTTCTAGCATTTGTGGTTATTGCCTCTAGTGAAAGGCAGTTTATTTAAAGTGCGATAATGTATCACATCATAATGACAAACTTAGGTTAACTATCGTAAAAAGATAAAACTTGGTTAAAAATGGCCAAATTTTCTTTTGTTATAGATGAGTCTTTTACAATAGATGAGTTTAGAAAATCATCTTAAAAAGTCCTTAAAAAAACATGTTATTATTCCAATTAAATACAACTCATATCAAAAATTCAGACTGAATGAAAAATACCAAAATTAACGCACGTCATCTTATTATCGACCTCTTTCTTTCTTCCGCTTATCCTCAGCTCAGTATCAAACAAATTTTGGTTGCAGCTAAACTTTTTAACTTAAGTGAAAATGGTATTCGAGTTGCGACAACACGCTTGTTAAATGAAGGTATGATCCAGAGCGTAGAACGCGGAATCTATCAACTTTCTCCATCTGCAAAAGATTGGGCGAAAGTTATTCTCAATCGTAAAAATGGAATTAAACAAACTAAAGAATGGCAGCAGCATTATCTTGCCGTGTTTACAGGAACTTTAGGCCGCATAGATCGAACAGCACTAAAAAAACGGGAACGTGCACTTCGTCAATTTGGTTTTAAAGAGTTGGAAACTGGTATTTACATCCGCCCAGACAATTTAGCTTATAGCTTTGAAAAAACCTGTGATGAGCTTGTTTTAGCAGGGCTAGAGAAAGAAGCAAAAATTTGTATTATTCAGCATGTCGACTCAACAACACTTAAGCAAATTTTTTCTTTATGGGATACCAAACAACTCGAAAAAAATTATGAAATGTATAGCCGAGATATTACACACTGGCTTGAAAATTATGCTCATTCCCCTTTAAACGATGCAGCAGTCAAGGCACTTCTTTTAGGAAGGGAAACAATTGCCTTACTCATGAATGACCCATTATTACCCGCGCCATTTGTAAATGAATCTGCTCGTAATCAATTTGCTCAAGATGTACAGCAACTAGATGCAATTGGCCAAAAACTTTGGAAAAAAATATATGAACAGGAATTAAATTTATAGCCATCTGATTTATTTTTTTACAAACAAATATTTCACTTTTTAAATTTTTATGACTATATTTGTAATATAAAATATGGATACCAAACTCTAATTTGGGAGAATAAAAATGAATGCACAGGTGAGTGTTACCGATCTATTTAGCAGAGAAGAAATACAAGAGCTTACAGAACCTTCAGATGCATATGGCGCTTGGGCCGTTGTTAGCACATGGGCTGTTATTGGAGGAACATTTGCCAGCTTAATTATGATGTGGGATTACTTACCGAGTTGGGGGAAATTATTAGCATGTATGCTTGCTCTAGCTGTTTTAGCTGGCCGTCAGTTATGCCTCGCAATTTTAATGCACGATGCATCCCATAAAAGTTTATTCAAAAATAAGAAAATAAATGATTTCGTTGGAGAGTGGCTATGTGCCCGCCCAATCTGGAACGACCTACAAAAATATCGTGTACACCATGTTCGTCATCACGCAAAAACATCTACACCAGATGACCCAGATCTTTCTTTAGTTGCAGGCTTTCCTGTCAGTAAACAATCTCTTACTCGTAAATTCTTACGCGACTTAACTGGTATAACAGGATTAAAGTTTAGCTTAGGCCGTGTGTTGATGGACCTTGATGTCATGAAATGGACTGTAGCCAATGATCAAATCTGGTTAGACCGCAGTGATAAAAATTTCGTTGAATATGCAAAGAGTATTGCAAAAAACAGTACAGGCGCTATTGCAACCAACCTAGTACTTTATGGTGTTTTAAAAGCTTGTGGTCAACAACGTTTTTATTGGTTATGGCCTTTGGCTTATTTGACACCATTTCCATTATTTTTAAGAATTCGTTCAATGGCAGAACATGCAGGTATGCAAACCAGCAATACTGCTTTAACTAACACTCGTACCACACGTGCAGGTTGGATTGCGAGAAGCTTTGTGGCCCCTATTCATGTCAATTACCATATGGAACATCATTTAATGGCGTCTGTTCCATATTTTAAATTACCGCGTATGCACAAAATATTAAGAGAACGTGGGCATGTGCCCACTCCACCGAGCTATTTTGAAGTAATTCATACACTTTCATCAAAACAAGAGTTAACAAATTAAAATAGGGTTAGAAGACCACTTTCAAATTTGTGGTCTTCTTGATTATTCACTTATATCTAAATTTTTTAGTTTTAACTGAGTTTGATAATACTTCGGTGTTACACCCATCCAGCGCTTAAATGCACGAGTGAAATGGGGTGTATCGGCATAGCCTAAACTTAATGCCACAGCTTCAATTGACATTGAACTATTTTGCAAAAGATCTTGTGCATATTGCTTTCGAGTTAAATCAACTAATGCTGAGAAACTTGTATTCTCTATTGCCAAATACCGCTGTAGGCTACGTTCTGACATATTCATCATTTGGGCAACTTGCTTAACTTTTAATATTTCCCCCTGACTATTGATCAATAATTTTTTTATTACTTGGCTAATTTCTGCTTTCCATCCACTTCGTAACTTCAATTTATCAATATCTTTTTTACACTGTGCTTTCAGTAAAGGTGCCAGCATAGGATCAGCCGTGAGTACAGGCTGCATTAAATATTCTTTTGGAAAAATCCAAATATTATATTTTTGATCAAATAAACAACTTACGCCTAATTTATCTTTTATTTTTGAAAAACCTAGTGGTTCGGGCATATTCAATTGCACTGTACCTAAAGAAGATAACCCTGTTAGATGTTTTGCGATGTAAACAAAACCTAACAACAAAAAAATAGTCGCATCTGAACTTAATTGAAAACTTTTTAAAGGTTGATGAATAGACCAGTAAACATCGTCTTGCTCTTGCTTTAACTCAGGTTTAAAGGCATCACAACGCGAACCAATAAATTGTTCAAGTATTTTTAAAGCCTCTCCAAGATTTGCAGACACCATGGCCGCCATACCGACAGAACCATAACAAGAAGCTTTCATTTCCAATGCCAAATAACCTGCTAATGCTGGCTCATGAGTGAGTTGAATCGCATGCTCAAGTAAGTTATTTAAGATATTAAACTCAACATACCAATACGGTTTTTTTAATTGTTCCGGTGTTACTCCACTACCCTCTAAAAACTGCTCACAAGAGATACCTCTGCGCTTAACGATCTCAGCTAATAAATTAATATAAGTTCCGGGTAATTCTGGAGTCATGAGCGGCCCATTAGAAAGCGTAATTGTGGCGTTAAATGGTAAAAACTGTCAGTTCATGAACTATGCCATGCTTTTAAATTCAGGCATAGTCACTTAAGACAAACTGACTTAACTCTCCGACATTCCACTAAAAACTAATCTTATCTTTAAGAGTAAAGACACTATGAATATCCTGATTGTTCATGCTCATCCAGAACCTCTGTCTTTTACAACTTCCCTAAAAACGACAGCACAGCAAACCTTTAAAAAATTGGGCCATCAAGTAGAAATTTCCGATTTATATGCAATGCAGTTTAATCCTGTGGCCTCTAAGGAAGATTTTTTAGAACTCAATCAACCTGATTATTTTAACTATGCATTAGAACAGCGAAATGCCACAAAACAACAACTTTTGGCTACTGATATTCAAGCAGAAATTGACAAAGTAAAACGCGCAGATCTAATTATCTTGAACTTTCCACTTTATTGGACTTCTGTTCCAGCAATTTTAAAAGGCTGGATTGATCGTGTATTTGTCTCTGGACTTTTTTATGGGGGTAAGCGGTTTTACAACCATGGTGGCATGGCAGGTAAAAAAGCAATGCTCTGTTTAACACTCGGTGGTAGAACACATATGTTTGGGGAAAATTCTATTCACGGACCAATTGAACATTATCTATCACCGATTCAACGTGGTACTTTGGCTTATACTGGCTTTGAAGTTCTTCCTCCATTCATTGCCTACCATGTACCTTACATTAGCCAAGAAGCGCGTGAAACTATTCTTGAGGACTATGTCACGTATCTCACTCACCTTGACCAACTTGAACCTTTAAAATTTCCTAAACTTGAAGAATTTGATGAAAAGTTATATCCCCTCTAATGCTATGTTTTAAATCTAAAAGGCGCGATAACCGAATTCTTTTCTATTTCGGTTATCCCTTAAATAAAGCAAGCTTAAATCCAGCAATTAATTCCTCAAAAAATTTGACCAAATAGTAAAGAAAATACTCTCAATTTTTATTCAGCAAATAACAATATAAAACTGAATCAATAATATACATGTGTAGAGAAACTAGACTTATCCATTAAAAATGATGACCAATACTCATTTCATAATCAATCAATTCATATTTTTACAAAAAAATCTTTGACCATTTTTCTTGGATTTATGACAAAAATGTCATAAAAACAAGCAACTTTAATAATAGACAAAAAATATAAATATCAATTATTTAAATTAATTAAACAACAAAAATATTCCTTCATATTTCATTCATTATTGCCATTTTTTGTATAAAAAGTGAGTACTCTGCAGTTCATAGAACAGATTTACTCTTAGTGTAATTATGCTATTTTTGTTACATGGAGTTATCAATGCTTTGAAACTTGTAATTCAAAGCACTGAAGGCAACACAGTTTAAACGGTTTAACTCTGTTACTTTTAAAAAAATGTCTTGAAGTTCAAGGAAAGATTAAAAATGAAATTAAAACATCTGAGCACTGCAATGATTTTAGCAACGCTGCCTGCAACTGGGGTTTTTGCAGCAGCTTTAGATCGCTCTGGACAGTCAATGTCTGCGTTCTTCCAACCTGGTAATTACTTTGAAGCAGGTATTTCTGTTCTAGATCCTGATGTAGCTGGTAAAGAAGCTGGATCTAGTGCCACACGTCGTGATATTGGCGATATGGCGAATGACTACTACTTCCCAAGTGCTGCATTAAAATTACAAATTAATGACCAATTTTCTTTCGGTCTACTCTACGATCAACCATTTGGAGCAGATGCAGAATATTCAGGTAATAACGTATTCGTTTCGAATCCAGGCAGTGATACTATTTTAAGTCAAAAGGCATTAGGTGACTTAGCAACCAGTTCAATTCAGAAGTTAGTTCAAGCATCTGGATCAGCATTTACACCAGCTCTTATAGAGGTGACGAAGGTTACTGGCGGTGACCCTACAAAACCAACTCAAACAGAGATTTTAGGTGCATTACAACAAGTTGCTGCCGGAGGAAATACAACTGTAGGTGCAGGACTGACAGCACTACAAAAAACCCAAGCTGCTATTAACGCAGCAAATAATTATTTAGGTACTGGTGGAACTAAAGTTAAAGTTGATACACAAAACTTATCTTTTGTATTTGGTTATCAACCAACTAAAAACTTCAATTTCTACGCAGGTCCTGTATTACAAACAGTTAAAGGTAATGTAAGTTTACGAGGTCAAGCTTATAGTCTTTATAATGGTTATGATGCAAATATTAAAGAAACTACAGGTGCTGGTTGGTTAGCAGGTGCTGCTTATCAGATTCCTGAAATCGCACTTAGAGCCTCTGTAACTTATCGTTCTGAAATTGATCACAAAGTAAATATTGATGAAAATTTATCTATATTAAATTTCCCTGGTCTTACTTCAGTATTGGCTGGTTTAGACGTTCCAGCATCTAAACTTCAAGCAATTAATTCATCTGGTAAAACTACAATCACAACACCACAGTCTGTTAACCTTGATTTTCAGACAGGTATCATGGCGGATACAGTTGCGTTTGCCAATGTACGCTGGGTGAATTGGAAAGATTTCTCAATTCAACCATATAAATTTGGCAAAGTCTCAGAAGCTGTAGGTGGTCTTGTTGGGCGTCCAAATGGCTTCAACCTAGTTGAATATTCTGATGACCAATGGTCTGTGAACGCTGGTGTAGGCCGTAAACTTAATGATAAATGGGCTGGTAATGTTTCTGTAGGTTGGGACTCTGGTGCAGGTAATCCTGTAACAACATTAGGACCAACAGAAGGTTACTGGAACGTAGGTTTAGGTGTTCAATATAGCCCTACTCCACAAACTTTCATCGCTGGTGGCGTAAAATACTTCTGGTTGGGTGATGCCAAAGCTCAAACAGGCGCGCAAGCAGGTAGCGATGAATATGTTGCAGATTTCTCTGATAACAACGCTATCGCTTACGGTTTAAAACTTGGTTATAAATTCTAAGTTTCAAAAACTAATCTAAATAAAAAAGGCGCTTATAGCGCCTTTTTTATTGTGTATTTGTCCTTGCTTAAGCAGGAATATTGCGCTGTGAAACTGAACGGATTGCTTCTTTTAATGCATCATAACCATTGATTGCAGGAAACTGCGGAAACTCCGCAATAACATTTGCAGGCGCATCAAACAAGAAACCATGGTCGGCTTCACCAAGCATCGTTGTATCATTATATGAATCACCTGCTGCAATCACACGGAAATTCAAACCATGTAGTGCTTTAACCGACTCACGTTTTTGGTCAGGTTGGCGAAGTTTATAAGCGGTAATCATACCATTTTCATCTGTCTCTAATTTATGACAGAAAATTGTTGGCCAGCCTAATTGCTTCATTAAAGGATGAGCAAACTCATAGAAAGTATCCGACAAAATGACCAGTTGAAAATGATTGCTCACCCATTCAACAAACTCTTTTGCACCTGGTAGTGGCCCCATCTCGGCAATAACTTCTTGGATGTCTTTTAAGCCTAAACCGTGTTGTTTTAGAATATTCAGACGCTGAGTCATTAAAACATCATAATCCGGAATATCACGAGTTGTTGCTTCTAGTTCTTTAATCCCTGTTTTTTTTGCGAAATTGATCCAAATTTCAGGAACTAAAACTCCCTCAAGATCTAGGCATACGATTTCCATGAATGCTTCCAACGTTGGTTAAAAATTGCTGTATCATACCATTAAGATTTTCAGTTTTGCGTTGTTATTGATCAAATCAATTTTATTCATAAGGATCGAAATTAAAGTGCTAAGCAATTTATTCACTATCCTTTAGAATATTTTTCATAACTCAATGCGCCCAAGCCTTTTGCCAGGAACACCCATGACCGTTATTCCGACTATTGATATCGTTGATGCTCTCGCGGCTGAATATGCAGCTAAAAGTCCGCGCGAGATTCTAGAACTTGCATTAAGCCAACAAGGTGAGATCGCAATTTCGTTCTCTGGAGCAGAAGATGTAGTCTTAATTGATATGGCTTCACGTTTAGGTAAACCTTTCCGTGTTTTTAGTCTTGATACAGGCCGTCTACACCCTGAAACTTATCAATTTATTGAAACTGTTCGTAAGCACTACAATATTAATATCGAGATTTGTTTCCCTGATGCGGAAGCTGTGCAAAGCATGGTGAATGAAAAAGGCTTATTTAGTTTCTTTAAAGATGGACATCAAGAATGCTGTGGCATTCGAAAAGTTCAACCTTTACGTAAGAAACTAGCGACCTTAGATGGCTGGATTACAGGTCAGCGTAAAGATCAGAGCCCTGGTACACGTACTGAAATTCCAGTGGTACAAGCTGATGCAGGCTTCTCTGGTCCGGGTAAGCAACTTATTAAGTATAATCCGCTTGCGAACTGGTCTAGCGCCGATGTGTGGAGTTATATCCGCATGATGGAAATTCCATATAACCCTCTACACGAGCGTGGTTTTGTTTCGATTGGTTGTGAGCCATGTACACGTCCAGTACTTCCAAATCAACATGAACGTGAAGGCCGTTGGTGGTGGGAAGAAGCAACACAAAAAGAATGTGGCTTACATGCAGGTAACTTGAAAAAATAGTTCGGTATAAAAAAACCACTGATGAATCAGTGGTTTTTTTTACAGTTACATCTCGTACACAAAGTCATATTTAATCTGTAATAAACGCTATATACTAAATTTACGGTTCTATAATTCTAATAAGAGCTCAGTTAAGGGCTTCTTAGAAAAAAGCATGAGGCACAACGAGTTATGCGTCCATTACACCCTATTGATTTTATTTTTCTATCACTAGAAAAAAGACAACAACCGATGCATGTTGGCGGATTGTTTTTATTTGAAATACCTGAAAATGCCCCTGAAACTTTCGTTCATGATTTAGTAGAAGAAATTCGCCAATCTAAAAGTATTCCTGTTCCACCCTTCAATAACCGTTTAAATGGTCTATTTTGGGATGAAGATGAAGAGTTCGATATCGACCACCATTTTCGCCATATTGCCTTGCCTCATCCTGGCCGGATTCGTGAATTACTGGTTTATATTTCCCAGCAGCACAGCTCTTTAATTGATCGTGCAAAACCACTTTGGACGTGTGACATTATTGAAGGGATTGAAGGCAATCGTTTCGCGATGTACTTTAAGATTCATCATGCCATGGTTGATGGTGTTGCAGGCATGCGCTTAATTGAGAAGTCGCTGTCAAAAACACCACAAGAAAAACATGTGGTTCCACTTTGGTGTGTAGAAAGTAAAAGAACAAAACGCTTAAAAGTACCAAAACCAAGTACAAGTAAGATCAAAAGTATTTTAGGTGGTATCAAATCACAACTTGAGGTGACCCCTAAAGTCATGCAGGAATTATCGCAAACCATTTTTAAAGAAATGGGTAAAAATCCTGATTACGTCTCTACCTTTCAGGCTCCTGTTTCGATTTTAAATCAACGTGTAAGTGCTTCACGTCGCTTTGCAGCCCAATCTTTTGAATTAAGCCGTCTTAGAAAAATTTCTAAAGCGCTTGGTGTAACGATCAATGACGTCGTACTTGCTGTGTGTTCTGGGGCATTACGTGAATATCTGATTAGCCACAACAGCCTGCCTAAAAAGCCTCTTATTGCCATGGTTCCTGCTTCCCTACGCACAGATGACTCTGACGTGAGTAATCGTATTACCATGATTTTGGCAAATTTAGGAACCCATAAAGACCAGCCTCTAGAGCGGCTCGAGATCATTCGTCGTAGTATGCAAAATTCAAAGCAACGCTTTAGCCGCATGACCGCGAATGAGATTTTAAACTATAGCGCTGTTGTTTATGGTCCAGCTGGACTTAACATTATGTCTGGGATGCTTCCTAAGCGTCAGGCATTCAATTTAGTGATTTCCAATGTACCTGGCCCACGTGAACCACTTTATTGGAATGGTGCAAAATTAGATGCACTCTACCCTGCTTCTATTGTCATGGACGGGCAAGCGCTCAATATTACAATGACAAGCTATCTGGATAAGCTTGAAGTAGGTTTAACAGCATGTCGAAATGCTTTACCTAAAATGCAAAACCTTTTAACGCATCTTGAAGATGAGATTCAACGGTTCGAAGAAATTATTGAAGAGAAACAGCTGAAACATCATTCAGCGAGTTAGGAAAAATTAAGGGGCTTTAAAATGGCCCCTTATTTTTTAATTGCGCGGCACTGGTTAAGCAACTGATGACATACTGAACGAATCATTGCAGTTGTGATTGGTACTTCTTTACCTTGGTCATTCAACATATAGCAGCTATTGACTGGCGTGCTTTCTAAAACATGTTTAAGACCGTTGCTAATTAAGTTTTCACTTACATTCATGGGTTATACCTCTTATTGTTTGCTAAGACGTTTAATAGGGAGAACGTCTAGGGCTACTGTATGTAAGTAGTATTTAAAATTCATGAATGAAAGTAAAATTTCAGTTGTAACAAGGATTAAGCGATATCTTGTTACAACTTTAACTTAAAATGATATCGTATTGCTCTTGCGTATATAAATTTTCGACCTGAAATTTAATAACTCTGTTGATAAAATGCTCTAAATCCGCCACTGCAGGTGCTTCTGCTGTTAATAATCGGTCAATCACAGATGGATGAGCAACGACAGTAAAGCCACTCGTAGACTCAAATGCACGGGTGTAGCGTAATATCTCTCGAAATATTTCGTAACACACTGTCTCTGCAGTTTTGACAAAACCACGTCCCTGACACGTTGGACACGATTCACATAACAAGTGTTCTAATGATTCACGTGTACGTTTACGTGTCATTTCTACCAGACCAAGTTCAGAAACCTGTGTGATTTTGGTCTTGGCATGATCACGTTCAAGCATTTTTTCAAATTGACGCATCACTTCTTCACGATGAATCGCTTCTTGCATGTCAATAAAATCAATAATGATAATGCCGCCTAGATTTCGTAGTCTAAGCTGACGCGCAATCACCTGAGTCGCTTCCATGTTGGTCTTAAAGACAGTGTCTTCAAGGCTACGGCCACCGACATAAGAGCCTGTATTGACATCTATTGTGGTCATCGCCTCAGTCTGGTCAATCATTAAATAACCGCCAGACTTTAAAGCAACGCGTGTTTGCAGCGCTTTTTGGATATCTTCTTCAACGTTGTAAAGATCAAATAATGGACGCTCACCCGGGTAATGAATCAGGCGACTTTGCATATTCGGAACAAACTCATCTACAAACTCACGCAGTTTTCCATGAATCTCTCTCGAATCGACATAAATCTTTGCGGTTTCTTCACTTGCCAGATCACGGATAATTCGTTGCGGTAGCGGTAGTTCCTCAAAAATTAAGGAAGGTACTGCCACATCAACTTGCTTACGCTGAATATATTCCCATAACTTACTGAGGTAGCACATATCTTGTGCAATTTCGGCTTCATCTACCCCTTCAGCAGCAGTACGAACAATTACGCTACCGGGTAAATTATGCTCCGCCTGAATGCTCTCAATAATATTACGTAGCCGATCACGCTCTTCTTCAGACTCAATGCGCTGAGAAACACCAATATGGTTACCATATGGCATAAGAACTAAATAGCGAGAAGGAATTGAAAGATCTGTGCTCAGGCGAGCGCCTTTAGTACCGAGCATATCTTTCATCACCTGAACGGTAAGAATCTGCCCTGGATGAAGTAGTTCAAACACATTTGGAGTTGGCTGTGAACGTGGCCAAACCATATCATTAATATGCAAAAAGGCCGTTCTGGATAAACCGATATCAACAAAGGCTGCTTGCATACCCGGAAGCACACGTACAACTTTACCTTTGTAGATATTGCCGACAAGTCCACGTTTAACTGTACGTTCAACATACAGCTCATTAACAGTTCCATTTTCGATTAATGCCACCCGACACTCCATAGGTGTGACATTAATAAGTAGTTCTTCTGACATACATAAACTCAAAGCATTATAAAATTTTTATTAAAGAGTCAGAGGGACTGTTAATGCAGCTTTGTCCATTGTTCATCGACAATGCAATTCAATCAAGAATTATCAACAACCCCTTATGTCTTCACTCTTTTGAATAACTGTGAAAATTCGTACAAAGGAAGCCCTACCACATTACTATAACTTCCTTGAATTTTGGGAATATATTGTGAAGCAATTCCTTGAATTGCATATGCACCAGCCTTCCCTACAGGTTCTCCTGTGGCCCAGTAATATTCCATATCTTGCGTAGTTAGAGATGCAAACTCAACTTGGGTCTGCACCACCTGACTTAAGATTTGTTGCTGTGTTGCAATACAAATTCCGGAAAATACATCATGCCAACGACCAGATAATTGTTTCCAGATGTCAAAGGCATGCTGCTTTGAGTCAGGTTTACCAATAATCTGACCATCCAGCCCAAGGCTCGTATCTGCTGCAATAATCACTGAATCTGGAAAAATGTTTAATACAGCTTGGGCTTTTTCTCTCGCTAACCGCTCTACATATTGGTGAACCAGCTCACCTTCATGAACAGATTCATCAATATCAGGGCTATAGATTTCAAAATTTAAGCCCAGTTGTTGCAACAACTCTCTCCGACGCGGAGAACTAGAAGCTAAAACTAAATGCGCCATTTTGCTAAACAATAATAGACAACAGGCCAGGTTAAGATACTTGTCATTAATGGTTGCCAATGTCGAGCAATCGAAAAATGAATGCCCCCCATCGTTTGAGTCACCCACATAAACGCTAAGTGAGCAATAATCACCAATGTAGCAATTGTCCATAAATTACCAAAAGTCAAAATACGGCGTTCGCGTATTAAAAATCGGGTAATAAACGTGACAATAACAAAACTCAGTGCATTTAATCCTAAAGGTGCATCAAGCAATAGATCTGTAAAAATCCCCATACCAAATGCGAACCACACCCCACACCATGTTGGCTGGCAAACAACCCAAAACAACATGATCATAAGCATGAACAATGGTCGCCAGCCCGAGATGTCGTAAGATAGTGGATAGATCATGAGGACAGATCCCACGATTATAGAGAGAATAATTCCCCATAATGGATCTTTACGCTTCTCACGTTTCAACTTAGCGATCGGCATATGGTTGCTCCTTCGCTAATGAGTCAGAGAAAAGTACAACAACATGATGACCAGTTGCTAATTGTGCTGCTGGTGTAACATCAATTTCAGCAAACTCACCTGAATTATGGCGACGGATTTTAGCCACCGTACCCACGGCATAACCTGCTGGAAAATGCTCACCTAAGCCTGAACTTAATACTTTATCGCCGACCTGAATATTTGCACTCGTTGGCACATATTCCATTTTCAAACGACCTAAATCACCAGTACCCGAGACAATTGCACGCATACCTGTACGCTCTAAACGAACAGATAGAGAATGCTCTTTGTCAGAAAGCAGCATCACACGTGAACTATGAGGATATACATTGATAATTTGCCCCATAATCCCTTTATCATCCAGAACCGTTTGACCAACTTTAAGATGATCCATTGCACCACGGTTGATAATGATAATGTGACGAAGCGGATCGGCATCTGTCCCAATCACTTCCGCAATTTCCATACGACCATCAATAATTAATGGTGTATCGAGTAAACCACGTAAGCGGGTATTTTCAGCAGATAATTCAGACAGCTTCTGCAAGCGGACCTGAGCCTGTAATAGCTCAGCCTGCATTGCAGTGTTTTCACGGCGCAGTTGTGTTTCAGATTTAGTTTGTTGATTCAGCCATTCTCTCGACAGTACCGGATAACTCGCAAGTGCATAAATTGGATTATATGCAGCGTACAAGACATCCCTTGCTGGCTGAATTACATAAGGCATGCGCCAATCAAAGAACAGCACCACCAAGCATGTAATGACCGCAATAATGAACGAGCGGAAAGATGGCGGCTGTCTTGAAAAAATATTCGGTTGCACCGCCTAATCCTTAAACTTAACCGACGAAAAGCATGTCATGGTTCGGGTTGTCGAAGAATTCCAATACTTTACCACCACCACGGGTTACACAAGTAAGAGGGTCTTCAGCAACAACAACTGGTAAACCGGTTTCTTGAGCTAATAATTTATCAAGGTTACGAAGTAACGCTCCACCACCTGTCAACACAATACCGCGCTCAGCAATATCAGAAGAAAGTTCAGGAGGAGTTTGTTCAAGTGCAGATTTCACCGCGCTTACAATACTTTGTAACGGGTCAGAAATTGCTTGAGTAATTTCGTCAGAAGTTACGGTAATTGCACGAGGTACACCTTCTGCGAGGTTACGGCCACGTACTTCAATTTCTAATGTCGTACCATCAGAAACAGCCATACCAACTTCTTTTTTAATAATTTCAGCTGTGGTTTCACCAATTACGCAACCGTGAGCTTTACGAACATAATTGATAATTTGCTCATCAAATACATCGCCACCAATACGTAAAGAATCAGCATAGACACAACCTTGCAATGAAATAATTGCAATTTCAGTTGTACCACCACCAACATCCACAACCATAGAACCACATGCTTGCTCAACTGGCATGCCAGCACCAATTGCAGCAGCCATTGGCTCTTCAATTAAGCGTACATCACGAGCACCCGCATTAAATACGGCTTCGCGAATTGCACGGCGCTCGACCAAAGTTGATTTACATGGTACACATACAACTACACGAGGTGCAGGTGGGAACAAACGTTTTTCGTGAACTTTACCAATAAACTGATTCAACATGGTTTCAGTCACTTCAAAATCTGCAATTACACCGTCTTTCATTGGACGAATTGCAGAAATATTCGCAGGTGTACGGCCTAGCATTTGCTTAGCATCTAGACCTACAGCAGCAACAATTTTTTGTGAACCACTGTGACGAATTGCCACAACTGTTGGTTCATTTAATATAATGCCGCGGCCTGGTGCATAAATAAGTGTATTTGCTGTACCTAAATCAATGGCTAGATCCGGCGAAAACAAGCCAATTAGTCGTTTTAGAATCACGGTTCGTTCTCAGTTAAACTTTCATGTGGATGCAAGGTGGCAACTTTAAACTAAATGTGATGATTTGAACAAGTCAATCGCTTATTATAACGCACGATATTTTGAAAATTTTTAATACTGATTAGGTGATGTTATGTCTACATCGGATGCACAGCATTCAGCAGATTTAAATGCACAAACAGTTTCAGCAATCGCCAATCTTGCTCGATTGTCGCTCAATGATACGCAATCTGCTGAATATGCTCAAAGTCTAAATAAAATTTTAGGCATGATGGAAACCTTAAAAGGCATTGATACGGAAGGCGTAGAACCTTTAAAGAGTCCTTTTGACAATCCTCAACCTTTACGTGCTGATGTGGTAACTGAAAGCAATCATCGGGACGAATACCAAGCAGTTGCACCTGCAACTCAAGATGGTTTGTATCTTGTTCCTCGCGTGATTGAATAACTTTTAATCAATTAACCCATCTTCCCTATTTTGAATGTAAAGAAATTTTACTCATGACTGATTTACATCGCTTATCAATTCGCGAACTTGCTGAAGGCTTAAGCCAAGCGAAGTTTTCATCTCGCGAATTGACTGAACATTATTTAAAACGTATTGCTAAAATCGATCCGCAAGTTAAGAGCTATGTGACGGTTACTCCAGAACAGGCACTTCGCGAAGCCGATGCTGCCGATGCCGCATTAAAAGCTGGCAATGCAACTGCTTTAACGGGTATTCCTCTTGCCCACAAAGACATCTTTTGTACCAAAGGTATTAAAACCACTGCTGGTTCAAAAATGCTCGATAACTTCATTTCACCTTACGATGCAACCGTTGTTGAAAAAACTAAAGCAGCTGGTCTAGTTACTTTAGGTAAAGTGAACATGGATGAGTTTGCGATGGGCTCAACTTCTGAGAGTTCATATGTCGGTGCAACGAGCAACCCTTGGGCACTTGACCATGTTCCTGGCGGTTCATCTGGTGGTTCTGCTGCGGCTGTAGCGGCTGATTTAGCACCATTTGCTACAGGTACCGATACAGGTGGCTCAATTCGCCAACCTGCTTCTTTCTGTGGTTTAACAGGCTTAAAACCAACTTATGGTCGTGTATCTCGTTTCGGGATCATTGCTTATGCATCATCATTAGACCAAGCAGGCCCAATGGCACACTCTGCTGAAGACTGTGCTTACCTAATGAATGTAATTGCAGGTCACGATGCTAAAGACTCAACTTCGGTTAAAAAAGAAGTCGATGATTACGTTGCAAACCTGAATAACACATCTGTAAAAGGCTTACGCATTGGTATTCCTAAACAATACTTTAACGTTGCAGGTTTAGATGCTGACGTAAAAGCACGTGTTGAAGAGTCTTTGAAAAAGCTTGAAGAAATGGGCGCAGCGCTTGTTGAGATCGACCTCAACATGACTGAAGCGTATGTACCAACGTATTATCTCATCGCGCCAGCGGAAGCATCTTCTAACTTGTCACGTTATGACGGTGTTCGCTACGGTTACCGCTGTGAAAACCCAGCTGACTTGATGGATCTTTACAAACGTTCACGTTCAGAAGGTTTCGGTCCAGAAGTTCAACGCCGTATTTTAATTGGTACATACGCGCTTTCTGCGGGTTATTACGATGCTTACTATGTAAAAGCACAAAAAGTTCGTCGTTTAATTCAACAAGACTTCTTAAAAGCTTTTGAAAATGTAGATGTAATTGCAGCACCTGCTGCACCAACAACTGCCTACAAAATCGGTGCATCTTTAGACCCTGTTGAAATGTACTTAGGCGATATCTATACCATCGCAGTGAACTTAGCGGGCTTGCCAGCGATTAATGCTCCTGTTGGTTTTGATAAAGATAACTTACCAGTAGGTTTACAGTTAATCGGTAATTACTGGTCAGAATCACAATTGTTGTCGATTGTTCACCAATACCAACAAAACACTGACTGGCACACCAAACGTGCGGCAATTGCTGAGGAGAATGCATAATGGCTGAAGCTCAAAAGTTGAAATTGATTGACGGTTGGGAAGTCGTTATTGGTATTGAGATTCATACTCAGCTTGCAACCAATTCTAAAATTTTCTCAGGTTCATCAACTGAATTTGGTCAAGATCCAAATACACAAGCGAGCCTTGTAGACTTGGCGATGCCGGGTGTATTGCCGGTTTTAAATGAAAAAGTGGTTGAACTCGCAATTCGTTTTGGTTTAGGGATTGATGCTTACATCGACCAAGCTTCAGTATTTGCACGTAAAAACTACTTCTATCCTGACTCTCCAAAAGGCTACCAAATTAGCCAAATGGACAATCCGATTGTGGGCTTGGGCCATATCGACATTCAACTTGAAGATGGTACGACTAAACGCATTGGCGTAACTCGTGCTCACCTTGAAGAAGATGCGGGTAAGTCTGTACACGACCAATTTGAAGGTATGTCTGGTATTGACTTAAACCGTGCTGGTACACCTTTGCTTGAAATCGTTTCTGAACCAGATATGCGTTCGGTTGAAGAAGCAGTTGCCTACATCAAAGCAATTCATACACTAGTACGTTGGTTAGGTATTTCTGACGGTAACATGGCTGAAGGTTCATTCCGTGCGGACTGTAACGTATCTTTACGTCGTCCGGGACAGCCGTTTGGTACACGCTGTGAGCTCAAAAACCTCAACTCATTCCGTTTCATTGAGCAAGCGATCAATGTAGAAATTGAACGCCAAATGGAAATTTTGGAATGGGGCGGCGAAATTGATCAAGAAACTCGTTTGTTCGATCCAAATAAAATGGAAACGCGTTCTATGCGTTCTAAAGAAGAAGCGAATGACTACCGCTACTTCCCTGATCCAGACTTGTTACCAGTAATTATTCCAGATGAGCAAATTGAGGCCATCAAAGCAACTATGCCTGAGTTGCCAGCAGCACGCCGTGCACGCTTTATTGCAGTCTTTGGTGTAACTGAATACGACGCACACGTACTTACGCTCTCACGCGAAATGGCGGACTTCTATGAAGCTGTTGTCGCTGCGGCTGGTGGTGCGAAGCAAGGTAAAATTGCTGCAAACTGGGTAATGGGTGAATTCTCTGGTGCTTTAAACAAAGCGGGCCTAGAGTTAACAGATTCACCTGTTTCTGCTGAACAGCTTGGCGGCATGATTGCGCGTATTGTTGACAACACCATTAGCGGTAAAATTGCTAAACAAGTCTTTGGCTTTATGTGGGAATCGGAAGGTAAATCTGCCGATGACATTATTGCGGAAAAAGGCTTAAAGCAAGAAACTGACACGGGTGCAATTGAAGCAATCATTAAAGAAGTACTTGCAGCCAATGAAAAAATGGTTGAAGAATACAAATCTGGTAAAGAAAAAGCCTTTAACGGTCTTGTTGGTCAAGTCATGAAAGCCTCTAAGGGTAAAGCTAACCCTGCACAAGTAAATGAATTAATGAAAAAATTGATTGGTTAAGCCAATCTAGCCTTTAGAAAAACCCGCTTTAGAGCGGGTTTTTATCTATTTTAAAATGCAATGAATCCACAATAGTTTTAAGCTAAAAATATGTTGATAGGTTATCTATGACAAATAAACTAATCCTTATTAATTATTAATATTATTTCTAAGATTTCAAGAATTAAAAAATATAACTAGAAAAAACTTACAATATAACTAAAATAAAATATCATTATTTTAAAATTCCCATACTTAACCCAAGAGAATTAATTATGCAAAAAAAGACATACAAAAAAATAAAGGATATTCTTTTATCTATGCAGGCTACTATTAAAGATGAAACGCACAACACAAGCATATTTTTGGAAGAATTTTACTTTAAAACAAAAATATTTAATACTGACGATGTAATTTCTAGCATAAAAAAAATGGGGTTTCTAAGACCTTCAACTTATGATTATGAAACCAAAAATTTAAGAAAAATAATTAAAACCCTTTTAGATGATGAGAAATTTACAACACATAATTCATATCTTTCCAGTATGCTGCACTTATGTGAAATCTCAAAAGATATTAAATATATAAATAAATTAGTAAACCACTATATTTATTTACAACCTAGTTTAGTAAAAACACTAACTGCTTATGCAGACAATTTTTTCTATGAGTACAAATTTAATTCAGCATACGAGATAAAATTAGAAGCTTTCTCCCACCTCATTATTTTATGTAGAAATATAAAAAGTACTAGTGAAAAAGATATTATTAAAATACATGAATTACCACCAAATGAGTTAGAATCAATTATAGATTTAGCATCTAAAATAGTTTATTTTAAGAAAATGGAAATAAAAGTTGACTTTTTTCATTACAAAATCAATAAAGAAAATAAAAAAACCTACTCCATAGATAATATTGATTTTGAAAAATCTATAACATTTTCCTATCTAAAATATGATTTAAAAAGAACGACAGTATTTAATGATTTTTTAAATATCAAAAATAATCGTCCCACTTTAAATGAAGTTTTAGATCAAGTATGTGATACATTAATTAATCTAAAATCTTATGAAATCAGAAATGAACCTTTCATACGATTATGTCCCAAATTTTCGCTTAACCCTATTTTTTTAGATTTATTAAACACAGATTCAATTTTCCTAGAAGAAATCTCTCAACTTTATCTTATTTTTAATGAAAATTTCCTTAATCAAAATGACCTAGAACAAAAAATAGTAGATGATTTTACTGTTTTAGATTTCTTAAAGTTACAAAGATTCTTTTTGCTTCTAAGTAAGTTCTATAGAGAAATAATAAAAAATGAAAAAATAAAAAATAAAGATTTTATATTAAGATCTTCTTCAATTCCTCTATTTCATGAAAAAGACTTTGAAAGATTAATTAATCAAATTTTTTTAAAAAGTAATAAAAATTTCTATAATTTATTTATCAATCATATCAGCGAAGACTTTTATAAAATTAAAGATTTCTATGATCTACAATATTCACCAGCATTAAAGTTTGGAAAAAGTATTATTGTATCACCTACAATTTTAAGTAGATCAAATATTATTAGAAACGTATTATGGAGAAACAACATAAACTTATCAATACAAAATAAAAATGACAAAATGATTGAAACTATTGAAAACGAATTAAAATCCGTAGGTTTCACAGTATTTACTGAGGTAAAATTTGGAAAATATGATATTGATATTCTGGCAAAATTAGATAATGAAGTATTTATTTTTGAGTGTAAAAACTCGTACCACCCTGCAAATGAATATGAGTTAAGAAACTCATTTGAACATTTGGTTAAAGCAGAAAAACAGTTAGAAAATTTAGAAAAAATGCTTAAAGACCCTACGACAAGAAAAAATTTAGCTAAAAAATTACAAATCTCTCTTTACAAATGTAATTTTAATTTTTCAATAGTATCATCAAACAGACTATTTAATGGCCTGAAAGTAAAAAGCTACACTTGTTTAAACGCCCAAGAACTAATAAATTGCATTTCTGGCGGCTCTTTAAGGATAGATAAAAATGTATATAGGTTCTGGGAAACTGACAACTTCTCTGTTCAAGAATTAAAAAAGTATACTAGCGGAAAACTAATAATTGATTATTTTTCCCTTGCACATGAAGTAGTAATAAAAGTTGACTTAAAAAATCTTTTAATTTTAGAGAAATCTTTTGGATATTCTCTAGAAGAAATTAAATCTTTTATTGAAGATAGATATCCTCTAATTGAAGAGTCACTATCCTCTTAACATACCCAATTTATTCAAAACTTCTGGTATTAAAAACGTTGTCATCAATTTATTTAAGTGGATAGAGAGCGATGTACTTTGCAAATGTTATTTAAGTGCTAGCGCACTTTGACCTAACTATTAATTCGTACCTTGATCTATCTACTGAAATTCTCTTAAGTACCATAAATACTTCAGCCTAAATCACAATTAATTGATTAATTTCATCAGCTAACTCAACAAAAAGCCTCGATTTATCGGGGCTTTTTTATACCACTTATGAAATTTCTTCGACTAAAGAATGCGCTTTTTTCTGAAAAATGACATACCGACTATGCTAATTTAAATTAAGAATTTAGATAAATTACATTTTAAAAAGAGGGATAAATCATGTCTAAAAAGATTCTAATGTTGGTCGGTGACTATGCTGAAGACTATGAAACTATGGTTCCTTTCCAGTTCTTAACTGGTTTAGGTTATACCGTGCATGCTGTTTGCCCAAATAAAAAAAACGGCGACCATATTGCGACTGCTATTCATGATTTTGAAGGTGAGCAAACTTATAGCGAAAAACGTGGCCACAACTTCGCGATTAACTATGATTTTGATGCCGTTAATACCGAAGACTATGTAGGTC
Source organism: Acinetobacter sp. BD54 (assembly GCF_044778325.1). NCBI lineage: Bacteria > Pseudomonadati > Pseudomonadota > Gammaproteobacteria > Moraxellales > Moraxellaceae > Acinetobacter > Acinetobacter sp. BD54. Next base: position 157,099 of record NZ_JANJEP010000008.1, on the reverse strand, counting down.
TAGTCATTCCGGGTGGTCGTGCACCAGAGTATTTACGCATGAATGAACGTGTTGTCGAAATTGTACGTGAGTTTGATAGAGTGAAAAAACCAATTGCAGCCGTATGCCACGGTGCTCAGTTACTCGCTGCAGCAGACATTTTAAAAGACCGCCTCTGCTCGGCTTATCCAGCATGTGCAGCCGAAGTAAAATTAGCAGGTGGGCAATATGCAGACATTGCTGTAACTGATGCCGTTACCGATGGACATTTGGTGACTGCTCCAGCTTGGCCTGCACATCCAGTTTGGTTAGCTCAATTTGTGAAAGTTTTAGGCGCTAAGATTAGTATCTAATAAGATTCTTCACCCCAAATACAATAAAGCCTGCATTTAGATAACAGGCTTTATTACTAAAATAGGAAACTAGATTTTTATCTTGTAATTCCTAATTTATTCCAAATTTCTGGTGTTAAAAACGTTGTCACCAATTTATTTAAATCGATATAGCGTAATGTGCCCTGCAACTGCTGTTTAACGGCTGGGTCCTTAACAATATCTTCACCCGCACTTTGGCCTAACTGCTGGAAAGCCTCCCCAACTGCCTTCACACCTTCAGCCTGAATTACAGCTTTGGTCTGAGCAGAACATTGCTCTACAATTATCCGCTGTAAAACCTGTGCCAGTTTTTGATCTAACTGATCCTTTTGCTCAGGCGTTACATTACTAAATGCTTTTAAATCAGGATGAGCTGCTAAAGCTGTAAATGTCCATTGGAGCACTGTGGTTTTATCCGAAGCTGTCGTTGCTTTAACTAAACAATCACTGAGCTGATCAACTGTTGGACCAGCCATCGCAATTTGTGTTGCACCCAGTACAGTCACAGCCACACATATTGAACGGCTCAGATGTGAAAACTTACGGCGAGCAATAGCATAAAGATGACGTGACATAGGTCTAGCTCCAATAAACAATCTGTTCTTTTTATCACAGAGTCACTAAAGTTACCTGTTATGACTCTGTAACCGCAAAATACTTACTTTACGACTGATTCAATGCGATCAAGCTCCCACACTCCACCTGCTGCCAAGCCTTTACACATACCCGTCCACATATCCTTAGTATGCACAAAACTCTTGCCGTCCCATACCCATTCTTCACTTGCCCAGCAATCTCCAATGCCTCGTCCCTTTTGAGCACTGCTAATAATACCGCTATCAAAATCTGAGGCGGACTCAGTCACAAACATTGCCTTACCGTTTAAAGACTCATCGAGTACCCATGCCCCATACCCTTCGTTATAAGCCCCTCTCCAGCACAATGTAGTCGCCAGAACTTTCTTATTGGTTAATTTATATAGCTCAATTTTCTGTGGTTCGGCTCCATCACTGTTACCACCATAAATACCTTCACAAAAGCCGTCTTCTTTCGGATTCGGTTTAGCAGCCATCAAACTACGGTGTATTGCTTGGTACTGTTTATTTTTAGGCTGTAAAGTTAAATAAGGTTTGGTTGAAGTCTTAATACGCTTCACAACTAGTTTTGGTTCAGGCATAAGCACTTGATTTTCATTGGCACTGCCCTTTTTAACCAAAGCACCAATAGTCCCTATACGCTTCTGAAAATCATCCATCTTTAATAATACGGCAGTCATCCCAGCATCGGAAACTTTCCATTTATGCTGCGCATTTTTAAATACAATTTCAGTCTTCTGTTTGGACTGCTGTAGTAGAGCATTGACTTGCGAGCTGTTTAGCTTACCCATAATTGGCAGCTCAGTACCATCTACACCCACCATACCTAAATCTTTGCCATTTATATAAAAATGGATATTTTTAAGCTGGTTTGCAGGTATGCTTTGTTCATAGTCGGACAAAGCAAACTCAATCTGCACAGGTTGTTTTGGGCCTGCTTTACGTGTTAATAAAATTGAAGCGGGATTATCACCATTTTCTTCGTTTTGATACCCTGCAGCTTTACAGGTACCCGTATTACTGCAAGAGATTTCCCACTCTTGGTGAGAAAATGAAATACCTTTTATATCTTGAGCAAAACTATAAGAACTTATTACTGCCAAACAACAAATTGAAAGTATATTTTTCATTTTTTCATGTCTCTACACGTCTGTTTTATTATGAAGTTAACAACAGTGTTAAATTTTGAGTTACCGCCTAGTTTAAAAGAATATGTTAGATTTATATAAAATTTAAATTGATTACTTTCTAAAAATGAAAAAACTAAATTTTTTATTATGGGCAACATTAGTCAGCCTAAATTCAACTGCTTATGCAGAAGTAAAAAGCTTTACTCCTCATTTCCCCAAATTTTATAGCTCTGCTGCAACCCGCAAAGCAGACAATCAATTCTATGCTCTTGGAGAGGCAAAATTTTTAAACGGCGTTACAGTTCCGTTTTATGGTATTACAGCACAAAACCCTATAGAAGATGGTTTGCTTAAAAGTTTTGAAAAATGCACGCCTAAAAGCTGTAGTTTTAATTTTAAACTTGATGCTCAACATGCCAAGCAATTAAAGCTTCTTGCATTACCTGAAGTAGGTTTAGTACTTGTTCCACGTAACTGGCAAGATGTTCAAGCAAATGCAGGCGCAAATGGAACTGGTTTTGCTCTAATCATGAGTCCAGATCAAAAGCAAGCAATTAAGCTTTATGACTCTTCATTTTGCGTTGGATGTGGATTACCCAATGCAACGCTTTACTTTCCCCAACTATTAAAAGAAAGTCTTGAAAATGAATATGGTGGTTTTAAAGACCCTAAAAACCTTATCAATGTTGTTCACCCCTCTAAAAAAGTTGCTTTTTTAGCTACCAAATTCCTCAAGTAAACAATAAAACCCATGGTATTGCCAAATATGATGATGAAGACACTTTTAACTATAAAGAGATTCAAGTCACCTTAGATCAGTCGCAGCAGTTTCTAGTTGGCCCTATCCTTAATTTTTATAACGCAACCCATTAAATCAATAACCATAAAAAACCCGCTTTCGCGGGCTCTTTTTACTTATGTAATATCGATTCGAAAGCTTTTAAACGCTTATAAATTGAAAGTAGTTCAATAATCGTCTTCCAAGAAGTAATTAAATATTGAAATGATTCACGTACGCGTCCAAATACATTCGCAATTTGTTGAATTAAACCTAATGTGAGTTTACCAGCAGCAATCGATGGGAAAAGAACAACCAAATTATAGAGAATATCAAGCTGACCATACCAAATCGCTGTCATATTAAAATAGGCATAGTGGAAGTAAAGTCTGAAATAGTTCTTACGTACATTACTAAATAACTCACGTAAAGTAGCAGGTTTTGCACGATCTGCATGATCCTCACCATAAACCAATTCTTTACGGTAAGCTGCTTCTACTTTTTGGTTATTAAATTGTAGACCGGGTAATTTAATACCAACCACCATGAGTAGGACAGTACCAAAAATTGACCATACAATTGCGGCCCATACCAAGGAGTGTTCTAGCTCGCCGACAATTGGTAAAACTGGAACATGTTTAGAAAGCTGAAATAAAATTGGTAAGAAAGCAATTAATGTAATAACTGCTTTGACCAGCTCAACCCCTAAGTCTTCCAAAATTGTTGCAAAGCGCATGGTATCTTCTTGTACACGCTGTGAAGCACCCTCAATATGGCGAAGCTTTTCCCAATGCTCCGTGTAATATTCATTCATTGCCGTACGCCAACGAAATACATAGTGACTTGTAAAAAAAGCATTAATCACAGCTAAAGTCACAGCAACCATTGCAATGTAAAGAAAGACTAGAGTTTCACTATAAAGTGCAGAGAGATCTCCCCCTCCACTTGAAAGCATTTGTTGGATTAAATCCCAAAATGGTACATACCATGCATTAATGGCAACACTGACCTGAACACTAAACCAGATATTAAATAAAATAAAAGCCGAGCCCCAGATAGACCAACGCTGCCATGGGTTATTCGATATAATTTTCCAAAAGCTAGCAAACAGTGCTGTGGAGACTAAAAACCAGAGGTAAAACCATAAAAAAGCAGGCGACCAGAAGCGACTTACCCCAATAGGCAACTCAGCATCTGCATACCCCTGAGGAAAGCCAAGATACTGTCCCCAGTGATCTCCCCCTGTATACCAGAGCACCATATTTAGCGCGAGCCAAATAACCGCAGATATAAAGAAATATCGTGGTGATGGAAAAAATGATTTGAACATTGAGTGTTGATATCCCTATATTTCTTCAAATTTACAATGAAAGGAATACTAAAACCTAAACCTTAAAATTGTGAAGGCTAAAGTTTAGAGAATTGTCAATTTTTCCCATTTCATTGAAGGATTTGATCGTTTTTTTGTAAATTCATCCCTTTATGCAATTTAATCCGTTTAAATTGCTTTGTATATGGCTCCCCTAAGAGCCATATACAGTTTTTATATCACAGCCATATGTACGTTTAAATCTCTTCTTTACGAACAATATAGCCTTCAAGTTGCATAGCCTGAATTAATGGTTCCAGATCTGGAGCGCTTTTTAGTTCAATATCGACACTCACCGCACTTTCTTTAGCACGGCTTGTTGCTGCAAAGCGTTCATGTCGAAGTTCGTAAATATTACCCCCCTGCTCCGCAATAATTGCTGTTAGACGCGCTAAGGCACCCGGATTATCTGGTAATTCAACGCGAATACGAACCATACGGCCAGTACGCGTTAAGTGACGCTGTAATACTGAAACCATTACGCGTGTATCAATATTGCCACCAGATAACACCACACCAACTTTATGACCTAAAAATAGATCGGGACGAGACATAATTGCAGCAATTCCAGTTGCGCCAGCCCCTTCACACACTGTTTTTTCAATGTTGAGTAATAGCGCAATCGCTTCCTCAATCATATCTTCAGTGACTACCACAATATCATCTACAAAATGCTTAGCAATTTGTGTGGTCAGCTCGCCCGGAGTTTTAACCGCAATACCTTCAGCCACCGTTGAACCCATTGAAACCGCGAGTTGATAGTTACAAAGCAGTTTCGCCATACTTGGATAAACAACCGACTGAACTCCGATAATCTTGATTTTAGGATTTATTGATTTTGCAGCAATCGCAATACCAGAAATGAGACCACCACCTCCAATAGGTACGACCAATATATCTAAATCAGGAACAGCTTCCAGCATTTCAAGCGCAATGGTTCCTTGACCCGCAATAATTTCAGCATCATCAAATGGATGAATCATGGTTAAAGATTCTTCTTGTGCCACACGGTGCATTTCAGCAGCAGCTTCCGAAAAGTCTTGTCCATGCAAAATAACACGCGCACCGTATTCACGTACTCGTTGCACCTTCACATTGGGCGTCGATTTTGGCATAACAATAGTTGCCGTGACTCCTGTGCGCTGTGCATGATAAGCGACCCCTTGCGCATGGTTACCAGCTGAAGCTGCAATTACACCATGTTGTTTTTCTTGTTCAGATAAGCTCAAAAGTTTATTTAGTGCGCCCCTTTCTTTAAACGAAGCCGTAAACTGTAGATTCTCAAATTTCAGCCACATTTCAGCCCCTAAGGTTTTAGAAATGGTTTCTGAAAAAACAAAAGGTGTTTTAACAACTAAACCATCTAAACGCTCTGCAGCGGCATGTATATCTTCTAATGTTGGAAACTCATTTTTTACCTGTTGCTGAATCATCTAAGTAGCTGGCCTCAATATGTTACAAATCAATTATTTTTTTGAAAAATAGCATGAATATCTCATATGTGTCATGAGTAGTTTTCAGCATAGCTCCACTATACAAAAATTTTTGTCAGCACATACAAATCTTTTATTTTTCAACAAAAAAGCCCTTAGCGGGCTTTTACTTAATTTTTCATATACTTGCTTTCAATTTATTGCGTTTGCGCACTTAAACCGTCAGTAGATAGATTCTGTTCAGCTATTTTTTCATCAATCGCAAACTGAATATCAGACAGTTTTGCATTTGCTGCATCTATGCCTGCCTTCATGGTTGCTTCACGGCCTTTTACATCAAAAATATGTGCTTTTTCTCTTAAATCCGGTTGAATTACTACATCTGCATATTGAAGTTCTTCGGCAGCCAAACGTCCTTGCATAATATTAATATTCTGGTTAAAAAGTCCCCATACATTTGAGGTTTCCGTATAAATGGGTTGAGCCAGAATATCGACAGCAATAATGACATCGGCTCCTAAATCACGGGCTACTTCAACAGGTACCGGACTGACTAAACCGCCATCTACATATTCAGATTTACCAATTTTAGTCGGTACAAACATGCTTGGTATTGAGGCTGATGCTCTCACGGCCTGTCCCGTATTGCCATAATTAAATACGGTTTTGGTGCCATGCTTTAGCTCTGTTGCCACTACATACATCGGAATTTTCATTTTTTCGAGCGGCAAGTTATTTACTTGCTGATTTACGTAGTCTTCAACTTTTTTGCCATCAAAAAAACCTTTTAAACCAATACTGATGTCACGAACATCTGCAGCTTTCATTTTCAATGCAGTATCGCGAAGTTCATCAGGCGTTTTTCCACTCGCATAAATTGCCCCAACAATACTTCCTGCACTGGTTCCAACAATGAAATCAGGACGAATACCATGCTGTTCTAAAACTTCAATAACACCAATATGTGCATATCCTCGTGCACCACCACTACCTAGTACTAATGCGACTACTGGTTTCTTATGCTGCTTCTTAAGCTGTGCAAAAGGCTGATCGACGAAACGTGAGTATGCCTCTGCCGTTTGCGGTTTTAAGGCAGATAAGTGTGAGGTGGTTTGGCACCCGGCCAACACCATAGAAAGTCCGAGAACCCACAATTTAAGCTGTTTCATGGCCCATCTTTGCACTATGACGTTAATTTTCGAATTGCAATTTTAGTTGCTCGTTTTGTGAAATGCTGTAGTGAATTTATTTAATTTGTCATGTTTAATTTTTATACTCAAGCATTTTTATTATGCCGAAAAAAAGCCCCTTATTTCTAAGAGGCTTTTCTTACAAAATTACCAAATATCTGAATCGACTTTTTTCTTCAACTCTGGATATTTATTAATTTTAAATACAGGTTCTTTAATACCTTGCTTCAATTGCGCTCGGTAATCTTTCAACAAAGTACGAGCCATTGGGGTTAAGAGTAAAATTGCGACCAAGTTAATGGTAGCCATAATACCCATAAACAAGTCTGCCATTGACCATACTAATGGCACACTACCAATTGCACCGAAATACACCATCACCAATACAAAAATACGGAAGATGAACATGACTTTCGGGTTGTTATTAATGAACTGTACGTTACTTTCTGCATAAGCATAGTTACCTAATACAGCTGAGTAACAGAACAAGAATAATAGAACAGCTAAGAAGTCAGCTCCCCAGTGCCCCACTTGAGTCTCTAGTGCACGTTGGGTTAATTCAACACCGACGAAGCCAGCGTCTTGGTAAACGCCAGAAACTAAAATGATGATTGCTGTACTTGTACATACAATGAATGTATCTACGAATACGCCAAGCATTTGTACCAAACCTTGGTTTACAGGATGTTTTACATCTGACGCAGCCGCCGCATTTGGTGCAGAACCCATACCTGCTTCGTTTGAGAACAAACCGCGCTTAATCCCTTGCATCATTGCCATTGACACGGCAGCACCGAAGAAACCACCTGCCGCAGCATTAAAGTGGAAAGCTTCAGTCACAATCAGTTTTAAAACATCAGGCAAAATCGCATAGTTGCTTAATGCAATATATAACGCTACAGAGAGATAAAGACCTGCTTTTAAAGGAACAAACATCTCTGCGAATTTAGCGATACGTTTAATACCACCAAAGATTGCTAATGCAACCATCACAACAAGAGCAAGACCAACCCATGAAATTTCTAAATCAACACCACCTAAATGCGCAATAAGATTAGCTTTATCCCAACCCCAAGCATGTGAAGATGCATTAGCAATTGCATTGATTTGAACTGAGTTAAATACAAAACCATAAGTAAAGATCAATGCTAACGCGAAGATCACACCAAAAGTTTTACTACGTAAACCTTGAGTAATATAGTAGGCTGGACCACCGCGGAATTGCTTGCTATTACTGTCTCTCACCTTAAAAAGTTGAGCAAGAGTAGATTCAATAAAAGCAGAGCTCATACCAAGTACAGCGGTTACCCACATCCAGAACACGGCGCCTGGGCCACCAATTGCGATCGCAATTGCCACACCAGCAATGTTACCTACCCCAACACGGCTCGCAAGACCTGTTACAAATGCTTGGAAAGGTGTAAGGCCATGCTCATCTTCGCCTTCTGTACGGCTGCTTTTCATAACACGAATACTTTGCAAGAACATGCGAATTTGCACTGCTCCTGTTAAGACCGTATAAAAAATACCGACGGCCAGCAAGAAAATAACCAGAAAATCCCATAAAGGTTCATTAAAAAATTGTACCCACGACATCAGTGTGGCATTGAGTTGTTCATTCATACTCGGTCCGCTTACGTTCTTGCTAATGTGCTATTAGCACAAGCCAAAATACTGCAATAAACAAAAAAGCCCCTAAAAATAGGGACTTCTTCAGTACATTTAAGGAAAAACTTTTAATGTCACTTGAATAGCAATTACCGTCACAAGTTTAAGCAACATCATGCCCAGCACTAAGCCTTTGAAGGTTACATGAGAGAAAGCACCCTTCAGATAAAATAAATTCATCGCACCACTGTACATATTCCCATTTGGGTGAACAGAATGCATCGACTCGGCTACAAACTTGGAAACTAACAAATGACCACCGCTAAATCAGCTCGTTTAATGATTCCCATCAATTAATCGAGTTATAAAAACTGGATTTAAGCCAATAAGCATATTTACATATACTTTTGGGCGAATGTCTAAACTGGATTTAAATTTCAAAGACTGTAACAAGCCATCGTCATAACACGACTATCTGTGCCCTTTTCTTTTTCATTAAAGAAGAGTGCATTGAGATCTGTACCAAGCTGTTGTATTTCTTGTGGCTCAGTAGTTGCGTGAGTTACGTTCATTTTCATGGTTGCAATGGTAATCGCCAATCCTTGTTTCATGAACTGCTTGTTGATGAGCGGTAAACTCATGTAAAGCTCCTTATACCTCGTGTATTTCTCCATTTCTGCACAAAATCCTTTCTGTAAAAGTATTTTATTTGCAGCCACTACTTTTTTCCTAACGTGAGTATGGAGAAATCATACCTGCGTAAAAAAGTCGGTATTATGCAGAAATTTAAAATTTTGTGTATGTTTTTCATTAAAAGTTTATGCAAATTAAGATTATTTTTTATACAAAAACATCTGTTTTGTACTGTTTTTAAACATATTATACCTTTTTTCTAATTGAGCGATTTTTACTCAACCCTTATTTTGGCTTTAATTGAATGACTATCAAAGTCACACCACTTTACCATTTTAAGCCTAAAGTGGCATATTCGAATTATCATTGAGCAGACATCATGTCTTACCCAAGTCATTAATCATATATATAAGGATATCTGTTTTCTAATATTTTTTGCTTATAAATACAGCAATTTCAGCAGATGAAATGGCATCTCAAAAAGTATTAAATATTGAGGGAAAAGATCAGGAGTACTCATGAATTTGGAACAAGTCCGCCTTGTTGACGAAGCAATTACCTCTCGACATTCTGTCCGTGCTTTTTTAAGCACTCCCATTGAGCCAGAAGTCATTAAAGATATATTAAGAGTCGCAAGTCGAGCACCTTCCGGTACCAACACTCAACCATGGAAAGTTTATGTAGTCACAGGTCATAAACGTGATGAAATGGTAGAGCGTGTTTGTGCAGCACAGATTGAGGTTTCCAAAAATCCCGAACTTGCAGAGCAATATAAAGAAACTTTTGCATATTACCCTGAAAAATGGGTCTCTCCTTTTATTGACCGCCGCCGTGAAAATGGTTGGGGACTCTACGGTTTGTTAGATATCAAAAAAGGTGAAAAAGAAAAAATGGCTGCTCAACAGTTACGTAACTTCAAACTGTTTGATGCTCCAGTCGGAATTTTCTTTACAGTCAATAAAGCAATGGGAATTGGTTCCAAAATGGATATCGCTATGATGATTCAAAATGTCATGGTCGCTGCCAAGGCTCGGGGATTAGACACCTGCCCTCAAGCAGCTTGGAACCATTTTCATCCGCTAGTGTTAGATATTTTAGGCGCAGCAGATGACGAAGAGTTGGTATGTGCAATTGCACTAGGTCATGCCGACCCTGAACATATTGTGAATACCTTTATTACGCCTAGAGAGCCTGTTGAGAATTTTGCAGTTTTTCTTGATTAAAGATGCAAGACAATCACTCTCTTAAAATCAAGAGAGTGATTGGCTTTTTGCTTGACGAATCGCTTTTAAAACAACAATAAAACCACTTAATGTAAATAACACCATCATCACTCCCATATTGAGTGATGCAGACCAAATAAGGAAGTTAAGCAATACTCCACCCAATAAACCGCAAGCAAATTGCATACTGCCCATAATTGCACTGGCTGTTCCTGCACGAGCACCTTGCTTTGACATGGCTAGAGCCATAGCATTTGGTCCAGTTAAACCAATTCCTGAAATTGCTAAGAACAGTCCTAACATTACTAGCCATAAAGGTGCTGCAGAAATTAAACCAGCAATCAACACAATGCTTGCACCTGTCACTTGTACCATTGAACCTGCTTTTAAGCGCTTAGTGATTTCAACACGTGTGGTTAGGTGCTTATTTAAAGATGACATTAACATAATGCCAAAAGCATTTAGCCCGAATACATACGCAAACTCTTGCTGATTTAAGCCATATTGATCCATAAAAACGGCTGGAGCTGAGCTGATATAACAGAATAACGCTGCACCTGTTAAACATCCTGCAAACATAGGTAAACGGAAGCTTGCATCTTTGAAAATAGCACCATATAAGGTAGCCACTTGATATAGAGATAACTTGAGCCTCTTATCCATTGCCAAAGTTTCTTTAAAAAAGAAATGTACACATAGCCAACAGATTGCCCCTACAATTGAAAGCGCAATAAAAATCGCTTGCCACGGAAACCAGATTAATATCCAGGCCCCAATCATCGGGGCCAAAATAGGTGCTAAGCCCATTACGATCATCATGCTTGAAAAAGCTTGTGCCGAGCCTTGGACATCTAATCTATCTCGTATAGCAGCACGAGCCATAACCACCCCCACACAACCACCTAAGGCTTGTAAAATACGGGCAGCAATTAGACTCCATTCATTTGTAGCGAGCACACAGAACAAGCTTGCAACTGCATAAAGCGCAAGCCCAAAATAAAGAGGCTTTTTTCGACCAATACGGTCGCTTAAAGGTCCATACACCAGTTGTCCAATGGCTAAACCAAAAAAATAAGCTGGCAATGTGTTTGCTACCATTTGCGTACTCACCCCAAAATCATGGGCCATTTGAGGCAACGCAGGTAAGTACATATCAATGGATAATGGCCCTAAAGCCGTGAGTAAAGCGAGCAACATAATCCAGCCAATAGAATATTGACGCTGGGCTGTTTGTTCAGACATAACGATATTTCATTTTTCAATCATTTGCATACAGACAAGCTTACACTGTCTATCGTATGATTTGTGCAACATTGGTGTAGAAATACGCAAATCCTTTATCACTCAGGTTGATCAGCAAGGACTTCATTTGAAATCTTGGTTTAAACGCCTAAAAAGAGCGACTTATAACACATCATTTATGTATAACGTGCGGATGCTGATTGCCTTTTCAGGAACTGCGTTCGTGCCTTATTTTCTAGGACATCAATTAGCAACAATTCCCCTCACTTTAGGTGTGGTCGCAGCTGGTTTAAGTGATATTGATGATCGCTTTTCAGTGCGAATCATGAATTTGATTTACACCTATATTGGTTTCTTCATTACCGCAGCTTCCGTGCAATTACTTTTCCCTTATCCAATGCTTTTTGCGCTAGGGCTGATTGCCTCTTGTATTGGCTGGATTTTACTCGGGTCATTAGGTCGCCGTTACGCAACAATTTCTTATGGATGTCTGGTTGTTTCAGTTTATACCATGTTGGGAGTTCATTTATTTGACCAGTGGTATATTCAGCCAGCGCTTTTGGTTGCAGGAGCAGCATGGTACGGACTTATTGCAACCATTAGCTTTTTATTATTTCCGGTTCGCCAACTTCAAGATAAACTTGCGGCCTCTTATGCTTCATTAGGCGACTTTTTATTTGCCAAATCCAATTTGTTTGATGTCGATATGACTCCTGCGAGTTATCAGCAAAGCATGATTGATCTTTCATTAGAAAATGGCAAATTAATAACGATTTTTAATGATCTTAAAACCGCCCTTTTAACCCGTTTAAAGGGTGACCGTGGACAAAAAGGTACTCGCCGTAGCCTACATTATTATTTTGTCGCACAAGATATCCATGAACGTGCAGATTCTGCCCATATCGACTATCAAAAATTAGCTAAAATTTTCCAGCACAGTGATATTTTATTTAGGTTTCAGCGCATTTTGGCAATTCAGGGTAAAGCTTGCCAAGAGCTAAATCAATGTATTTTACAGCGTAAACCCTATATCCATAACAAACGCTTTAAGCAGAGTTTCGAGAATTTACGCTTATCTTTAGTAAAGTTAAGAGATGATCAGCAGTATGACTTATTGTGGGTAAATGCTCTTTTTGCCTTATACCGAAACTTAAAGTCTATTGACTCACAATTACTCAACTTAGAAACGGAACAGCATATTCAGTCTGACAAAGTAAAGCAGGCTGAAAACCAACTTAAAGATGATGATCTAAAAGGTTGGAATGATATTGTTGTCCGAATAAAACAAAATCTAACACCTGAATCTGTACTATTCCGTCATGCCATACGAGTTTCGATTGTTCTTTTTATTGGATATGTATTTATTCAAATGACCCATATCGAATATGGCTACTGGATTATGTTGACTGCTTTATTTGTTAGCCAACCTAACTTTAACGCAACAAAACGTCGCTTACGTTTACGTATTGTAGGTACATTAGTCGGGATTATTGTCGGCCTTAGCATAGTATTTTTAGTACCTTCTGTGGAAGGACAATTAGTCATGCTAATTTTGAGTGGCGTACTGTTTTTCGAGTTACGTAGTAAGCAATATGCTCAAGCAACCGCTTTTATTACTATTTTGGCATTAATTAACTTTAATCTGGACGGTTCAGCAGTCGCTGCAGCTATTCCTAGGTTTGTTGATACCCTAATTGGTTGTGCTTTAGCATGGTTTGGCGTGACCTTTATTTGGCCTGACTGGAAATTCCGTCGCCTACCACGCAGTATTCGACGCTCCTTACAAGCACAATGTAATTATTTAGCTGAAGTGGTAAAACAATATCATGAAGGACATAATCATGCCCTCAATTACCGTATTGTCCGCCGAGCAGCACATAATACCGATGCAGAAGTCGCTTCGCTTATTTCTACTTTAGCAACAGAGCCAGACTTCGACCCTACTCGTAAATCCGATATATTTGAATTTTTATGCCTCAATCATACATTTTTAAGTTATATCGCAGCACTTGGAGCACATCGAGAAAAGATTCAGGATCAAGCGGTTCTTAACGTATTAGATCAAGCTTTAGATGATATACAAGGTGCTTTGTTAAGAGATGAAATGCCTGATCTTACGGCACAAAATATGCTACAGACGATACGTCAGCGCTTAAGCCAAAATGATGAAGATGACCAAAAATCGCTCATTATTTTACAGCAATTATCGCTGATGCTCAGTGTATTAAATCGATTTAGTATGTTAAAACAACGGCTAAGTCATGATCTGGATAATGATGCTAGCGAACTTGCATCATTATAAATTTGAGTCAGAATTTAGTATGAAATTGGCATAATATCCTTTCCTGACTTATGCCAATTAATGCTAAACTTAAAACAGTTTACAATTTGTTATTTGCACTATGACCGCGAAAACTTTATATGCTTATACGCTTCAGCCTGTTCCTTACGAGGTATCAGAAGCTGAGCAACGTAATGCACAACTTCTTATCTGGCGCAGCACCAATAAAATCAGCACAAAAATCTGGGCGATTATGGGCGTAATTTTAGCCCTTGCGATTTTAGGTCTTATCTTTATCAAGAACTACTCTACAGTGATTTGCTGGGTTGCTATTGTCTGTGTAGTACTTTATTACCTAGGCCGCAAATATGGTTTGGAATGGTACGTTAAGCGTAAGATGAATGAGTTTCCTGTGCAGGAAATCAAAGGTATTCGCTTAGGTGTACAACCTCACGGTATCGTAATGCGCCAGCAAATGGGCTTACAAGAAGGCGTTGGAACTATCGGATGGAAAAATATCTATGAATGGTACAACACCCCTGACTTTATTTTAGTTAACTTTAAAGTAAAAGATCCTAAAGGTCAGGAACAACAAGGTGCATATATATTGCCTAAACGTATGGACTCTAAAAACTTTTCTTTCAATACAATTCGTAAGCATTTGAAAGAAAGTGTAGGTGAACCGAAAACTTTATAATTTCACCTCTTTAAAAAGCCTCCTTTACAGGAGGTTTTTTATTATGCTAAAAATAAATGATAATGAAAATTAATATTATCTCCAAAATCCATATTATCTACTCAATCTTCGGCTATACTTCGTTACAAGATCTCCATCATATTTACATTATTCGACCATGTTTAAAAAGTTTTTATTTCAAATTCATTGGTTTCTGGGTATTAGTGCTGGCCTCATCTTATCCATTATGGGTGTTACAGGCGCAATTTATTCTTATGATCAGCAAATTTTAAAATGGGTAAATACAGATAGTTATGTTGTGCAAGTACAAAGCTCGCCTAAGCTTACCCCTGCTCAGCTTTACCAGCATTTCACAACAATCCAGCCTGAAATTAAAATTAATAGCATTACAATTGCCAAAGATCCTACCGCCTCATCCGTAGTAAACATTGAAAAAGAAGGCGAACGACGCGGCTACAATATGATGGTTAACCCTTATACAGCTCAGGTATTACCAGAGGTACAAGGTCGTAAGCTACTTTTATTAATACAACAAATTCACCGAAACTTAACTGCTGGTGAGTTCGGTAAACAAATTACCGGTGCTTGTGCCCTAATGCTCATATATTTTGTTTTGAGCGGATTATATTTACGCTGGCCGAAAAAGCACTCTGCACGTCAATGGCTTGCTGTCAAACCCAAACTTAAAGGTCGAAATTTTATTTGGGATTTACACGCTGTTGTAGGTACATGGGTTATTGTTTTTTATCTTCTTTTTGCATGTACAGGTCTATATTGGTCATATGACTGGTGGCGTAGTGGTATGTTCAAAGTATTAGGTGTAGAACAACCTAAAATGCAAGGCCATGGTGGATCTGGGCGAAATAAAGATCAATTGCCTAAAATTCAACTAGATAATGCTCAACTGATTACGGCACTCAACCAAACTTGGAGTGGTTTTAATAATCAGATTGGACGTGATTATTCGACTTTAACAGTTAACTTACCTAAAAAAGATGATGGAAAAATTGAATTAAGTTTTGTAGATGCAACGCCACAACACGAACGTGCACGTAACCAAGCTGTCTATAACTATAAAACTGCCAATATTGAAAAAATGGAGCTTTATGAAGATAAAAAGCTTAATCAAAAAATTATGAGCAGTATGTTACCTGTGCACCGAGGTAGTTTCTTCGGACCAGTTTATCAATTTGTGGCGATGCTTGCTTCTTTAGCCATGCCATTATTCTTTGTTACCGGATGGATGCTTTACCTTAAACGCCGTAAGCAGAAAAAACTTACTCAAGCGGCTCGCCAGTCTTTAGCAGGCCATTATATCGACCAAAATGCTAAGCCTTGGTTAATCACTTATGCCACCCAAACTGGAGTTGCGGAACAACTCGCGTGGCGTACTGCAACGAGCTTACAAGAGGCGCATCAACCAGTTCAGGTTAAATCTGTACAACAACTAACCGAAGCTGATTTACAGCAACATGAACAAATATTATTTGTGATTAGTACCTATGGTACTGGAGAAGCACCTGACTTAGCTTCTAATTTTGCTAAAAAGTTATTAAAAACTAATTTAAGACTTCAACATGTCAAATATGCAGTATTAGCTTTAGGTTCTAAGGAATATCCGGATACTTATTGTAGTTTTGGCCACACAGTAGATGATTGGCTTAAAAACAATGGTGCCAAAGCCCTCTTCGATATTATAGAAGTAGATAATGCAAATCCGGCAGATATTCAAAACTGGAATCAGGCGCTTGTAAAAGCAACCAAACTAGATTTGCATACTGTTAATATCGAAAAAGTGTTTGATAATTGGACATTACAACAACGTGATTTACTCAATCCAAATAGTCTAGGCCAGCCTGCCTACAATATTGAACTTACTGCCAATCATGAAGCTATATGGCAAGCTGGAGACATTGCTGAAATACAACCAGGTAACAGTCCTGAGCGTATTAATAAGTTTTTACAGCATCATCACATTCTTAAAAATGCAGTGGTAGACTCGCTACAGGTTTCTATTGAAAAGGCACTTTGGAATAAAGATTTAACTGGTGAAATTGAACCGTTTGCCAATCTGGACCATTTACTAGAACAACTTCCTACCCTACCAACGCGAGAATATTCCATTGCTAGCATCCCTTCTCAGCAAGTATTACGTCTAGTTGTTCGTCAACAATATGATGAGTCTGGTAATTTAGGTTTAGGATCAGGTTGGCTGACTCAACATACAGAAATTAATCAAAATGTTGCACTGCGTATCCGTACCAATGAGTCTTTTCATTTGATTGATGATAATCGTCCAATTATTTGTATTGGTAATGGAACGGGAATCGCTGGTTTAATGAGCTTACTTCATACACGAACTCGCCATAACTATACTGAAAACTGGCTAATTTTCGGTGAACGCCAACGCACTCATGATTTCTTCTATGCATCAACTATTGAAGCTTGGCAAACGATGGGAATGTTAAAACGACTTGATCTTGCATTCTCACGCGATCAAGAACAACGTGTTTATGTTCAAGATATCATCCGACAAAATGCAGCGGAGTTAATCAACTGGATTGAACGCGGTGCAGTACTCTATGTATGCGGCAGTATTGATGGAATGGCAAGTGGAGTCGATCAAGCACTTATTCATATTTTAGGCGAAGAACAAGTCGATGAGTTAAGACAACAAGGCCGTTATCGCCGTGATGTTTATTAAATATCAATAAATAACAAAGCCGAGTAATAGCCAAAATGCTTTACTCGGCTTTTTATTACAATCAGCATTGAATTTGGAATGATTTTGCATACACTGTCTGCAATTTAAATTGCAGCTTTAAACACAATGCAAGTCAGTAAGTGGATTCGGATTTTCTTAGCAGTCATTGGTTCAATTTTATTTTTGGACGGCTTATTTCTAGCTTTTCTAAATAAAATTCATGTAGGCACACTTGTTCCTTTAGTTTTAGGAGCATTCTTCTGTCTTTATGCATTATTTTATTATCATTTAGAACGGTTTTTCTTCTATCACTATCGGCTTCATACTCTTTGGCGTTTTGGGTGGTTGTGTTTCTGGATTTGGTTAATTGGCTTAGGCTATTTTTTTAATTTTATTAAAGAAAATAAAGACGCAAGTCAAAATCTCCCCGCAGTTAAAGCAATTATTGTTTTAGGAAGTGGTGTCGAAAATGGACAGCCTTCAGCTATTCTTGCAAAGCGTCTTGACACAGCAGCACCAGTTGCCCTTTCACAACCGCAAGCAAAGGTTATTTTAACAGGCGGTTTAGACTTTTCCGAAAAAGAACCTGAAGCATTAGTCATGTCACGCTACTTGGAACAACATTTTCATATAGCAAAAGATCGAATGATCCTTGAAGACAAAAGCACAAGTACAGAACTTAATCTTAAAAATAGTAAACCTTTACTTGAACAAGCTCATATTAATGTTAATCAACCCATTGCAATTGTTACAAGTGACTTCCATACACCACGAGCTGCAGCTATTGCAAAGAAACAAGGCTATACACAGGTTTATATGGTCGCTGCAGAAACACCTTTAATTACTCGCTACAACGCTTGGCTACGTGAATATTTTGCATACGCTAGTGGCTGGCTTCTAAATGAGTATTAATCTTAGTTTACAAAGCTGCTATTGCGTTACAGCATGGCAGCTTTAGTTAAACTCGATAGTAATAATAATTCGAACTCAAAAATTAAGTATGGAAAAGAGAGAGTTAACCAAAAAAGATAAAATAGATAGATAAAAAATAGGAAGAGCAGAAACGCAAAAAACACTAAATAAATTAGCGTGTTTAATTTTTTAAATTTGAAAAAATTATGGTGGGCGCTGACGGGATCGAACCGCCGACATTCTGCTTGTAAGGCAGACGCTCTACCAACTGAGCTAAGCGCCCTGATTGAAAAAGACAACAATCACAGTCTTTATACATTACATCCTCTAGATCAGGGAATCAAGAGAATGGCGCAGCGGACGGGGCTCGAACCCGCGACCCCCGGCGTGACAGGCCGGTATTCTAACCAACTGAACTACCGCTGCACTTGCAATACTTTAAAAATAAAGTATGGTCACAAATTATGGTGGGCGCTGACGGGATCGAACCGCCGACATTCTGCTTGTAAGGCAGACGCTCTACCAACTGAGCTAAGCGCCCTGCAAAAGCGTTTTATAAAAGTGGCGCAGCGGACGGGGCTCGAACCCGCGACCCCCGGCGTGACAGGCCGGTATTCTAACCAACTGAACTACCGCTGCACTTTCACAATATCGCAATTGTGGGGTAAACGATGTTAAGTCTTAAGTGGCGCAGCGGACGGGGCTCGAACCCGCGACCCCCGGCGTGACAGGCCGGTATTCTAACCAACTGAACTACCGCTGCACTTGAGATCTTAACGTAAAGGCTTGGTGGGCGCTGACGGGATCGAACCGCCGACATTCTGCTTGTAAGGCAGACGCTCTACCAACTGAGCTAAGCGCCCTTAACGTCTTCATCGTTTGTGAGGTGCATTATAGAGAATCTTTAACAGGTGTCAAACGCTTTTCGACAACTTTTCAAAAAAATACGAATGAATGATTAAAAATAAGTCATTATTAAGTAAAAAACAATTTTTTGTATTTTATTTAAGCACTTATTTTAATATTTTGATCATTCGGCTAATTAAACAATAATCTTTAAAATCCTATTTTAGGTTAAAGATTGTTCAGACAAATAAACTAATGCGTCTTCAGAGACTAAATCAAACAATTCAATGATTTCTTCATTACGCATTCGAATACACCCATGTGACATTGGAACCCCCATCGGTTCTTTATCAGGTGTACCATGAATATAGATATAACGTTGCATCGTGTCGTGGCCTTCGCCTTTGTTAAAGCCCTCTTCTAAACCATCTAACCAAAGAATGCGTGACAATATCCAATCTCGCTCAGGAAATTGTGCGGCTAATTCACTGCTATAAACTTCACCTGTGGGCTGCCGTGCAATAAAAACTGCATTTTTGGGAGATTGCATACCAAATTTCTTAGCAACCCGATGCCATCCACGTGGGGTTTTACCCGTATTTTCTTGTTCCCCAATTCCATTTTTGCCAGTAGAGACCACGTAAAACTTATTATGTTTAGGTAAGCTTAAAGTTTGATTTGCTAAATCGATAAGAATATCTGCATCTTCAAGTTTAAATTGGGACATCGAATTTCTTCTCTTATATCAACTCAACTATTTTGAGCTTTAATGAAAAATTATGGGAAAGCTTGTCTTGCACCGAAATTAAAAGATTATCAATCTTCTTTACTCTACGCGCAGTTTCACTGCTTGTCCTGAGCCAAAATTAAAAGATTATCAATCTTTTAACTTTGGCTCAGGACGTAGCCATAACCAAATTGCAACAACAAGCATGGTAGTATCGGTAAAGACCTTGACCCAAAACGGCGCCGAAGTAAACAGCATCAGAATACCACTTGCGGTCATCATAATGGTTGCAATCCACTTTGCCTTACGCGGTACTGTCCCATTTGCTCGCCAGTCCCGCAGGGTTGGTCCATACTTGGGGTGGTTTAACAACCACGCATCCATCTGAGGCCATCCCTTTGAGGCCGCCCAAGCAGCCAGAATAAGAAACACTGTTGTCGGCATGCCTGGTAAAATTGCTCCAATAATACCAAGCGTGATAAAAATCACGACCAGAGTTCGCCAAAACAATGTTCGCATATATAAACCTTAAGCTATTGTTACTCGTAGTATAAAGTGTTTTTCTGGTATTGTTTTGTTGATTGACCATGAAATTTGGATGAATTATTTCGAGTACTCAACGTATGAATATTGCCTCAATTAAAACATCCTATTTTGAGCCATGGTTACAGTTCAGTCACCCAATGGTAAGACAATTGGCCTTTACAATTGCTAGCCCGAACCTACTTAGCCAACTTCCCTGCCGCCTTACTATTCGACATAATTTTCAATTACATACGGATCAAAATTGGGAACAACATTTTCAAAATTACTTACCCCGCCTAAAGCAGCTTGATGCAGCACCAGAACCCTTACTTCAATTTATGTCTCGGCTTAAGAGTACACGCTTAGGTTTACGTTTTGAAAATTTACTTTGGTTTTGGCTACAAGAAGATCAATATCATCCTTATCAGTTATTAGGCCATAGCATTCAAAAAATTGATGGAGCAAAAACTTTAGGTGAACTCGATTTTTTAGTTTTAAATCAAAATACTCAAGAAATTGAACATTGGGAAGTTGCTCTAAAATATTACCTAGGTGAAGGTCAATTAAATTTAGAACAATGGATTGGTTTAAATAGACAAGATACTTTAAGTAAAAAGCTTTACCACTTTACTGACAAACAATTTCAATTTTCAGAAGCTTTGGGTTTTAAAGTTCAACAACGTTTCGCTGTCTTAAAAGGGCAACTTTATCTTCCTCTAAATTTACCTCAAGAACAGCCTATTCCTGAATGGGTAAATTTAAAACGTCGCTTAGGTACTTGGGGTACAGAAATCCCTAAATCTGACTTTTACCGCTTAGAAAGACATGAATGGCTTTGTCCTCATCAAAAAGCGAGTTCAAACACTGCTTATTGGTGGACTGATGGCCTATATTGTCAAAATATTAATGAAACCCGATTTTATATGTTCAGGCACCCTGCTTTACTAAGCTTAAAACCTTCTCTCATCAAAAATAACGGTGTTTTACAAGAGACCACGTCCTTATAGAAACAATTTATAACGTTTTTACTATTAAACAATCATGTTTCTTTTTCCGTTTGTTTTTTAATCTAAATTTACTTCATTATTAAATTTATACGGAGAAAATGATGAAAAAAGTTTTAGTCGCATCTGTAATGGTGGCATTTGTTTTAACAGGTTGTAATACGTTCAAGGGTTTTGGTCAAGATGTCTCTAAAGCTGGTGATGCTGTAACTAACACCGCACAAAAAACTGAAAATAAAATGTAAGTTATGCTTAACATTTAAAAACCTTATCGTTTCGATAAGGTTTTTTTATTTTTAAATACCCATCCCTTAGAGATTCGCCTATTATATCGGACTATATTTCACCTCATCAGTACGCAATTTCCGGTATGAACCACTCAGACACTCTCTCGCTTAGCTTAGAACTTTTACAACAGCCTTCTGTTACTCCTATTGATCATACTTGCCAAACTATTATGGCTGACCGCTTAGCTAAAGTTGGCTTCCATATTGAACCTATGCGCTTTGGAGATGTCGATAATTTATGGGCTCGACGTGGAACCGAAGGCCCTGTATTTTGTTTTGCTGGTCATACCGACGTAGTACCAACAGGACGTTTAGACGCTTGGAATTCAGACCCATTTGCACCAGAAATTCGTGACGGCAAATTATATGGTCGTGGTTCAGCAGATATGAAAACTGCATTAGCTGCAATGGTAGTTGCATCTGAACGTTTTGTAGCGAAACACCCAAACCATAAAGGTTCAATTGCTTTTTTAATTACTTCAGATGAAGAAGGTCCTGCTGTTAACGGTACAGTTAAAGTCATCGAAACACTGGAAAAGCGTAATGAAAAAATTACTTGGTGTTTGGTTGGTGAACCATCAAGTACTCATAAATTAGGTGATATTGTTAAGAATGGCCGTCGTGGCTCTCTTAATGCTGTATTGAAGGTTCAAGGCAAACAAGGTCATGTAGCTTACCCACACTTGGCACGGAATCCAATTCATGAAGCATCTCCAGCGTTAGCTGAGTTGTGCCAAACAGTTTGGGACAATGGCAATGAGTATTTCCCTGCAACTTCATTCCAGATTTCAAA
Source organism: Acinetobacter sp. BD54 (assembly GCF_044778325.1). Taxonomy (NCBI): domain Bacteria; kingdom Pseudomonadati; phylum Pseudomonadota; class Gammaproteobacteria; order Moraxellales; family Moraxellaceae; genus Acinetobacter; species Acinetobacter sp. BD54. The sequence goes on along the minus strand of NZ_JANJEP010000008.1, from coordinate 134,768 downwards.
TATCCATGCAGGTACTGGCGCAACCAATGTGATCCCTGGTGCTTTAGAAGTTACTTTTAATTTCCGTTATTCAACCGAGGTTACAGCAGAACAGCTTAAACAACGTGTTCATGAAATTTTAGACAAGCATGGCTTGCAGTATGAAATTGTCTGGAATTTGTCTGGCTTACCATTCTTAACTCCAGTAGGTGAATTAGTTAACGCAGCTCAAACTGCTATTTTAAATGTGACTGGTACTGAGACTGAGCTTTCAACAAGTGGTGGTACATCTGATGGGCGGTTCATTGCTCCAACAGGTGCACAAGTTTTAGAACTCGGTGTTCTAAACGCAACTATCCATCAAATTAATGAACATGTTGATGTACATGATCTTGATCCATTAACTGATATTTATGAGCAAATTTTAGAAAATTTATTAGCTCAATAAAATAAAAAAGGAACTCAAATGAGTTCCTTTTTCCTTTATAAGCCAAGTGATTTTTCAATATATTCTAAGTTAGGTATATAGTAGCGTTGATCTTGCATACGCACATATTTAAATACTGCTGGGTGTTGTTCAGCCTCATACTCATCCATTTCATCGACAATTTCAGAAATACGCAGACGAGTAGAAACTGGCATAGTTTTACAGATTAATGCAAAACGTTGGCTAATATCTTCCCCTTCAATCACTAATGCTACTGCATGTTGATCAATCGCGCTATGTACTGAGTAGACCGGTAGCTTCACATCATGCCATTCAATATGTTTTACGCCATTTTTTACATCCATGGCAGACAACACAATGTTTTGTGGCAATAGCATAGGTACCTGATCGTTACATTCAATGATATAAGCGTCAATAAAACCAGTTGAAACCGTAATAAGATGCTGTAGCTCTTGTTGGTCCATATTAGCGATCAATGATGTATTTACACTACCTTTCATGATTTGACCTCACTGTCAGACGCTACAAGTAAAGCATCGATATTCTCTAGTAACTCTTCTTCCTGGAAAGGTTTACCCATATATTGACTTACACCTAACGAGAATGCTCGTTCACGATGTTTTTCGCCTGTTCTGGATGTAATCATAATAATTGGCATGTATTGATGCATATCATGATGTCGTACAAGATTGAGAACCTCAAAACCATCCATACGTGGCATTTCAATATCAAGTAGCATCAAATCTGGCTTAATATTTTCTAACTGCTCTATGGCATCGACACCATCTTTAGCCGTAACCACATCATAGCCTTGACGTTCAAGCAATCGGGACGTGACCTTACGTACAGTTACTGAGTCATCTACAATCATGATGAGGCGGCGTTCATCAGACTCTCGTTGTCTATACACTGCTTCACTAAGTTGTTTATGACGCTGAGTTGACTGAATTTGTCGCGCAATATTTTGTCCATCTAAAATTAAGCAGACCTGTCCATCACCTAAAATTGTGGCACCTGCAATTGCTCCAATGCTAGAGAACTGTTGACCAATTGGTTTCACTACAATTTGTGCTCGAGAGCCAATTAACTGGTCAACAAGTAATGCCACAGTTTGGCCATTATTGGCTTTAATCATTAACACAGGTAATGAATACATCACACCATTTAAACGTGGTATGGGTTGGTTACCAACAAATTCAGAAAGATAACGTAATGGATAACGTTTATTTTCATACTCAAATAGTTCTTGAGGACTTTCAAAATACTGCTCTAAAGAGGCTGGTGACACTCGAATAATTCGATCGATTTGAGCGAGTGGAATCGCAAATTGTTGATCTGCCACTTTAACCATTAAGGCATCACTTACCGCTACTGTAGTCGGTACGCGAATCGTAAATGTTGTTCCCTGCCCATAGACGGATTCAACGCTGACATGTCCACCCAAAGACTTAATATCACTCTGCACGACATCAAGACCTACACCACGTCCGGAAATCTGAGTGACTTGCTCTGCTGTACTTAAACCCGGATGGAAAATGAGTTGCAGTATGTCTTGCTGTTCTAAGTCTTGTTCTGGCTTGATCAATCCGGCAAGGAGTGCTTTCTGACGTACTTTTTCAACATCAATACCTTGACCATCATCACTAAAGACAACCACAACATCCGTACCTTGACGCTGAATATTAAGTTCAATACGCCCTGTTTCCGGTTTATTTGCTTGTTGCCGCTGCGCTCGGTCCTCTAAACCATGGTCAATTGCGTTTCTGAGCATATGCTCAAGCGGAGTCACTAACCGTTCTAAAATGTTGCGGTCCAACTCACCTTCCGTATTATTTACGAAAAGCTCAGCAGGTCTATTCAATGCTGTAGACGTCTGACGAACAATTCGTTGTAAACGCGGCAATAAACGCGAAAATGGGACCAAACGTGTCCGCATTAAACCTTCTTGAATTTCCGCTTGAATTCGTGATTGTTGTAAAAGCAAACTTTCGGTATCTCTGATTTTGTCAGATAACGTATTTTTAAAGTCGACCAAGTCCGATGCAGATTCAGCAAGCGATTTCGACAATTGATTTAAAGATGAATATTGGTCCATCTCTAATGGGTCAAAGTCAGTATAACGAGAATGTTCAATTCCATGTTTAGCAATAATCTGTGTTTCTAACTCACCTTCCATTCGTCGCAACTGATCGGCAAGTCGTTGAATCGCCAACTCCATTTCAACCAGTGTATGGCTAAATTGGCTTAAGTCCATTTCAATTCGTGAACGGTTAATGGAATTTTCACCAGATAAATCAATCATTTTCTCGATTAAGTCGGCTGAAACACGGATCATTTCATTATTCTGATCCAGACGCTCTGTTTGCTCCCACGCTCCCATCATTGGTGGAGGCTCTGTACCATCACCTTGTATAAAGGTCATCACTGGTTCTGAGCTAAACAAGTCCGCTCTAGTTAACTTAGTCGGAATCTGGATTGTAGTTTCAAAGAATTGAATATTTTCTAAACTTTGCTGTAATCCATCGAAATGCTGATAGTTGTGGTTGAAAATTGCATCTTTTAACCATGCAATCGCACTTTCTAATAAATGATCATAAATATTCGAATTGAAGTGATGTAGCGCAAATTGTTCAAAAGCATTTTCTAGTTGGTAGGCAATTGCTTGTACGGCTTCTAAACCCACCATCCGTGCACCACCTTTTAAACTGTGCACGGCTCTTTGAAGCTGAAGCAAAATACTACGGTTTGTACGCTGTTCAAACCATTGTTTTAATAGCGACTCAGCCATTTCTAACAATTCAGTAGCTTCTTCTAGGAACGTCTGTTCAACAACAGCCTCAATGTCCTGTTCATCAGCTGCAATTTCACTCTCTTGCGATGTAACCGTGGTAATCATCTCAACTGGAGTAGCTAACTCGGTAACCGCTGTATCGAATACCTGATCGTGATGAGTTTCTAGCTCTGCAAGAGCAGGTTCAAGTTCTACTAGTATCTCATCTATTATTACTTCAGATATCACCTCTTGCTCAGAGAATATCTCACTTTCAGTATCAAATGCCTCAACCACTGGTAAAGGTTGGAAGTTAGAGTTTTGACCTGCTCGTTTTAATGCGTTAATTGTGTAAGGGGCTGCATAATCTAGTTGTTGTTCACGCATGATTTGTAAACGGTCAGCCAAGTCATCTTGAACCAAACGAATAAAATCAATTAAATCTGAAGTTGCCACTAATTGCTTTTGAATTAAACGCTCATAGATGCTTTCTAATTCATGGGCAATCAAACCAAGATACGTTGCCTGAACCATATTTGCTCCCCCTTTCAAGGTATGCAAATAACGCATTAGATTGTTCAGAGCTGCAAAGTTTTCTTGCTCACCTACCCAAATATTAAGATCGGTATCAATTCCCTCAAGTAATTCTTCAGCTTCCTCAAGAAAAATATCTAAAAGATCAGCATCAAAATTTCGATTCACTTGTGTAGATGAAATATATTGTCGATCTTGCTGCACACTTTGACCTAATACCGCCCAGTCTGCAGAATCTGAGAAATTCTCTACAGTAGCTACTACTTCTGGCTCTGGTTCAATATTGGATATTGGTTCAAAAGATGTCGAATCCTGCTGAGGCAGGTCATTTGATATGTCTGGAATGTACTGCGTATAAAGTTTTAATTCTTCTAAAATACTTTGATGTTGCTTAACAACACCGACTCGCTGACCAGCAGCTAAAGCATCAAATAATTGAATGAGCTGTTGATGTGCTTTTTGATAAATTTCAAATATATAGTCTGATTGTAATAACGCAGGTTTATCAAGCAGTACTTCATAACTTTCTTTAAGTTGGCTGGTATATTCATGTAAACCCAGCATTGCTTGAGAATGTGTATGTTGCAGTAATAAATCAGCCTGTTCACTTAGGCGTTCAAGATAATCAGGAAACTCATTACGAATTCCCTTCTCAAAATCTAATTCTGCATCCAATAATTCAGAAACATCTAATTGTAATAATTGCGATACCAAGCCATGAGAAGGCATTAACGGATCTGTTCGGTCACCATGTTGCTCAACATATGCATCCCAAAATTGATTAAATTGCTGCAATCTCGCTTCGAGCTGTTCACTTGAACTATATCTAGATAGTAGTTCCAAGCTATCTCGAACAAACTCACGATATTCTTGTAATAATAAAATTTCTTCAGAGTGAGAAGATAACTCTTCTTGTAGCAGTATTTTAAATAAATGCTCAACTTTAGTACTGGCCTCGAAAATTGTTTCGACCTGTGCCATTGCAGAGCTACCACGCAAAGTATGTAAAGCACGTATTAAAGCATTGTAACTGTCGTACTGATGTAACTCTTGATCTAAGAATTGATGAATCGTGGCTAAATGTTCTTCCGCTTCTTCCATAAATAAGGTCAAGGTTTCATCTAGATTTATTTCAATTTCAGTATGTGTATCTTGAATGATTGGCTCGGCTAACGAATCTTGTTCAATATAATCTAGCTCAAGACCAGTCACTGTTTCGGCCGTAAGCGTATTTGAAAGTTGTAAAAGCTCTTCTAAAGCTGGTTCTAAACTTTGCTGTTGTTGTAGTTGTTGGCCTAATAAAATAAGAGGTCTGAAATCTAAGGTATGTGCTCGTTTTTGCTTAAAATTATCTACTAATTTAAGGAAATAGAACTTAAATACTAACTGCACATAGCTCTGAATAGTTGGCGTTAATTGTAAGCTTTGGTTGATTACCCGGTTGAGTGTATCTTCGACTGTCCACGCAAGCTCAGCTGAAGATTTAGCGCCAATCATTCTTCCGGAACCTTTTAAGGTATGGAAATGACGACGAATTTCAGTGAGCGTAGCAATATTCTCAGACTGCATCCATTTATTTATCAAAGGTTGCAAATCAACAAAAATCTCTTCAATTTCTTCAATGAAGATCTCAAGAAACTCAGCATCTTGTTCAGAATAGCTATCTTCAGGTAGCGTCATTGCTTCAGTTAAAGTTTTTAATATTTCTTTCATAGCAAAGGCTTCTTTTGCTTACCCCCTGAGTGGGGAAAACTACAGAGTCAACACCAGAAAAATAACTATCTCCCCAATATTTGTCTGGCGCTGCTCATACTTTTAAAAGAATAGCGATATGAGAATAGCTATTCTTATCCCCCAATTTAGTCTGGTAATTTAAAGTCGGTTACTGACTCACGTAATGACTCTGCCATATTCGCCAACTCTGATACGGAGCGAGCAGTGTCAAACGTTGCCGTTGTTGTTTGCGAAGTAATTTCTTGTACAACCGTCATGGTGGTTGCAATGTGACTCGCAGATGCTGACTGAAGTTTTGCTGCGTCGGAAATGCTCGCAATCAATTTTGCCAAGTCACCCGATACTTTTTGGATTTCATCCAGTGCAATACCCGCATCTTTTGCCAAATTCGCACCACGTACAACTTCTGTTGTTGTTTGTTCCATTGAAATAACAGCTTCGTTGGTATCGGTCTGAATTGTTTTAACCAGTGTTTCGATCTGTTTGGTTGCAGATGCTGAGCGCTCAGCAAGACGTTGTACTTCATCGGCAACCACGGCGAAACCACGACCAGCCTCACCTGCCATAGATGCTTGAATTGCTGCATTTAATGCAAGGATGTTCGTTTGGTCTGCAATATCGTTAATGAGCGATACGATGTTACCAATTTCTTGAGAAGACTCACCTAAGCGCTTAATACGTTTAGAAGTTTCCTGAATCTGCTCACGAATAGTATCCATACCTTCAATTGAACGATTTACCACTTGTGCACCATTTGATGCAATTTGTACTGAACGCTGTGCTACTTCCGCAGATTCAGAAGCGTTGGCAGATACTTGGTCAATTGACTGTGCCATTTCATTCATGGCAGTAGAAGCACCTGCAATTTCTTGCGCCTGATGTTCTGATGCCTCTGCTAACTGGTTAGTAATACTTTGCGTATCTTGTGTGTAGCGTGCAACTTCCTGAGAGGTTTCATGAATTCGTGAAACCAAATCTCGCAGTTGGTCAATTGCGAAGTTAATCGAGTCGGCAATAGCACCCGTAAAGTCTTCAGATACAGTTGCATATGAACGTAAGTCACCATCCGCCAAGTCGGCAATTTCATCAAGTAAACGTAAAATCGCATTCTGGTTACGGTCATATTCTTCCTGTAATCGAGCAACACGTTGCTTATCCATTACACTACGTAGTGTAATTAACTTGAATACAGAGAAAATTAGTCCGCCTAATGAAAGAATAAGAACAGCACCTAAAAATAAGGTGAGCCAGTTCTTTCTTGCAACATCAGATAAATGTCCTAGACTTTCCAACATTACATCCGATTTAGAGAAAATCTGAGAAGAAGCCTGACGAACATTGACAATCTGGCTACCATTTTTTAATACCGTTGCAGCAGCAGATTTTAAGACTTTGTCATATTCAGACTTAATACTTTCTAAAGATTCACGTAAAGCCGGATCAGCAATACGATCAACACCTAACTCGGCATTACCATTCAGTTCAGCATTTAAATAGGTACCAAAAGTCTCAATATCGACACTAAAGTCACTAGTTGATACATTTCCGTCCGTACCACTTAACACCGAGTTAATCGAACGTAAAATACGCTCTGCAATAAATACCTGGTTTTTAGCAATAATTACCTGACTACTTGGCAAACCTTGGCGAGCCATTTGGTCGACCATCAAGTTATATTCTGCCTGAATCTCTGGAACCGTTTCACTAATCGAGATGTTGGTATCATATAACTGGTTAAGTACTCGTTGATGTGATGAAATCAAATCAATATTTTTTGAAACCTCACCCCATATTTTCTCAACTTTTTGATATTCATCGGTCGACTTACCGTGAATATTTTCAATTTCAAGTAAGTTCTCATCAAAGTCTTTTTTAGATTGCTGTAGCTTTGTGATCGCCTCTTGAGAACCCGACTCTGTTGCTTCAGTTGCTTGCTTAGAAATGGTTTGAGATAACAGACGTAACTCACCAAGACTTCGAATTAACTGGTTATGACGAGGTACATTATAAAATAGATAAGCTAATGAAATTAACGCACATACTAAACATAACAGCGCTGCATAAAGGATAGGCTTGGACTTTTCACTTTCCCCAAATAAACTGGCAAACTGCTCAATTTTTGACTGGATTTTTGCAATAAAATTGACACTCGATTTTCCGGTAGCACCGCGATTGCCACTTTTCTTTTTAAGTTTAAAGCCCATACAGCTTCTCCCCAGAAAAATACGCTGTTCATTCACAGCATAAAAATTAGTTTATAAATTTTGTCGATGCGTTCATGTAGTGTGGGTTTTGCAATAACCGACTAAATAAAAAGACATGCCAATGTTGATTGTGTTGGTGAAAATACCCTTGGCAATATTCTTTTAGGTTTTCCTCTAAGTCTAAACTCTGAGAAAAAAAACTTTTTTTATTAAAGTGCTGAATCCCCAAAACCTGATCCACAACCAACCCCACATACTGGTCATGATGGCTAATACACAGCACTTTTTGGGTAGACGAAAATGAACTCCGCTGCCCTGAAATAAAATGAGCCAAATCAGATACCGAAAGTAATCTTCCACGAATGTTTGCCAATCCCTTGACCCAACTTTGAGTATTTGGAACTGGTGTATATTTCGGTGGATAGATAACTTCTGACACTTCCCCAAGTGGTGCGACGAAGTATTGCCCTCTCATTTCAAAAGCAATTCCTGACCATCGCTGTGCTTCATTTTGAACTGAAGCGTAATTCTTATTACCCCGTTTAGACAAACGAAGTAACTCGATAAATCCATTCGCTGCCATACTCGATCCTATAAAACGGGCGTATTTATCCCGTTATTTATGTTTTTATGGATGGATGAGTTAATTTAGAAATTGTTTAATTACATCAATTAATTGCTTTTCTTCGATTGGCTTGATTAAGTAATCGATTGCGCCTTGACGTTTACCCCATACTCGGTCAGTTGCCTGATCTTTAGTACTCACAATCACCACTGGAATATGCTTCGTGTCTTCATCACGGGTAATCTGGCGCGTTGCCTGAAAACCATTTACACCTGGCATGACCACATCCATTAATACCAAGTCAGGCTGCTCAGCTTTTGCCAAAGTCACACCATCTGCACCGTTAGATGCTTCAAGTACGTCATAGCCATGCTTAGTTAGGATTTCTTTAAAACGAAAAGTTTCTGTTGGTGAGTCATCAACAATGAGAATACGTGCCATTTCTTTTGCCCTCAAATTACTTATTATGAACTTACATGATTACGAATCGCATTTAGCAATTCATCTTTGCTAAAAGGTTTCGTCAAGTATTCATCTGAACCTACCACACGCCCTTTTGCCTGATCAAATAAACCATCTTTACTAGAGAGCATGATAACGGGAATGTTCTGATAATTTTGAGAGTTCTTAATCAAAGCACAAGTTTGATAACCGTCTAAACGAGGCATCATGATATCTACAAAAACAATATCCGGATTCGCTTCAGCAATTTTAGATAAAGCTTCAAATCCATCGACAGCAGTAATCACTTCGCAACCTTCGCGTTGCAATAGAGTTTCTGCGGTACGGCGAATAGTTTTTGAGTCATCAATAACCATTACTTTCAGATTTTGGAATGCATCTTCCATTTAATCTTCCATCCCCATAACATAAAATATAAATGCAATTTAACTTAAATTTGTTTTTACAGATTTATACGCATTTTTAACATATCTATACTTCTATTTTCAATGAAAGCTTTTTGTCTACTTTCTCATTTATAAACAATAACTTTTAACCTCATCACACTTTCAAAAAAATTATCATTTTTTTTATAATGTCGATATTTTTATTCAGTTAAATAATAACTAATATATTTAAGATTAATTATTTAAAAATAAGTGACTTACCTTTCTTTTTTGGGGAATTTTATGAATAAGCGGATGAAATATGCCTTTTATAGGAACTGCTTGTCTGTATCTATAGGCATTGCCTCTTGCGGAGCACTGTTTTTCTCTTCCCCAACGTTGGCTGCCAATGCAGCTCCTAAAGCTGTCTGGTATCGTTATTATGATCAGCATGGTATTGCGAATATTAGTACATCCGTAACGCCGGCTCATATTCGCTATGGATATGAAGCACTCGACCAGAATATGCAAGTCATTAAAAGAAATCATCCTTATAATTCTGAAGCTGATTTAAATCAGTCCTCACAGCGTGCATTATCAGCTCGATACAGAGAAGAAGATAACAAATTAAAAAGAGCATATAGCAATAGTAAAACTGCGACGATTAAAAGAGACCAAGCATTATTGGCAATTAAAAAACAAATAAATTATCAGCAGGACCAACTGAGCCAATTACAACAAGACAAAATTTTATTTAAACGGCAAGAAATGGAATATTTTCGTAAGGGTGAACAAGTTCCCGAAAGACATAAAACCTTGATTGAAAACAATCTTATGAATATTAATAAGGTTAAACAAACACTTGAAATACTTTCGAAAACCTATAATCGCACCAATAAAGATTATGAAAATATTATCGAACGTTTAAAAAAGCTTGAATAAGGTTACAGCTTTATCAAGAATAGGGGCAAAATAAAATTTTGAATTACAGGATGATGCTGTATGCGCACAACGCATCTTACCCCTTCTACTTTTTTTAAATTAAGCTTGATCAGTCTGAGTTTAATCTTAGCTGCATGTAACCAGCAAGAAGTACCAAAAACAACAGCATCTGAACCTAAAAAAATTGAACTCATTCCTCAAGATTTAATTCCTGTAAAAGAAGGCTCACTCGCCGCTCAAACCGCTTTTACAGGAACTATTCGTGCAGTACAACAAAGTTCTATTCAAGCCCAGGTTAGTGCAACAGCGACTGCCGTTACAGCCAATGTAGGTCAAAAGGTACAAAAAGGCCAAGTTTTAGTTAGATTAAATAATCAAGACAACGCTGCACGCTTAGCTCAGGCACAGGCTAATCTTGCTTCTGCTCAGGCACAAGCAGAACTTGCACGTAATTTGATGAATCGAAAACAAAGATTGCTCAATCAAGGCTTTATTGCCCGTGTAGAGTTTGAGCAAAGTCAGGTGGATTATAAAGGTCAACTTGAAAGTGTTAGAGCTCAACAAGCCAATGTGGATATTGCTAAAAAAGCTGATCGAGACGGTATTATTACTAGCCCCATTTCAGGTGCGATTACGAAACGACAAGTTGAACCGGGACAAACCGTTTCGGTTGGACAAACATTATTTGAAATCGTTAATCCGGATCAATTAGAAATACAAGCGAAACTACCTATTGAGCAACAATCTGCCTTAAAAGTAGGTAGCTCTATCCAGTATCAGATTCAGGGTAACTCGAAACAATTACATGCCATACTGACCCGTATTTCACCTGTAGCAGATCAAGATAGCCGACAAATTGAATTCTTTGCGAGCCCTAAAGAAGCGATTGATTCATTAAGTATTGGTGCGTTCATTAACGGTATTATTTTGCATAATGATAGCAATCAGGGACAAACCATTCCTTTAGATAGTATTCAAAATCTGCAACATGATCCTTTTGTATGGGTGATACGCAATCAAACGATTCAGAAAGTCAAAATTCGAGTGGTTGAGCAACGATACAACGAAAATATTGCTTTAGTTCAGGGTTTACAAAGTACAGATCAGGTAAGTCGTATCCAGTTTGAAGATTCTGATATCAATAAAAAAGTGACGCTTACAACCGAAAAAAATAAATAAGGTAGCAAATAGCTTATGTGGTTTACCCGAATTAGTGTGAAGTACCCCGTTTTTACCATCATGATGATGCTCAGTCTAATGGTACTCGGGTTAGCATCTTGGAAACGTATGACCGTTGAAGAGTTTCCAAATATTGATTTCCCATTCGTAGTTGTCACTACGCAATATGCGGGTGCTTCACCTGAAGCAGTTGAATCGGACATTACCAAAAAACTCGAAGATCAAATCAATACCATTTCGGGTATTAAACAAATTACTTCACGCTCAAGTGAAGGGCTTTCGATGGTGATTGCAGAGTTTAATCTTGATACGTCTTCGGCTATTGCAGCACAGGATGTTCGCGACAAAATTGCTCCAGTTATTGCCCAATTCCGCGATGAAATTGATACACCGATTGTACAACGCTACGATCCATCATCTAGCCCAATTATGTCAGTCGTGTTTGAATCGAACAGCATGAGCTTGGCTCAATTAAGCTCCTATGTAGACAAAAAAATTGTACCTCAGCTTAAAACTGTTTCTGGTGTGGGTAATGTCAATTTACTAGGTGATGCTAAACGTCAAATTCGGATTAAGGTTCATCCTGAACAATTACAAAGCTATGGTATTGGTATTGATCAGGTCATTAACACCCTAAAAAATGAAAATATAGAAGTACCTGCAGGAACCTTACAACAAAAGAATTCTGAACTGGTTGTTCAGATTCAATCAAAAGTCATCCATCCTCTTGGATTTGGTGATTTAGTTATTGCTAATAAAAATGGTTCCCCTATTTTTCTAAAACAAGTAGCAACCGTTGAAGATACTCAAGCAGAACTGCAATCAAGTGCTTTTTATAATGGAAGAACAGCGGTTTCTGTCGATATTTTAAAAAGTTCCGATGCCAATGTAATTCAGGTTGTTGACAAGACTTATCAAACCTTAGAGAAGCTAAAAGCTCAAATGCCTGCGGGTTTGAATTATAAAGTCGTCGCTGACAGCTCTAAAGGTATTCGTGCTTCAATTAAAGACGTTGTTCGTACCATTATTGAAGGAGCGGTCTTAGCGGTTTTAATTGTTTTACTCTTTTTGGGTTCCTTCCGATCTACTGTTATTACAGGTTTAACCTTACCGATTACCCTACTTGGCACATTAACATTCATCTGGGCATTTGGGTTTAGCATTAACATGATGACACTGTTGGCCCTGTCACTGAGTATTGGTCTATTAATTGATGATGCGATTGTGGTTCGGGAAAACATTGTCAGACATACAGAGCTCGGCAAAGACCATGTCACTGCGGCTTTAGATGGTACTAAAGAAATTGGGTTAGCAGTACTTGCAACCACACTCACCATTGTGGCGGTATTTTTACCAGTTGCCTTTATGGGAGGCTTAATTGGGCGTTTCTTCTATCAATTCGGGGTAACTGTAAGTACGGCTGTTCTTATTTCCATGTTCATCAGCTTTACACTCGACCCAATGCTTTCCGCACACTGGAAAGATCCTATAAAGAAAAAAGAAAGTCGACTGCAACGTTTCTTTAACTATATTTCTAATTTATTAGATGGTCTAACGCACATCTATGAAAAGCTTTTAAAGCTTGCCTTACGCTTTCGTTTCATCACGGTCATTATTGCAATTGTTTCATTGGTTGTGGCATTAGGCTTATCAAAAATGATCGGAACCGAATTTGTACCTACACCAGATAAAGGTGAAATTCGTATTCAGTTCGAAACCCCTGTTGATTCTTCTTTAGAATATACCCAAGCAAAATTACATCAAGTTGATCAGATTATTAGGCAATTCCCTGATGTCGTTTCTACTTATGGAGTGGTTAACAGTGAAGTCGACTCCGGTAAAAACCATGCAGGTTTAGGAGTCACCCTAAAACCAAAACAAGAACGTAGCGCAGACCTGACAACACTCAACAATGAGTTCCGTGATCGTTTACAAAGTGTAGCTGGCATCCGAGTGACTTCAGTCGCTGCTGCTCAAGACTCAGTGTCTGGTGGTCAAAAGCCAATCATGATTTCTATTAAAGGATCTGATCTAAATGAACTACAAAAAATCTCGGATCGTTTCATGGCTGAAATGGAAAAAATTGATGGTGTGGTCGATTTAGAAAGCTCTTTAAAAGAACCTAAACCGACTTTAGGTGTACATATTAACCGTGTACTAGCCAGTGATTTAGGTTTATCTGTTTCTCAAATTGCGAATGCGATTCGACCACTCATTGCAGGTGACAATGTCACAACATGGGAAGATCGTGACGGCGAAACTTATGATGTGAATATCCGTTTAAATGAAAATAAACGTGTGCTTCCCCAAGATGTACAGAACCTATATCTCAACTCGAATAAAACCAATGCAAATGGGCAAAATATTTTAGTTCCATTAAGCGCCGTAGCCACAACCCAAGAAAAACTTGGAGCTTCGCAAATTAACCGACGTGACCTTGAACGTGAAGTTTTAATTGAAGCAAACACTTCAGGACGTCCAAGTGGGGATATCGGTCAAGATATCGATAAAATGCAAAAAGCATTCAAATTGCCAGCTGGTTATACCTTTGATACTCAAGGGGCAAATGCCGATATGGCTGAATCTGCGGGTTATGCATTAACGGCAATTACCCTTTCGATTGTATTTATTTATATTGTGTTGGGTTCTCAGTTTAATAGTTTTATTCACCCTGCTGCGATTATGGCATCTTTACCATTGTCCCTGATTGGTGTCTTTCTGGCCTTATTCTTATTTAGGAGTACCCTAAATCTATTTTCAATTATTGGCATTATTATGCTGATGGGGCTGGTAACCAAAAACGCGATTTTGCTTATCGACTTTATTAAAAAAGCGATGGAAGATGGGATAAGCCGTTATGATGCTATTTTACAAGCAGGCAAAACCCGTTTACGCCCAATCTTGATGACAACAAGTGCGATGGTGATGGGTATGGTTCCATTAGCTCTAGGTTTAGGTGAAGGGGGTGAACAAAGTGCACCAATGGCTCATGCTGTAATTGGGGGTGTCATTACCTCTACCTTATTGACTCTTGTGGTTGTCCCCGTCATTTTCACTTATCTGGATGACTTGAAAAACTTTATGCTGCGTCAAACCCGACGATTCATGTCATAATGCAGCGACTATCGTATAATCCGCGTTTTTATAACGCTTAACTTTTAGGACTTTTTCCATGCGCGCAAGCCGCTTTTTATTTGCAACGTTGAGAGAAACCCCAAACGATGCTGAAGTGATTTCACATCAGCTCATGTTACGTGCGGGGATGATTCGTAAATTGGCATCTGGTTTATATACATGGCTGCCGATGGGAACACGTGTGCTTAAAAAAGTTGATGCCATTGTTCGTGAAGAAATGAACCGTTCAGGTGCTATGGAAGTGTTCATGCCCGTAACTCAACCCGCAAGCTTGTGGGAAGAATCGGGTCGTTATGAACAATATGGTCCTGAATTATTACGTTTCAAAGATCGTCACGATAACCCGTTTGTGCTTGGTCCTACACATGAAGAAGTGATTACCGATTTAGCACGTAACGAGCTAAAAAGTTATAAACAGCTTCCTGTAAATTTCTATCAAATTCAAACCAAATTCCGTGATGAGATCCGCCCACGTTTTGGTGTAATGCGTTCACGCGAGTTCATCATGAAAGATGCTTATTCTTTCCATGCAACTCAAGAATCATTACAAGAAACTTATGATGTGATGTATGACACCTATAGCCGTATTTTCACTCGTTTAGGTTTAGATTTCCGCCCAGTACAAGCAGATACAGGTTCAATTGGTGGTTCAGCTTCACATGAATTCCACGTATTAGCTGCAAGCGGTGAAGATGACATTGCATTTTCAACTGAGTCTGATTATGCAGCAAACGTTGAAATGGCTGAAGCTGTTTTAGTGGGTGAGCGTGCAGCGCCTACACAAGAATTTAAATTGGTTGACACACCAAATCAAAAAACAATTGCTGATGTTTGCCAGTTCTTAAATGCTGACCCTAAACAATCTGTAAAAGCCTTATTGGTTCAAGGCGTTGCTGATGAGAAAGGCAATGTACCTGTCGTTGCCCTATTCTTACGTGGTGACCACGAACTTAATGAAATTAAAGCCGAGAAGCATCCTTTAGTGGCCGCTCCTCTCGCGTTTGCCACAGAAGAACAACTTCAAGCATTTGGCTTAACTGCTGGCTTCACTGGTCCACAAGGTTTAGTTGAAAAAGGCATCACTGTAATTGTTGACCGTGCTGCATCTGTTCTTTCTGACTTCGTTGCTGGTGCAAATGAGGCAGACAAACATGCTGTAGGCGTAAACTGGGAACGTGATGCACAGATTACTGAAATTTTCGATTTACGTAATGTGGTTGAAGGTGACCCATCTCCAGATGGTAAAGGTACACTACAAATTAAACGCGGTATTGAAGTGGGCCATATTTTCCAACTTGGTACTAAATACTCTGAAGCTTTAGGATGTAAAGTTCTCGGTGAAGATGGCAAACCATTTACAGTAACAATGGGCTGTTATGGTATTGGTGTGACACGCGTAGTTGCAGCTGCAATTGAACAAAACTACGATGACAAAGGGATTATTTGGCCACAAGCGATTGCTCCTTTTGAAATCGCAATTGTTCCAATGAATGCACACAAATCACCACGTACTCTTGAAGCAGCAGAAGCGCTTTATGCAGAACTTCAAGCCCAAGGCTTTGACGTATTACTTGATGACCGTAACGAACGTCCGGGCGTTAAATTCTCTGACCTTGAATTAATGGGTATTCCACACCGTATTGTGATTGGTGAAAAAGGTCTTGATGCGGGTACTTTTGAATATAAAGGTCGCCGTGATGCTGAAGCGAGCAATTTAACTAAAGAAGAACTTTTAGCTAAATTAGCGCGTTAATAAATACATAAATAAAAAAAGCAGCTTTTAGAAGCTGCTTTTTTTAATTTAATTTTATGCCTGAACTGTTAAGTCTTTAATCGTTGTGGAAGATCCATTGTTTTTAACCGATTCAATGCCTTTATCTCGTGAAGCTTCACTGGCATAAAACTGGCTTGAACCAATAATTTGATGATTTGCAGCTTTTAAATTGAAGTAAGGTTTCCCATTTTTTGCAGTTAAACGATCATATCGCGCATCGTCACTACTATTTTTTTGAACTGACTCAATACCATTGACTGCTGATGCTTTCGCTTTATATAGCTCACTATTTAAAATAATTTCGCCATTACCAGCCTTAAGTACAAAGCGATATTGTCCATCATTCGCTTGTGTAATTTCGTACCATCCTGCCATATGAACCTCGTTTTTTTGTTGGTGTGGGTATGACTTTCGTTATTATTCTGGACGAAAGTTAATTCTTCTTAATGACAATATAAATGAGCTATTAAGCTTTGGATAGTCTACTTTTTATACATTATCGTAATAAAATTATAAGGATGTTGAAATGTAAAAAGGTAGAGATCACGCCTGCAATCTCTACCAAAATGTAATTAAAATTAACAAATTAAGCTTTTTTTACAAATTCAGATTTTAACTTCATCTGACCAATACCATCAATTTTACAGTCAATATTGTGACCATCACTTGAGTCTGGAACTAAACGAATACTTTTTACTTTTGTTCCGACTTTAACAACTGAAGAAGAACCTTTAATTTTTAAATCTTTAATTACAGTAACGCTATCGCCATCCGCCAAAACGTTTCCATTAGCGTCTTTAATAACTTCTTGCTCTTCAGTTACTAAAGCTTCCCCTTCTTTCCACTCGTGTGAGCATTCTGGACAAATTAATAAATCGCCGTCTTGATATGTATATTCTGATTGGCATTTTGGACAGTTTGGCAAAGACATAAAAAAAATCTCAAAAAGTATATTATGCGAGATATGACTCATTTTTTAAAGTTTTAAATAAAAGACTTTTACCAAAAAAAAATTTATATATTTAACTTTTGCTCTTTTCTAATAAGTATTCTTTTAAAATAATCGCATGGTTATGTTCCACATCTTTAGCCGAATATAAAAGTGTAACTTTATGATGTGAAACGATTTCTAATAACTCTTTAACTGCGGGGTTTGTTTC
This sequence comes from Acinetobacter sp. BD54, assembly GCF_044778325.1. Lineage (NCBI taxonomy): Bacteria > Pseudomonadati > Pseudomonadota > Gammaproteobacteria > Moraxellales > Moraxellaceae > Acinetobacter > Acinetobacter sp. BD54. The sequence goes on along the minus strand of NZ_JANJEP010000008.1, from coordinate 117,517 downwards.
TAGTTCTTTTAAATAACGTTGTTTGAACTCATCCCAGTGTTCTGCGGACTCTGCATGAAACCACTTACGAAGTTCGGTTGAAGGAGCTATTTCTTTTAACCATAAATCTAAATGAGCATTTTCTTTGCTAATCCCTCGACTCCATAGTCGATCAACTAAAATTCGCTTTCCATCATCACCGTTTACATCGTCATAAATTCTTTTAATTTGTATATCCATATCTTCATCTCACAAGAAGGCTTAACTCATTGAGCTTCATATGATCATTTAATATTTTGTTCATTTTTGATAGTATTTAAAAATAAAAAAAATGAGTAGTTCTTCTACTCACTTTTTACTTAAGTCTCAATTAAAAAGACAATTATTGATCTGGAATGTCGGCTTCTACTAACAACTTCAATAAAGATAAAGACTCTTGCCAGCCTAAATAGCATGCTTCCACAGGAATAACTTCAGGTATTCCTTCTTGGGTAATGTGTATTTCTGTGCCTACCAATACCTTTTTTAATGTAATGGTGACCTGCATCGTGCCTGGTAAATTTGCGTCGTCAAATTGGTCGTTATAACGAATTAATTCATTGGGAACGAGCTCAACATAAATACCTCCAAATGAATGCGTTGACCCGGTTGAGAAATTGGTAAAGCTCATTTTGTATGAGCCCCCTACTTTTGCATCAAAACTATGAACCTTCGCGGTAAAACCGTGAGGTGCCATCCATTTAACTAAAGCATCTGGGTCAAGAAAAGCACGATAAACTCGTTCAGCTGGTGCCTTAAACACTCGATGTAATTTTACTGTACCTGTTGCCATTGTCTTCTCCTTATTTTAAGTCCATTTAAGTTATAAAAATTATGTTGAATAGCTTAAACCGTAGAATTTCTTTTAACGTATATTTTTGGTGTTTTTTTGACCTAAACCTATTGTTTTATACAAAAGTAAATTACGAAAACTATGGCTGATTTTTTAGTAAAAATGGAGCAAAATAGTCAGCAATCATAAAGAAACATATTGAATTTGAGATTAATCATGAGTCTGCTCGCTTTCTCCTCATATGCATTAAACGGTGTAGATGCACAAAAGTTTTTACAAGGCCAAGTGACTGTAGATACTGAACGTTTAGCTGAAAATGAAACACGCTATACAGCCATTTGTGATCTTAAAGGCCGCATCCATTTTGGCTTGTGGCTAAAAAAGAATAATGCAGAAAGTTTTGACATTATTGTCACTCAAGATCAAGCTGAAGAATTTGCGAAGCACATTAAAAAATATGGTGCTTTTTCAAAAATGACTTTAAGTGAACAAGGTACTGTGTTCCCAAAAGTTGTGAATGGCCATACTGAGTTCAGCTCTACAGAAACTGATATTTCCGAATGGCAAAAACAAGCCATCATGACAGGTCAAGCATGGATTGCTCAAGCGACTGAACATGAGTTTCAGCCACAAGAATTACGTTTACATCAACGCGAAGGCATCAATTACGATAAAGGCTGTTACTTAGGTCAAGAAATTGTGGCGCGCCTTTGGTTTAAAGCAAAACCAAAACACTGGTTGCATTTAGTTGAAGGTACAGGTGATGCACCTGCTCCAGCAACTCAACTGCACAATGACGTAGAAGTGGTTAATAGTACCCAAACTACTGAGGGTTATATTGCCTTAGTTGTTGCGAAACCTGTCGCCCTTCAAGAGTTAGGGCTTCAAGTTTTAGATTTACCAGAAGCTTTAAGTGGTGATGTTGCTAGACCACAATAATTATATTTAATAAATTAAAAGCCCGTGGATAAATCTACGGGCTTTTCTATAGATACAAAATTCTAATGAATTCATTAAATTAGGGCATCAATTTTTTAAGTTTTCTATGCCATCATAATCCATGTTGTAATCTAAGAGAAAAAATATGAAAACTAAACTTGCTACACTCATGTTGAGTTTGGCTTTTTTCGGTTCTGCTCATGCTGATGTTAAAACACTTGAACAAAATCTGAAGACAAATTATCCAGACCTCCCTGTAAAAGGTGTCTATCAGTCACCTGTCGCTGGAATTTATGAAGTCTATACAAGTGGCCGTATTGTTTATACCAATCAAGATGCAAAATACTTTTTTGTAGGCAATTTAGTTGATATCAAACAACAAAAAAATATGACAGAAGAGCGAATTGCCGAATTGGGTAAAATTGATGTTAAAAGTCTCCCATTAAATCAGGCAATTAAATACGTCAAAGGTAAAGGAGAACGTACTCTTTATATTTTCAGTGACCCTGATTGCCCTTACTGTCAGCGTCTAGAACAAAATATGGTTGGGGTGGATAACGTAACGGTATATGTATTCTTATATCCGCTGACCAGCTTACATCCAAATGCTGAAAAGGTTTCTAATCAAATCTGGTGCTCTAAAAACCCTTCAGAAGCTTGGACAAATTATATGCTTAACCGTAAATTGCCAGCAGCTGGCAAAAGCTGTACAAGTCCAATTCAGAAAAATATTGCTTTAGGCCAGAAATTAAATATAGATGGCACACCAACTCTGTTCTTACAAGATGGTCAAAGAATCTCTGGCGTACCAAGTGATGCAAAACAGATTGAAGCATTATTACAGTCAGTAAAATAATCCAATACGCCATTCTCTTAAGTAGAGTGGCGTATTATTTTTCTCCACAGTTTGCTTTATAGACATCGTTTTATATACAAATCGGCTGTTTACTTTCGGCCATCAATATTTATGATGAGAAATTGAATTGAGCTAATACATCGATGGAATGATGTAGCTACAAAGTAAAAGGTTAAAAAGAAATGAAGAAATTACTTATCGCCAGTCTAATTGCCATTTCAAGTTCATCAATATTTGCAGCAGACACTACGACATCTGCAGCTAAAAACGATGTATTTAAACAGGCTGAGCAGCTATACGCAGCAAAAAATTATCCTGCTGCTTTTCAAGAAGTCCAACGTCTTGCACAAACAGGAAATGCTCAAGCCATCTATAACTTAGGCTATATGACACAAATGGGCCAAGGCACTGCCAAAGATAATGCCAAAGCTCTGAAATATTATGAAGATGCCTCAAATAAAGGTTATGCTCAAGCGAGTTACACGCTTGCACAAATTTATGAGACTGGTGAATTAGGTGTTGCCAAAGATAGCAACAAATTCAGTCAATATATTCAAAAAGCAGCAGCTCAAGGTTCTGATGATGCAACTGTCAAAATAGCAACCATTTTATTTGCGCAGAAAAAACCTCAATCTCACCAAATTGCTTTACAAAAGCTAGCGCCTTTGATTAGAAAAGGAAACTACCCTGCTATTCAAGTCAAAGCGCTTTATGATATTAGCCAAGGGGTTGAAAATAAAAATCCTTTAATGAAACGCCAAGGCATTGAAGCTTTACAAACAATTGCCCAAAAGGGGTATGCGCCTGCATCTATGGCTTTAGCAACCATGATGGCGAATGGCAATATCATTCCTCAGAACCTGCCTCAAGCAAAACAGATCTTTACTGAGCTTGCTAAGCAAAATGTTCCTAATGCTAGAGAATCTTTAGCTTCGGTCGAAAAAATTATTGCTGAGAAGAATAAACAAGCTGCCGCCGCTCCTACGCAGCCAGCTCCTAAAAAATAGTAAAGAGACAATAGCCCCACATGGGGCTTTTCTTTTACCACCACAAAGCAATAAGTCCACTCACCCCCATAAAGCCAATAATGGTACTAATCATTAAGGGGGTTAATGCTCTTTCATTTAAACCGTAGGCTTGCCCAAAAATACCAAAAGCGATCGGCATTGGCAGCGCAGCAAGTAAAGTGCCAGCATATAACATCTCTTGGCTCACGTTTGGCAGTAAAAGGAACAGCCCAAAAATCACAACAGGCATAAGGATGACATTAAATCCAGCCAACAATATATTTTGGAAATTCACGGCGGTAATACCAATACCAACCAAGCTGCCACCAATAGCAAATAATGCTAGAGGCGAAGCTGTTCTTCCTAAAAGTTCTAAGGCTTGACCAAGTTTTGAAGGCAGATGAATATCTAACAAAATGCAGCTCATCCCAACTAAAATTGCAATAATTACAGGATTTTTAAGTAAATTAATGAATGTTTTTTTCAGTAAAGGCAAAAGCCGTTGCTGTTGATGTAAACCTGCTTCTGCTAAAATGAGCATTAAAGCAACTATTAATAAATTTTCGATAATTAAGGTTAAAGATATATAGATTGCAGCATGACTCCCCATTAGCATGGTTAGAATCGCTGTACCCATAAAACCTGTATTTGACATAGAAGCGCCCATCGATATGACTGCACTATGTGTCAGGCTATTTTTAAAATACTTGCGGTAAAGGATAAAAGCCAAAAAAAACAAGATTAAAGAGCCGCCACCATAAGCAATAAAATAAGCTGGGTGCCAAATATCTTGTAAGTTTTTATTGGCTAAAGATTGGATTAAAAAAGCAGGTAAAGAAATTTTAATAACAAATGCACTCAGAGCCTTAATTTGTTCAGGTGTTACCAGTTTAATGAGGACACTACAGTACCCCATCAATAATAAAATCAAAATTGGTAAAATTACCTGAAAAACCACAGACTACTTCCTCACTCATTTCAAAAGAAAAACGGGCAAATCTTAATTTGCCCGAATATTAAAAACTAAAAAGAATCAAAAAGCTGTTTTAAGCCATGTGGTTGGCAACGCAAATATTGAGGAGCTATTTTGACTTTTGCCCCCAATGTAGCTGCAGCATGCCATGGCCAACGTGGGTCATATAACATTGCACGCGCAAGACCAATGGCATCAGCTTGCTGGTTTTCTAAAATTTGTTCAGCATGTTGTGGGTCAGTAATAAGACCTACCGCAATCACAGGAATAGCTACATGTTTTTTAACCTGTTCCGCGAAAGGAACTTGGTAACCGGCTCCAATAGTAATATTTTGATGCTCATGTAAACCACCACTAGAAACATGAATATAGGCCGCACCTAACTGCTCTAAGGCTTTTGATAAACCAACCGTAGACTCAATATCCCACTGTTCATTACCATCCATCCAGTCTGTTGCAGATAAACGTATCCCTACCGGATAACCTTCGGGAACAGCAAGTTTAATCGCCTGAAGTACCTCTAGCGTCATACGCATACGGTTTTCTAAAGAGCCACCATATTCGTCAGTACGTTGATTTGCAATTGGCGATAAGAATTGGTGTAGCAAGTAACCATGAGCAGCATGTACCTCAATTAACTCAAAGCCCGCTTCAACTGCACGTTTGGCCGCAGCTGCAAAGTCTTGTTGAATTTGTTTAATCTCGGCAATGGTTAAAGCATGTGGCGCTGCATCATGAACCGAAAAAGTACTTGTACTTGGAGCAACTGTTTGCCAACCATGTGGCTGATCTTTTGCAATTTGGCCTTTACCCAACCAAGGCTTTTCAGTAGATGCCTTACGTCCAGCATGAGCTAACTGAATTCCAAATGGCATAGGAGAAAGTGTTTTAACTTTTCCCAATAAAGTTTTGATCTGGTCACGTTGCTGATCGTTCCAAAGGCCAAGATCTGCATAACTAATTCGACCTTCCGCCTGTACAGCTGTAGCTTCCACAATACATAGCCCAGCTCCAGACAACGCGTAATTTGCCCATTGCTGTTCATGCCAATAGGTAATTTCGCCTTCATCTGTTGCCGAATATTGGCACATTGGGGCAATTACAATTCTATTGACCAGTTGTAGTGAATCGAAATTAACCGTTTCAAATAATTTTGCCATTTTTAATTCCTAGAATTGTTTAATTACACGTAAACCTGCACTCCAGTTACGTCCATCAGCAGGTTCGAAATAGCGGCTATTACCGTCATTTACAATCACTGAACCTGCATATTTTTTATCAAAGAGGTTATCTACACGAGCAAAGCTATTGACTTTCCAATCGCCCATTACCCATGCATAACCAACATTTGCTGAGGTTACACTGTAGCTCGGTGCTGCGTCACTGTTGGTATCATTCACGTATACTTTGTCCATATACTGTACATCTACGCCACCATATAGACCGTGCGATGGCTGCCATGCCAAAGAGGCATAAGCTTGGTTTTTGGCAATACCCGGTATGGCATTTCCTGAGGAAATCTGAGCAATATTTCCTAATGCTGGAATGTCAGCATCAAAGGTTGCATCTAAATACGAGTAGCTTGCGGTCGCTATTAAGTCTCGCCATAACTTTTTATTCCATGCAAATTCTACGCCTTCACGTAAGGTTTTATCTGCATTACGGAACGTTGATCGGCCATTTGAGTTACCGGCCGAAACAATGTCATCTTTAGTTTTAGTCTGGAAAACCGCCAAAGTAAAATCACCTAATTGGTTCTGTGACTTTAAACCTGTTTCATAGGTATCGCTTGTTGAAGCTGTTAAATCAAAATTAAAACCACTTTGACCATCAGGTCGATATGCCATTTCAGTAAAAGTTGGTGTTTCAAAACCTTTGGCATAACTTACATAGGCCATAAGTTCAGGTAAAATTTGCCAACTTAAAGCGACCGACGGTAAAACTTTATCGTAATCCGTCTTACCACTATCATCACCATTACTTAAATAGTTATCTTCAGATTTGTAGTGGACATTGCTATAGCGAACACCCGTGTCTAAACGCCATGTAGGTAAGAACTGCCATGAAGCTTGTAAATATGGATCGATATTCCATAAAGTATTGTCTTCATCACGACGTAAATTACCTTTGACACCATAAGAAGGTTGACCATTTACTAAATTAAAGTTTTCAAAACCTTTACGATCTTCATCCATTGCATCAAGTGCAACACCGACACTTAGCGTGGTATTTGGAAGCAACTCTTTACCCGTCCAACGGAAATCAGCACCATAATAATTACGTTCAAAATCAATGACTCCACCGGCATGGTTTATGCTCGCATCTTGGGTGGACTTAGGAATAGATTGATATTGAGTAACTTGGCGATTGCCTAAATATGCCATGGCATAGAGTTCATTTTTGTCATTAATCGGCTTAGACCATGTCACGCCCGTTTGGGTTTGTTCAATATCTTTACGAACATTAAATTGCTTTAAAAATGGAACTTGTTGCTTTGGATTTGCATTCCACTGATCATGCGTTAGACCCTGCGGATCATCGGCGTGGATTTTTACATAGTTGGTTACCCAGTTGATTTTACTACCATCATCAAGATTCCAGCTGAGCTTTGCATTATTTAGTACTTTTTCTGCACCGCTATGTTCGCGGTAACCGTCGGTATCAAAGTATGATGAGCTAATAATATAGCTTGGTTCATTCGCACCCTTTGCTCCACCTTGCAGCACAAGTCCTGCTCGGCTTTTATCATGGCTACCACCCGAATAACTCAGCTCAATTGAGTCTTTCCCTTGCCCTTCTTTAGTAGAAGTTAAAATAGTCCCGCCTGATGAATTTCCATAAAGTGAAGAAAAAGGTCCTGTTAGAACTTCAACATGATCAAGACTGCTTAAGTCGATATTAGATGTTTGGCCCTGCCCATCTGGCATTGTTGCAGGGATACCATCCACATAAAGATGAATACCACGGACACCAAACGTAGAACGTGCACCAAAACCACGCATAGATAGCTGTAGATCTTGCGCATAATTTTCACGGTTACGAATCTGTAAACTCGGTATGCCCTTCACAACTTCAGTTAAATTTACTTGTGAAGAACTGTCCACTTGAGGTGCCTCGATTCGGAAAACCGAAGCTGGTGTTTGTAAATAACCGGTGTCAGTACGTGTCGCTTCCACATGTAAAGTTGGCAATTTGGCAACGTCTGAATTTAAGTCTTCGGCCCAAACAAGTGGGCTAGAAATACAGCCCATACTCATCAAAATACAGTAATGAAGTCGGTCTAAGCGTAATAAGGACATGCTTATTTCCTTTATTTATATTGTAGTTATGATAACAAAAAGCAGTGTCTTGTCTGGATATAGAATTCGGTCTACATTGTTGTAAATCTGGAACGCTCGTTTTGCCATATAAATTTGTTTGCCAGATGAGAATTATCGACTTAATGATGGATGATCTTTCCAGCAATACCGTTCAGGCCAGTCTTTTGCCTCCTCGGCATAATCAATTCCAATACGTGGCGTTAAAACCACTTCTGGCTGTGTAGTGGCTGCTTCAATCCATAGTCCAGATTCTTCACCCAAAGTCTGGCCTTTTAAAGTCCGATCAATGCCTAAATAACGCGTCAGTTTGCCGGGTCCAGCCAAAAGCTTATATTCTTTTTTAGTTGAAGCACTATTTAAAAATGCTGATCGAATCATCACTCCTTCAGGTACACCTTCTGTTTGAGTAATAATGTTGAGCATTTCATACATGCCATAAATTAAATAGACATAAATGGTACCACCATGGCGATACATCACCTCTGTTCGTGCGGTACGTTTATCATTGTAGCTATGGCAGGCTTTATCGCGAACGCCCAAATAAGCTTCTGTTTCACTAATTGTACAGCGGATAACTTGTCCATCAGGCTGTCGCTTACATAATACGCAGCCGATTAAATCATATGCTACTTCCGAAGTTTCTCGTTGAAACCAGCTTAATGGTAAAATATCTGACATAGTATTCTCTGAAATATTACATACCACACGTTATACTTGATTAATCCAGTATATCTGTTAATTCTGCGAGTTGGCATGCCTGAGTTACCCGAAGTCGAAACCACCAAAACCAGTTTATTTCCCTTATTGAATCAAAAAGTTCTAAGTATTGAAGTACGCAATCCTAGCTTACGCTGGCCTATACCAGATAATGTTCAGAAACTTGTTGGGCAACGTCTCATTGGGTTAAATCGACGTTCAAAATATATTTTGGCAGAGTTTGAACAAGATCAAATGCTCTGGCATTTAGGAATGTCAGGTAGTTTTCGCCTGTGTCAACCAAACGATGAATTGAGAAAACACGATCATCTCATTATTCAATTTGAAGATCAGCAGTTACGTTACCATGACCCACGTCGTTTTGGCTGTATTCTTTGGCTTAACCCTGAAACTCAAGGCAAACTCATCGATACTTTAGGGCCAGAGCCTTTAAGTACTGACTTTCATGCAGAATATTTAGCTTCTAAACTCAAGAATAAATCTGTCGGCATAAAAATTGCACTCATGGATAATCATGTAGTGGTTGGTGTTGGCAATATCTATGCAACTGAAAGCTTGTTTAATGTTGGCATTCATCCAGCACAGCCTGCTGGTGATTTAACCATGCAACAGATTGAGAAACTGGTTGTTGAGATTAAGCGAATTTTAAAGTCAGCAATTGATTTAGGCGGCTCGACTTTACGAGACTACAGCAATGCCATGGGTGAAAATGGTTATTTTCAACAGACTTTACTCGCTTATGGTCGTGCCGGTGAAATGTGTGTTAACTGTGAAACCACATTAGAAAACTTAAAACTTGGTCAGCGTGCCAGCGTATTTTGCCCACAGTGCCAACCGCTTAAAAAGCTGAGAAAGCCTTAATTTTTTGGAGGAAGACAACATGCAAACAGCAATTGTCCGACATATTTTAGTCAAAGATAAAGACTTAGCTGAACAGCTGAAAAAGAAGCTACAAAGTGGTGCTGACTTTGCCAAACTTGCCAAACAATACTCCACCTGTAATTCGGCAAAACGTGGTGGTGAACTTGGTGAAGTCAAAAAAGGGCAATTGGTGCCTGTCATTGACAAAGTAGTTTTTACGGCTGCTGAACGTGTATTACAAGGTCCAATCAAAAGCCAGTTTGGCTATCATCTCTTAGAAGTTAAATTCAGAATGACTGGCTTACGTTGATTTCAGCATTTTACTTGTAATTGTGAGAAGCTTTAGCCTGCATATTGATTTGATATGTCCAGGCTTTAACATACTCACCCGATTCTAATTTTATATCTGCTGTCACACGTTGGTATTGAAAGCCTTCAAAATCATCTAACATTTGCCAGTTTTCTGCTAACTTTTCTGTGCTAAACAAATAGCCTTCTACCCAATCTGCTTCTGGATCTAACTCTAAAGCCTTTAAACCTTTGTCTGGTCCCCAATCTAAAATATGAATCACTCCTCGTACACTCGCTTTTGTCCAGTTACCACCAATCTGCTCTAAAATATGAGCATTTGCTTTATTAGGGCATAAAGTTCCATATACAAAAAGCTGATTCATTAATTTATGTTCCTTGTTCTATCTGCTTAGCTAAACTTAACTGTGATTTAGCAAGTTTATCAATATCTCTAGTCCAGTATAAAATGCTATGTAATAAAAAACGGTACTCTAGGTACCGTTTTTTATACTCAAATTCTTTTTATTAAGCTTGTTTTTTCAATTCATCACGAATTTCACGTAATAATTGGATATCTTCTGGAGTTGCAGCTGGAGCTTCTGGCTCATTCTTATCACGGCGAAGTTTGTTTAATAATTTCACCATTAAGAACACAACCCAAGCCAAAATCAGGAAGTTAATTAAAATGGTCAGGAAGTTACCATAAGTTAATACATTGATACCTGCTTTTTGTAAGGCATCTAGAGATTGTAAGTTATTAGGGTTTGCACCTAACACGATAAATTTCTGTGAGAAATCAACACCACCACCAGTAATTACAGTGATAAGCGGCATGATGATATCTTTTACTAACGAGTCTACGATTTTGCCAAAAGCACCACCAATAATTACACCAATGGCTAAATCCATCATATTGCCTTTAATGGCAAATTCTTTAAATTCTTGAATAATACTCATCTAAACATCTCCAGATGTAGGGGGGAGGAACACATCATATTTTTCTTTTTTCACTGGCCTCTTATCCGTCTAGATAGTACTCGCCATGATATTGATAATTTAATATTTTTTTCAAAAAAAGAAAGCTATTTCACACTTTAACAACATATTTGCTTACAAGAAAAATATGACTTTAAGTTTACTTTCAGCTTTACCAGTAAGCAATAAAAAAACCGCTAAACGAATTTAGCGGTTTTTCTTTTTCATTTAAGAAAATTATTTATCACGGTTACGTTTACGTTCGTTTTCAGTCAAGTAACGCTTACGGATACGAATTGATTTTGGAGTAACTTCTACTAACTCGTCATCTTCAATAAATTCAAGAGCTTGTTCAAGCGTGAATTCAATTGCAGGTGTTAAAGTTAAAGCATCATCAGTACCAGACGCACGAACGTTAGTTAACTGTTTCGCTTTAGTTGGGTTTACAACCATATCGTCTGAACGAGAGTTAATACCTACGATCATACCTTCGTAAACTTCTAACTGTGGCTTAGCGAATAAACGACCGCGGTCTTGTAAGCTGAATAATGCATAGCCCAAGCATGTACCTTGAACCATAGAAATCAACACACCGTTTTGACGCTTCGCAACAGTACCTTGTTTAAGAGGACCATAGTGAGAGAAGCTTGAAGTCATAATACCAGTACCAGAGGTCATGGTTAAGAATTCAGAACGGAAACCAATTAAACCACGTGAAGGAACAGTTGCTTCAATACGGATACGGCCCTTACCGTCAACTTCCATATTGGTCATTTCGCCTTTACGGTGACCCATTTGTTCCATTACAGCGCCTTGGTGCTGCTCTTCAACGTCAAACGTTACGTTTTCGTAAGGTTCTTGTTTTTCACCATCAATTTCTTTAATGATTACTTGCGGACGTGATACACCTAATTCGAAGCCTTCACGACGCATGTTTTCAATTAAAACTGAAAGGTGAAGTTCACCACGACCAGATACTTTGAAACGGTCTGGACTGTCAGTATCTTCAACACGTAAAGCTACGTTGTGAATTAATTCGCGATCAAGACGCTCACGAATATTACGTGAAGTTACGAATTTACCTTCTTTACCAGCAAACGGAGAGTTGTTTACTTGGAAAGTCATAGACACTGTAGGTTCATCTACAGATAAAGGCGGTAATGCTTCAACGTTTTTCGGATCACAAATCGTGTCAGAAATGTTAAGTGCATCAATACCAGTAATACATACGATATCGCCTGCAGATGCAGAATCAACATCAATACGCTCTAAACCATGGTAACCCATGATTTTTAAGATACGACCGTTACGTGTATTGCCTTCTTTGTCAATTACAGTAACAGGAGTATTTAGTTTTACAGAACCACGTTGAATACGACCAACACCGATAACACCTACGAAGCTGTTATAGTCAAGTGATGAAATCTGCATTTGGAATGGACCATCAACATCAACAGCTGGTGGCTCAACGATGTCTACAATCGTTTCGAACAACGGAGTCATGTCTTCTGCAAGCTCTTCAGGAGCAGGACCCGCTACACCACGTAAACCTGATGCATAAACGATTGGGAAATCAAGTTGCTCATCAGTTGCGCCAAGGTTATCAAACAAATCAAATACTTGATCGATTACCCAGTCTGGACGCGCACTTGGCTTGTCAACTTTGTTGATAATCACGATTGGTTTTAAACCACGGGCAAAGGCTTTTTGAGTCACAAAGCGAGTTTGTGGCATTGGGCCTTCTTGTGAGTCAACAAGAAGTAGTACGCAGTCAACCATCGACATTACACGTTCTACTTCACCACCGAAGTCGGCGTGTCCCGGGGTATCCACGATGTTGATACGGTAAGTTGTATCTGTACGTTTGTCTAACCAAGTAATAGCGGTGTTTTTCGCTAAGATGGTAATACCACGTTCACTTTCAAGCGCATTCGAGTCCATGACACGCTCAATCTCGCCTGCTCGGTCACCGAGAGCACCTGATTGCTGAAGTAGTTTATCGACAAGTGTGGTTTTCCCGTGGTCGACGTGCGCAATAATTGCGATATTACGGAGATTTTTGATATCTGACATGAAAATTCGAAACGCCTAAAATTTGAGGGCAAATTATACAGAAAAACACTACTCTTGAGTAGTGACAGTTTATTGACATTGACAAAAAAATTTTCCAATAGTCTGTATTTCGTTTTGTAAAGATAGGTATCTCGATTAGAATAGCGCCAATTTGCGAAATTGCGGCGTATTTACTCCCATGTCCAATCAACCATCACAAGACCGTCTTGACCTCGTTTATGGGCTAGATGACCGACCAAAACCGTTCGTGGCTTTTTTGGCAGCCTTTCAACATTTGCTTGCAATTATTGTCCCGATTGTTACTCCCGGGCTTCTAATTTGCTTAGCATTAGGCGTTCCACGAAATGAAACCAATATGATTTTATCAATGTCTTTGGTCATTTCAGGAATCGCGACTTTCTTACAATGTAAAAAAGTTGGTCCGTTTGGTGCAGGCTTACTTATTGTTCAAGGTACAAGTTTTAACTTTATTGGCCCGATTATCGGTATTGGCAGTGCAATGGTTGCTGTAGGTACACCAGTCAATCAAGTTATGGCTGCTATTTTTGGTGTTGTGATTGCAGGTTCATTTATTGAAATGGGCGTATCACAAATTCTCCCATGGGTAAAAAAGCTAATTACTCCCCTTGTGACAGGTATTGTGGTACTCCTGATTGGCCTAACGCTCATTAAAGAAGGTTTGATTAGTATGGGCGGTGGTTATCAAGCCATGCAGGACCATACTTTTGCCAGTGCTGATAACCTTATAATGTCGTGTACGGTTCTTGCTATTATTATTGTCCTAAACCGTATTCGTATTGTCTGGATTAAAAGTTCAGCTATTTTAATTGCTTTAGTGATTGGCTACATTCTTGCCGGCTTTATGGGATATCTAGACTTCTCTGGTCTAAAAGATGCGCCCGTGATTCAAATTCCGACACCGATGCATTTTGGCTTAAGCTTCTCATGGGGCTTATTTATTCCAATGGCATTTATTTATTTGGTTACGTCTTTAGAAGCAATTGGTGACGTAACGGCAACCAGTAAACTATCAAACCAACCTGTAGATGGTCCTCAGTGGATGCAACGTATTAAGGGTGGTGTGTTAGTAAATGGTGCAAATTCACTACTTGCTGGCCTATTCAATACTTTCCCAAGCTCCGTGTTTGCCCAAAATAATGGTGTTATCCAATTAACTGGCGTAGCAAGTCGTTATGTAGGAATCTGGATTGCTGCTTTACTCATTTTATTAGGTCTATTCCCTGCTGTAGCTGGTGTAATACAAGCTGTTCCACAAGCCGTATTAGGTGGAGCAGTCATGGTAATGTTCGGCGCCGTTGCTGCCTCAGGTATTAATATACTTTCATCAATTCATTTAGATCGCCGTGCCCTTTTAATTATTGCGATTTCACTTGCATTAGGTTTGGGTGTTGCTCAGGTGCCACAAATTTTGGAGCATCTGCCAGAATTATTTAAAAATATTTTTAGTTCCGGCGTAGCAACAGGCGGTATTGCAGCATTAATTTTAAATGTTGTACTCCCAGAAACACATAAATAACCAATTTTAATTTTGATTACTGCCCAGTTTTCACTGGGCATTCTTCTTCATGAGAGATGTACATGAACCCTAGAAGTGAAGTGATATTAAGACAACAAGATTATTTAAAAGGTAGGGTCTTGTTAATTAATGCACCGAATGACGCCCTAGTCAGTCAATTACCCACTGAGATTGATGCATCAGTCTGGACATGGAATTATGCTGACTATCAGGGTTTTGTGAATACAGGCACACCAGCTCATTTCTCGGTTGAGTTTCCATCACAAGAGTTTGATCAGGCTATAATTTTTGTTCCAAAATCAAAAGAGCTTTTAAACTATATATTGCATGTAGTGATGAGCCATCTGAAAACTGACCAATCAGTTTTTTTAGTAGGTGAAAAAAAAGGTGGTGTTGAGAGAGCTGCCAAACAACTACAAAACTTTGGCACAATACTTAAACTTGATAGTGCCCGACATTGTCAGTTATGGCATTTAAAAATTGAGAAAATTGAAAAGATCAAACCTCTTGAAAGCTGGTTAAAAACCTATACTGTTCAAGTAAATGGGCAAGAACTTACCATTTGTGCCCTACCCGGCGTTTTCAGCCAAACTCATTTAGATGTCGGAACTGCTGTTTTACTCCCTTATCTAAATCAGGTGAAATCAGGTAGAATTGCCGACTTCGGGTGTGGAGCTGGAATTATCAGTTGCTATTTGGCAAAAGCAAATTCAAGTAATATTATCCATGCCCTAGATATTGATGCCTTCGCTTTACAGTCAACGGAAATGACTTTTAGTCGAAATGGAATAGGTTCAGACCAGTTGAGATTGCAGCCTGTTACAGGAATTGCAGACGCCCCAACAGAACTTGATGCCATTGTCAGTAATCCTCCCTTCCATCAGGGTATTCATACCAACTATGATGCAAGTGAAGGACTCTGCCAGAACGCTAAAAAACATTTAAAGGCATCAGGTGAGCTATGGATTGTAGCGAACCGTTTTTTAAACTATCCGATCTTAATTGAGAAGCACTTTGGTCAGTGTGAGATTAAAACTGATCTTCAAGGCTTTAAGGTGTTATATGCCTGTGCATAACAAACTATGTAAGGAATCTCCATGAGCGAAACACATGCTCCTGAAAAACTCCAGCGTAAGCTTGGGGCTCGTCATCTGAATATGATCGCCATTGGTGGTTCCATTGGTACAGGTCTTTTCCTTGCTTCTGGGTCAACCATTGCAAATGCAGGTCCAGGTGGGGCGTTACTCGCCTACTCCCTCATTGGTATTATGATTTACTTCTTAATGACCAGTTTAGGTGAACTTGCGACACACACACCAACATCCGGTGCTTTCTTTACCTATGGAAGTCGCTATGTCGAAGAGGGTTTTGGTTTCGCTCTAGGCTGGAACTACTGGTACAACTGGGCAATTACGGTTGCGTTTGAACTCGTTGCCGTACAGTTTATTATGAAATTCTGGTTCCCAGATGTTCCCGGATTCTATTGGAGCGCCCTCTTTCTCGTCATTATCTTTATGATTAATGCGATGACCGTAAAAGGATTTGGTGAAAGTGAATTCTGGTTCTCCACGGTTAAAGTAATTGCCATTGTTGCCTTTATTATTATTGGTATCGCCATGATTATTAAGATTATGTTGACACCAGGAGTAGCAACTTTTGGCAACTGGACTTATAAAGAGGCACCATTCGTAGGTGGTTTACAAGCCATGATTGGGGTAGCCATGATTGCTGGGTTCTCATTTCAGGGAACCGAGATGGTAGGTGTTGCAGCGGGTGAATCAAAAGATCCGAAGAAGACGATTCCGCTTGCAATTAAACAGATTTTCTGGCGAATTTTATTATTCTATATCTTGTGTATTTTCATTATCGGCACCCTTATTGCCTATGATGATCCAAACTTATTACAAGCAGCAGCAACAGAAAATATTGCTCTTTCTCCTTTCACCTTACTTTATGAAAAAGTAGGTTTTGCTTTTGCTGCAAGCTTAATGAATGCAGTTATTTTGACTGCTATTTTGTCGGCAGGTAACTCGGGCATGTACTCTTCTACCCGTATGTTATTTGATATGGCGCAACAAGGCCGTGCACCAAAATGGTTTGCAAAACTCGATAATCGTGGTGTTCCAATGAATGCGTTATATGCAACCACATTCATTGCTGCATTCTGCTTCTTAACGACTTTTATCGGTGAAAAGCAAGTCTTTAACTGGCTCCTCAATATGTCAGGAATGTGTGGTTTCATTGTCTGGTTAGGTATTGCAATTTCGCATTATCGTTTCCGTAAAGGTTATATTGCTCAAGGTTATAAATTAGAAGATCTTGCATACCGCGCTAAGTTTTTCCCATTCGCACCTTGGTTTGCCTTTATCCTCTGTTCTGTCATTATTTTAGGACAAAACTACCAAGCGGTTTTAGGCGGTAAAATTGACTGGATTGGCTTACTTTCTACTTATATCAGCTTGCCTTTATTCTTAGTAATCTGGCTTGGATATAAATGGAAAAATAAAACTAAATTAATTCCTTACGATCAAATGGATGTAAAACCAGAGCAAGATTAATACTGAGTTCAAGTAATTAATCAGCGCTTATCAAAGGTCAAAAACTTGATCTTTAGTTAAAAACAGGTAAAATGCCGTTCAGATTTTCAACGGCACTTTTTAAAAAAGGAGGACATCATGCCAACACTACAAGGTAAAACACAGTAACGATTTGGCACGATGTCAGCTCACGGACAAGTGTACAAATTTAATTCACTTGTCCGAATGCTTGAATTTAAGACCTAGCATTCGCTAGGTTTTTTTATGCCTATTCGGACAATAAATAAGAGAATAATTATGGGCATACAAAAGATATTAAACGAAGAGGCACAATATGGTGTCCCCGTTAAAATTTTCACTCAAGACATAGATAGTGAAAGTATTGAACAACTCAAGAAGATGGCACAACTGCAATTTATATATTCTCATATTGCTGTTATGCCTGATGTGCATGTTGGAAAAGGTGCAACTGTAGGCAGCGTCATTCCTACTAAACATGCCATTATTCCTGCTGCAGTGGGTGTAGATATTGGCTGCGGAATGAATGCTATTCGTTTGAGCCTGAAAGCTTCACAACTTCCAGATAACTTAAGTCGCTTGCGGGACGCCATTGAACGGAAAGTGCCGGTTGGATTTGCTTTGCATAAACAAGTCAAAGCGAAAGCTTCTAGCATTATTCCACTTGAAAAACGCTTAGAACCTATTATTAAAAAGCATCCGGGTCTTGTCCGAATGCTTCGTCAGTTTGAGGCAACATGGCAAAAACAGTTGGGCACTTTAGGCGGCGGTAATCACTTTATAGAGTTATGTATTGATGAAAATCAAGATGTATGGGTGATGCTCCATTCGGGCAGCCGAGGTCTTGGTAACGTCATAGGTACTTATTTTATTGAGTTAGCCAAGAAAGAGGCACAACATCGCTTTGGGCACGTGCCTGATAAAGATTTAAGTTATTTTGCTGAAGGCTCGCAAAGCTTTAATGATTATGTAGAAGCAGTAGAGTGGGCTCAAGAATATGCTTTTGAAAATCGTAAAGAAATGATGCGATTAATATTAGAAGCAATCCGCCCTCTTCTACCTTCTTTTCAAATGACGAAAGAAGCAATCAATTGTCACCATAACTATGTGAGTCAAGAAACACACTTTGGTGAAAACCTTTTTGTTACAAGAAAAGGGGCAATTAGAGCAGGTTTAGATGAGTTAGGAATTATTCCAGGCTCTATGGGAGCACGCTCGTATATTGTTAAAGGTAAAGCAAACCCTGAATCTTTTTGTTCTTGTTCTCATGGAGCTGGCCGCAAAATGAGCCGAAGCAAAGCAAAAGTTCTTTTTAATCAGCAGGACTTGATTGAACAAACACAAGGGATTGAATGCCGTAAAGACAGTGGTGTAGTCGATGAAATTCCAAGTGCCTATAAAGATATTGATGAGGTTATAGCCAATCAGGCAGATCTCATTGAAGTCGTTCATACTCTTAAACAAGTTTTATGTATTAAAGGTTAAGACATGAAAATTAAAGAAATGCCGAAAATTAAGGTCCGTAATCAAGTAGCTCTATCCCCTCTACTTCACAAAGGTGGTATGCACGAAACAGAAAAACCTCGTGCTCAACATCGTAGAAATAGACAAGATACTAAACAGCAATTGAAGAAAGGGGTTTGGTAACTATTTTAAGTAATGATTGGAAGAGATTATGAATCAGGAGATTTACAAATGACCAAATATTTTAAAAATCGCCATAAAAAAGCGACTCTAACGAGTCGCTTTTTTACTGTTCAAGAACTCAAATTATTGAGCTGCTGCAGGAGCTGCCGCTTCTTGACCAGGTTGAACTACTACAGTACGGCTACCAGTGATTGTCGCGAATACACGACGGTTCATAGCACGACCTTCTTTAGTTTTGTTGTCAGCAATCGGTTGATCCCAAGCGAAACCTTGAGTAGACAAACGAGAAGCATCAACGTTGTATTCGTTTACAAGAGCTGATTTAACAGAGTTAGCACGAGCTAAAGATAAACGTTCGTTCAACTTACGTGGACCAGTGTTATCTGTGTGACCTTCGATACGTGCAGTAGCGTTAGGGTATTCAGATAATTTTTCAGCAACTTTAGCAATTTCTGGCTTGTATTGGTCTTTGATGTTTGATTTGTTAGTATCAAAGAATACACGAAGTTCCATGTTAAGGTCTTCAGTTAACTCTTGTGGTTGTGGAGCAACTGGAGTTGGTTCAACTGGAGCAACTTCTACTACAGGAGCAGCAGGCTTCAAGTGACCACCAAGAACTACGTTTAAGCCAGCAAGAGCTGTATAGTTCCAGAACTCTTCATCAGCATTATAAGTAGCACGAGCTTCAGTACGAAGAGATAAAGCGTCGTTTAAGCGCCAGAAAGCACCAACACCAGCGTTACCTAAAGTACCTTCTTCTGAGTTACCACGTGTACCACGGTTTACGCCATCAAAGTCGTATTTATAGTGACCAGCACCTAATAATACGTACGGCTTGATTTTGCTGTCGTAGTTTTTAGTAATTAAATCAGAAGTAACATAGAAGTTACCGTTGATTTGTTTTTGTTTATATTCAGCACCAGCAGAAGCGCCGTCTACGTCGCCTTTAACTTGGTTATATTCAGCTTCGAAACCTAACCATGGAGTTAACTCGATACCAAGAGCTGCGCCAACGAATAAATCGTCTTGTAACTCAGGACCGTTAGTTAAGTTACCATCTTTACCGCCATTGTTGTGTTGGCTGTCTTGGAAAGTGTAACCAAGCAATAATGGAGTAACTGTTACGCCAGCATTAGCAGCAGCTAATGGAGCAGCAACAAGCATAGTAGCAAGTGCAATACGACTCAATTTCATGGATATCCTCCAGAGATAACAATTGTTGTTCAAGCTCAGCCTAAATTTATTGGCCCCTGAGATATTTTTTTACCCCAGTATTATTTTTAAGCTATTCACATTTGAATCATACAAACACTTGATAGACTTTCCAAGTGCTTGATAATTTTAATCAAGTAAATTATTGACAAAATTACTTACAATTTCCGTTGTAATTCGGTAATTTTTTACCCAACTAGCAAATATGAACAACTTCTTTGTTTCGCTTGCCGTGATTTTACCAGTATTCTAGCCGACTGATAACCCTTATTTAATTTTGTGTTTCCTCATTATAAAAAATAATATAAATCATTGTCAGAAAACATAAAATTGCTCTATTTATACATATATTAAGGTTTTTTAATGTTTAAATCTCCTGGTTTTACTATAGTTGAGCTCACTATAACACTCGTAATTCTTGTGATTATGTCAGTTATAGCCATTCCTTTATACCATCAATTTATGGCATCTGTAGAATTAAAAAATACGCCGCGCATACTCACAATTCATATACAAAAAGCCAAATATGACGCAATTATTAGGCATAAGAATGTTGTTCTTTGTCCAAGTTCTGATCAATTGGTCTGCAATACGAATTGGGATAACCGCGTAATCAGCTTTGTAGATAATAACCGTAATCTACAACATGATTTAAATGAAGAATTATTGACCTCTATAGATCTTAACCATCACTACGGTTCTATGAAATTACAACGTTTTGGAAAAAAACAAAATAGTATTATTTTTCAAGGTAGTTCTGGACTACCCATCGAGTCGAATGGCAGTTTTATCTATTGTTCTTATGACCAGCTTAAAAACTTTAAATTAATTCTTAGCAAAATGGGTCATGTACGCTTAGAAGAGCTTAAAAATTGTTAGAACTCTACAGTCTAATGCAGAGGCTAACCCGTTCTTCATTTTGCAATATACTGCTTAGGTTTTAAACATTTCTTATTTTGAGATTAAGAACAATCGGAGATTACAACAATGACTGACATCGTAATTGTTAATGGTGCTCGTACTGCTATGGGTGGTTTTCAAGGATCACTATCAGGACTAACTGCTCCAGAATTAGGAGCGGTAACAATTAAAGAAGCAATCGCACGAGCAGGTTTACAGCCTACAGATGTCGAAGAAGTCATTATGGGTTGCGTACTACCAGCGGGTTTAAAGCAAGGCCCTGCTCGTCAAGCCATGCGTAAAGCAGGTTTACCTGATTCAACAGGAGCTGTAACAATTAATAAGCTTTGTGGTTCAGGTATGAAGGCGGTAATGCAAGCGGCTGATATGATTAAAGCAGGAAGTGCTGAAATTGTAGTTGCCGGTGGTATGGAGTCGATGACCAATGCGCCTTATGTCTTACCCAAAGCACGTGCGGGATACCGTATGGGCCACGGTGAAATTAAAGACCATATGTTCTTTGATGGCTTAGAAGATGCTGAAACTGGTCGTTTAATGGGTTCATTTGCTCAAGATATGGCAAATACACGTGGTTATACTCGTGAGCAAATGGATGACTTTGCAATTCGTTCTTTAAAACGTGCTCAAACTGCGATTACTGAAGGCTATTTCAAAGATGAAATTGTACCTGTTACTGTTTCTACCCGTAAAGGTGATGTCATTGTCGATCAGGATGAACAACCCTTAAATGCCAAGATTGATAAAATCCCATCACTTAAACCAGCTTTTGCAAAAGACGGTACAATTACTGCTGCAAACGCGAGTTCAATTTCTGATGGTGCTTCTGCACTAGTTTTAACATCGAGTGAAGTTGCAGCACAGCGCGGCTTACAACCACTTGCAAAAATCATAGCCACTGCGTCAAATTCTCAACATCCTTCAGAATTTACAATTGCTCCTGTTGGCGCTATTGAAAAAGTACTTAAAAAAGCAGGTTGGAATGCTCAGGACGTTGACCTTTGGGAAATTAATGAAGCATTTGCGATGGTTACAATGTGCCCAATTGATGATTTCAAACTTGATCCAGAAAAAGTCAATATTTATGGTGGAGCATGTGCACTTGGTCATCCTGTAGGATCGACAGGCTCTCGTATTATTCTTACGCTTATTCATGCGCTTAAACGTACTGGTGGTAAAAAGGGTGTCGCTGCTCTTTGCATCGGCGGTGGTGAAGCAACAGCTGTTGCCATCGAAATTCTTTAATTAAAGCTTTTTTTTAAAATCCCACTTCGGTGGGATTTTTTATGAAAAAACTACAAAAAATGACCCACAAAATCTCTTTTCCGTTTTAACTTATTCTTCTAAATGAAAACAACAATGGACAATAACAATGCAACTCAATCACTATCTCAATTTTCAAGGCCAGGCAGAGCAAGCTTTTAATTTTTATAAATCAGTATTCGGCGGTGAATTTGCCATGCTGAGCCGCTATAGCGATATGCCGCCTCATGACGGTGTCACGTTATCGGAAGCTCAAAAAAATTTAGTGCTTCATGTTTCCCTGCCGATTAACGAATACACTGTACTCATGGCATCAGATGTCATCGATCAATTCTGTACACCAAATAGTGTATTTACTCAGGGCAATAATCATTACATTGCAATTAACCTTGAAAAAGATGAGCAAGAAAAGGCAAAGCAACTTTTTGATGCCTTATCTGTAAATGGCAAAATTGAAATGCCACTAGAAAAAACGTTCTGGGGCGCTTTATACGGTGCTTTTACTGATCAATTTGGTGTCAAGTGGATGGTTAACTGCCAGTTAGATACTTAAATCTTTAGCCCTTATAGAGATCTCAGTATTTCTATAAGGGCTTTAGACATCGATATTAGAGTATTGCGCAATAATCATTAAGCCGACTGTAATAAAACCAATCCCAATCCATCCTGCTACATCAATGTTCTGCCCAAGAAAAATCTTTGCGAGAAAAGCGGTCGCCAATACCCCCACCCCAGACCACAACACATATAAAATTCCAGCTTGCATATATTTCAAAGCAATAGCAGCGCACGCAAAAGAGATAATATACAAAATTAGAGCAATCCCCTGAGCAGTTTTATTAACTAATCCATTGCCTTTAGCCGAATAAAAGGTTGAAAGTACATCCGTCATAATAGCGAATATTAACCACCAAGCACCAGGATTTATTTTTGAAATTAAAGCGAACATTTTTATTCTTCAATTCATTTATTTAAAAAATTATTTATAAAAAAAGCTGAACCTGAGTTCAGCCTTTTCACTTAGAAGCTATTTAAGCACCAGTTTGATAACTTGCTTTTGGCACAGCTGTTGAAGCTTGATAAGGATGAGTAAAGTCTTGCAAACCAGCAGCAGCTTCTTGCACATCTTTACCTTCTTTAATGACAAAACTATCAAAACCTGAACGTTTTAAATAGTTTAAGACATCCTTAAATACATCACCTGTTGCACGTAGTTCACCTTGGAAACCTTGGCGACGTAATAATGCAGCGAATGAATAACCTCGCCCATCTCCGAAACCTGCGAACTCGATAAAAATTGCATCAAGTTCACTAAGTGGGAATGTATGATCTTCTGGTGAATCGTTCACAGTCACATACAAAGCTTTTTTACCTTGAATGTTAGCCAGTTGATCGAGCTGTGCTGTTGTTAAAACAACGTCACCTTGAGGAATCACACCATCTTCAGCAATGATTTGATAAGTATTATCTGCAATCGTGCCATCTTTATAAAGCACAGGTAGAGCTGTATTAAGCATATGCACGCTCCTTAAATGGTTGAATTCCTACACGGCGATATGTATCAACGAAACGCTCACCTTCAGTACGTAAATCAAGATACGTATTTAATACTTCTTCAATGACATCAGGCACGGCTTCTGCTGCAAATGATGGTCCTAAGATGTCACCAATTGAAGCATCATGGTCTGAATTACCACCTAATGTAATTTGATAGAACTCAGCGCCTTTTTTATCTACACCTAAAATACCGATGTTCCCCACATGGTGGTGGCCACAAGCATTCATACAGCCAGAAATATTTAAGTCTAAATGACCAAGATCATAAACTTTATCTAAATCTTCAAAACGGCGTGTAATCGCTTCAGCAATAGGAATTGATTTCGCATTTGCAAGTGAACAGAAATCACCACCCGGGCAGCTAATAATATCGGTAATAAAGCCGATATGCGCACGAGCCATGTTGTGTTGTTCAAGCGCTTGCCATACATCGAACAAATCTTTTTGAGGTACATCTGCTAAAGCAATGTTTTGTTCGTGAGTCGTACGAAGTTCACCAAACGTATATTTATCAGCGAGATCTGCAATGAAGTTCATTTCTTCAGTGGTCATATCGCCCGGTGCGATGCCTGCACGTTTTAAAGAAATCGTAACAATACGATAGCCTTTTACTTTATGTGCATGCGTATTGATATTGAACCATTGTTTGAATTTTGGATGCTCAGCAAATAAAGCTGTAAAGTCTTCATCTTCTAAATCTTGATAATCAAACGGAGTGAACTCTTCATCTAATTTTTTCAAGATTTCTGGCTGAATTTTTAATGTTTCACGTGTGTGTTCAAATTCAGCTTCAACTTTCTGTGCAAATACTTCAGGCGTTAATGCTTTAACCAAGATTTTGATACGCGCTTTATATTTATTATCACGACGGCCATGTAAGTTATAAACACGTAAAACTGCCTCTAAATAAGCAATTAAATCTTCACGTGGTAAAAACTCACGAATGACACTACCAATAATCGGAGTACGGCCTAAACCACCACCCACCATGATTTTGTAGCCCATCTCGCCTGCGTCATTACGCACGATATACACACCAATATCGTGGAATGCTGTTGCTGCACGGTCTTTTTCTTCAAGTGCAGAAACGGCAATTTTAAATTTACGTGGTAAGAATGCAAATTCCGGGTGGAATGTACTCCACTGACGAATCAATTCACATGTTGGGCGTGGATCAGCAATTTCACCAGCAACTACACCTGCATACTGGTCAGTAGTCGTGTTACGAATACAGTTACCACTGGTTTGAATGGCATGCATTTGTACAGTTGCGAGTTCAGCTAAAATTTCTGGCACATCTTCAAGTGCAGGCCAGTTTAGCTGAATATTTTGACGCGTAGATACGTGTGCATAGCCACGGTCATATTGAGTTGATACTTCAGCAATTTTACGTAATTGTTTTGAGTTCATTAAGCCATACGGCACAGCAATACGTAGCATTGGTGCATAACGTTGCACATATAAACCATTTTGCAAACGTAATGGGCGGTATTCATCTTCAGAAAGTTTGCCCGCTAAATAGCGCTCTGTCTGATCGCGGAACTGAGCAACTCGTTGATTAATCAGCTGCTGATCGAAATCGGTATATAAATACATGGCGTATGGCTAGTAGATTCATTATTAAGGCGGATAGCATAGCGAGCTTTTATTCATCAATAAAATGCTTTTTTTGCATATTTAATAACGGTTTTATTGATAAGCTTTAATCTAAATTGACATAAAAAAAGCCCAGATAAATCCGGGCTTTTTTGATAGCAAACTTTTATTTGTTATCTGGTAATGCATAAGCCACTAAATAGTCGCCCATTTTTGTACCAAATGAACCATGACCACCGGCCATAATTACAACATATTGTTTACCATTAATTTCATAAGTCATTGGTGTTGCTTGTCCACCTGCTGGTAAACGCGCTTCCCAAAGTTTCTCACCATTCGTTACGTTAAACGCACGGATGTAGTTATCTTGAGTTGCACCAACAAACATGACATTACCTGCAGTAGAAATAGAACCACCTAAACCAGGAACACCAATTTTTACAGCTGGTAACTGGAACAAGTTCGGTAAACTGTCACGAATTGTACCAATACGTTTTTTCCAAACGACTTCATGAGTTTTCAAATCTACGCCAGCAACATATCCCCAAGCAGGTTGTTTACAAGGTAAACCAAGTGGAGATAAGAATGCGCTGATTTCAACACCATAAGGTACGCCATACATTGGCTGTACACCCTGCTCAGTTCCCGCACCTTTTGCAGTTTGCGCACGGTTTGGATCAGCAGGAATTAAACGACTCACGAATGGCAGACCAATCGGGTTCATTACAGCAACTTGACGGTCAGGGTTAACTGACATACCGCCCCATTCAAAAACACCTAAGTTACCAGGGAAAACTAAAGTACCGTTTTCAGATGGTGGCGTATAAATACCATCGTAATTGAGGCGTTTGAAAGACACACGACACATAAGCTGATCAAGCATAGTGGCACCCCACATGTCTTTATCAGTTAATTTATCTTGTGGTGCCAAGTTCAAATCAGAGAATGGCTGAGTTTTTGAATAATGCTCACCTTTAGTCTGTGGTCCGCGTTTAACTGTTTGTGGAACTGGTTTCTCAGTTGCAGGAACAATTGGCTGACCATTACGACGATCAAGAACAAAGGCATTACCTGTTTTGGTCAAGACATAAATTGCTGGAACAGTTTTACCAGATTTATCTTTAATATCTGCCAAAGATGGTTGTGACGGTACGTCCATATCCCATAAATCGTGATGGGTTGTCTGGAAGTTCCAAATCAATTTACCTGTTGAAGCGTTAATCGCTAACATAGAGTTCGCATAACGTTCTTTCAACTCGGTACGGTCACCACCCCAGATATCTGGAGTACCTACACCTGTTGGAACATAAACGATATCAAGTTTGGCATCGTATGCTAAAGGTGCCCAAGCATTTGGTGAGTTATGAACAAAGGTTGTACCTTCACCTGGCATTGCATTTGGATCTGCTGCACCAGTATCAAATACCCAAAGAAGCTTACCAGTGTTTACGTCATATCCACGGATAACACCTGATGGCTCTTTATTTGAATAGTTGTCGGTAACCGAACCGGCAATAACCACTGTTGAACCAGTAACAACACCTGGAGATGTTGGGTTATAACCACCTGGATAAGCATATGGCATGAATTCTTGTAAATTCACTTCACCATTTTGACCAAAGTCAGTACATGCTTTACCTGTGTCAGCATTTACAGCAACTAAACGTCCATCATTGACTGGAACAAAGACTTTACGTGGACATTGAGTTGAAGTCGACTTTTTAGTTTGTAAGCTTGTCGCAAATTCAGTTGTGTTGTTTGCATCGTAATACATTACACCACGACAAGTTAAATGCTGGAACGATTTATCCGTTTTAAGCTTCGGATCAAAACGCCATTTTTCTTTACCTGTAGCTGGGTCAATCGCAATTAATTGCTGGTGAGCCGTACAGATAAACATGTTATTACCAATTTTAATTGGTGTAACCTGATTGGTTGTTTCGCCAGAGTCATTATCTGTTTTGAAATCACCAGTACGGAATGTCCAAGCAACTTTCAGATCTTTTACGTTCTGGTCATTAATCTGTTTCAATGGAGAATAACGTTCACCAGCTTGAGTACGACCATAAGCAGGCCAGTCGCTCTCTGCAACGCCCGGAACGGCTTGAGCAGTTTCTGGTTGAGGTGTCTTGATTTCACCATTAATTTCTTGCGGATCATTGAAGATAGAATAAACCATCAACACGATTGCAATTGCTAAAGTTGAAGATAAGGCAACTTTACTTGATCCAAGGTTGTTGATTCCACGAGTTACAGCCGGAACCAATAACCATAAACCAAGAATACCTAAAATATCTAAACGTGGTGCAAGCGCCCAAAAGTCTGTTCCAACTTCCCAGACACTCCAGATAATAGTACCTAGCATTAATGCGGCATAAACCCACAAAGCAGCAGAAGCGCGCTTGTAGAGTTGCCATGCAACAATGAGAAGTAAGACTCCAGCTACAATATAGTAAATTGAACCGCCTAGTGTAGCGAGCCAAATACCTCCAATTAGCAGGAATAACGCCAATAACCCAATAATAATTACGGTAAAAGTCGTTAAACCTGATCTTGAAGAAGGTTGATTCATAAACCACCTCTTATCAATCATCATTTTTATCGGAAAGATGTGCCAAAAAACTTATAGAAAAATGACATCACCAATACGTCTAAAACAAAATTCAGGCATAAAGAAAAAAACGGAAGGTCAGGATACTTCAATCAATGATTTAGCCCTCGACAATCCGTTTTCGGAATAATTACTTAGAATGCAGTTGAGAACTTAATACCGCCTACCCAAGTGTTATCACCATTTTTTAATGCACCAACATGACGAACATATTGCACATTTGGACGAATAGTTAGCCAGTTAGTGGCATGAATACCATAGTAAAGCTCGGTATTATATTCGGTGTCGTATTCTTTGGCTTGAACATCGTTCCAATCATCATTGATATGGATACGAGCAACACCAAGTGCCAACTCATCTTGAGGACGTTGATTGAGCAAACCTTTATAGACTAAGCCTATATTTTGCATGTTATCAACTTTGTTGGTATCTGAATCGTGGAAAGTCAGGTTCACAAACCCTGTTAAACCACGGTCAGTTTGATCAGCTGGCTGGAATAATTTCTGTTTTGCAGTTACCCAAACACCTTGCTTATGAGATGTTTTAGTTGAATCTGCAATTTCTTTGGCATCGGCAGTACTATAGTAATAACCTAAACGGTATTCACCAGGCATGCTTTGCACACCTAATTTAGGTGACCAAACTACTTCTGCTGGAATAATTGCACCGTGAGAACCATCTGTACTTAGGTTGAAGCCTTTGCCACGTTCCAAGTTTTCAGGGTTATATTCATATACACCCACTTGTGTATATAAATCAGGTTGCAAGTTATATTTGACACGCATTGCCCATTGGCTAACTGGCCAGTTATACCACTGATCGCCTACCCAGTTACCCACTTGTGAACCACAAAGTGCCAAGTTCTGGAAATCACAGTCAAAACTATTAAAGTCTTCACCCTCACCAAAACGGCCCACTTTAACATCTAACTTCTGATCAAGGAATTTTTTCTTGATCCATAAATCTGTTAAACGCCAAGTTTGTTCACGGCCCCACACTTCTTGAACAGAACTTTGGTGCCCAGCCAATGCTGGAGAATGTTCAGAAAGCGATTGCCCATCACGATAAGTTAATGTGATTTGAGCTTCTGTATCTTGCCACCCTAAAATTTTACCTAGGTCCAAATGAGAACCTAAAGCAAGTTGCCCTGTATAAGCACTACCGTGTGTAGATGTTTGTTTGGAATCTAAAATACCGGCATATTCACCGGTATATCCAAAAGAAAAATCATAACCTTGTGCTTGCAACGCTGTACGTTGCCCGTTCCAATCACCCAACATCCAAGAACCATTTGGGTCAAATGCAGCAGCAGCTTGTGCATGCTGAACAAAAAGAGTAATTGATAAAACGGATAAACAGGAAACCATCAAAGATTTATGCGTTTTCATGTTTACGAACCTTTTATGTCTTTGTTTATAAAGGTTACGCTAATTTTATGTAAAGAAATTATTCAAAATGTTAATCAATTGATTATTCAGATAATAATTTCAATACATACTGTATAAGAAATAGCCCCTTAACCTCACCACTGCCCTTCGCCAAGTTTTTGACCTACAAAGGAATATCGCATTTGCGAACGTGAAAACTTAATTGGGCATGCAATTTGTGGTTCTGTATCTGGCGTATTATTTTGCAAAGGAACATTCACAATCCATCCACGTTGTTGTGCTAACGGTGAATTTAAAGCCTCACTTAAACTCAATACGGGTTCCACACAAACATCGAGATTTGCAAAAATTTCATGCCATTCTTTAAATGTTTTGGCTTTAATTTTTTCTTGAATGGCTTGCTTAACTTCCTGTCGATCTTGCACATCTAATGATGCACCTTTTTGTAATAATACAGGTAAATCTAGTGCTGCAGACAAACCTGCCATAAATTGTGGTTCAAGGCTACCGATAGAAAGATAACGGCCATCTTGCGTCATATAATAGTCATAGAAAATCCCCCCATTGAGCATCCCCTGCTCGGGAGCCTGTTCAACTTGTGCGGCAAGCGTGGCTGAAGCTGCCATACTATTTAGACTTGCAACACAATCCGTCATGGAAATATCAATATATTGACCTATACCGCTACGGCTGCGTTCAACTACAGCAGCCAAGATCGCAATGACTGCATGTAATGAACCACCAGCAATATCGGCAACCTGAATACCAAGCGGTGGCGGACCGCTATCTTGTCGGCCACTATACCCAGCAATACCAGCTAAAGCTAAATAATTAATGTCGTGCCCAGCCCTGTCTTTATAACTTCCAGTTTGGCCATAACCTGTAATTGAACAATAAATTAAACGCGGGTTAATTTCTGCAAGGGTGGCATAGTCCAGCCCTAAACGGCGCATGACATCTGGCCGAAACTGCTCAATCACAATATCAAACTCAGAAATCTTGGCTTTAATCAGATCAATACTTGCAGCATCTTTTAAGTCGAGAACAATCGACTGCTTATTTCGATTTAGATAACTATGCGCAGTCGCCTGTCCATTTGCATAGGGCGGCATAATCCGAATGAGATCTGGACGTGATGGAGATTCAATATGGATGACTTCTGCCCCCATATCGGCTAAATACATTGTGGCGAAAGGTCCAGGTAAGAGCGTCGAGAAATCGAGAACTTTAAGTCCATTTAATGCAGTCGTCATCGTTTTTTTTAACCACTATTATTCGAATTTTCTTTTATATTAGTTAAGCAAATATTCTAAAACAATGTCATGTTCAGCCATTTACCTTGATCATTTCGGCAATTTAACATGTAAAAAGTGCTTTTACACTGTTGTAAATCGCCAATTTATTTTTTTAGACGGTCATTTAGGTCAATTTAAAGTGAACATCAAAGAGACTGAAGGATTCAATATGAGTCGCGATACGATTAGCATCCACTTCGTGAATGCGGCTTTGACAGGCGTAAAGCGCCTTGGCATGGATGTCGAGACGTTACTTTCACATGTGGGTATCGAAGCGGAACTATTACGTCAACCTAAAGCTCGAATCTCACCAGAACAATATACCCGTTTTATAAAAATGTTATGGATGGTCACACAAGACGAACACGTTGGTTTCGATGTACAACCGCGTCGTTTGGGCACTTTTGCCATTATGTGTCAGTTGATTATTCATGCAAAAACCTTGGGCCAAGCCCTTGAACTTTCATCTCAATTTTACAAATTATTTGGTGATGAATGGTCAGTAACGCTGGAGCGTGACAAACACGAAGCACGTTTAGTACCTCTCATTCCAAAAACATTAGATCCGGATCATTTCATTACTGAAAGTATGCTCATGATCTGGCATGGATTGGCATCATGGCTGATTGAACGTCGCTTACCATTAGAACGTGTTCATTTTAGCTATCCACGTCCTGCACATGCAGATGAATATGACGCTTTATTCTTTGCGCCGGTTATGCAATTTGACGCACCGCGTACCGAAATAACCTTTGCGGCTGATTATCTTGATTTGCCAATTCGTCAAGATGAAAAAACATTAGAAGAATTCTTAAAAGCAGCCCCTGCTCAGCTTTTAGTAAAATTCAAAAATACCAATTCGTTGACTTCACGTATTCGTGAAGTACTCAAAAGCCAAATTGGTGAAGAAATGCCAACGCTCAATGACGTTGCATCAATGTTGTATTTATCTCCACAAACTTTACGCCGCCGCCTAGCTGCCGAAGGTAAAAGCTATCAGGGCGTGAAAGACGCTTTACGCCGAGATGCTGCGATTCATTTATTACTCAATCCTGAATTAACACTTGAAGATGTTGCTCAGCAAGTTGGTTTTAGTGAAACCAGTACATTCCACCGTGCATTTAAAAAGTGGACTGGTGTTACTCCCGGTCTATATCGCCAGCTCCATGGTTACCATTAATTCTTAAATCTCTTTAGTTTCACATTTAGCCCAAGTTCAACTTGGGCTTTTTTGTATCGCCATTGGCAAAAATCATCACCTGACTGGTGCGCTTATCGTCATTGCACTCCCTCTTAAAAACAGTACACTCAAAAACACGACAAAGTTTAAGTAATAAAAAAAGGAACTGTTATGAGCGAGGCTTATATTATTGACGCCATTCGCACACCACGCGGAAAAGGAAAAAAAGACGGCTCTCTTTACGAAGTAAAACCAATCACATTACTCACCACTCTATTAAACGAATTACAGCAACGCCATCAACTCGATACATCTAAAGTAGATGATATTGTTCTGGGCTGCGTGACACCAATTGGTGATCAGGGCGGTGATATTGCCAAAACAGCAGCGATTGCAGCGGGCTGGAATGATGATGTTGCAGGTGTGCAAATTAACCGCTTTTGTGCTTCAGGTTTAGAAGCGGTCAACATGGCAGCCATGAAAGTTCGTTCTGGTTGGGAAGATTTAGTGGTTGCTGGTGGCGTTGAATCAATGTCACGTATCCCAATGGGTTCTGATGGCGGACCGTGGGCGCTAGATCCGGAAACCAACCTTAAATCATCTTTTGTTCCACAAGGTGTCGGCGCTGACCTCATTGCAACCTTAGATGGCTATAGCCGAGAAGATGTTGATAATTTTGCCGTAAAGTCACAACAAAAAGCAGCGGCAGCTCAAGCAAATGGTTATTTCGATCAATCAGTTGTGCCAGTCAAAGATCACGCAGGTGTTGTGATTTTAGAAAAAGATGAATTTATTAAAGGCAATACCACACTTGAAGGGTTAGCAAAGCTCAACCCAAGTTTTGAAATGATGGGGCAAATGGGCTTTGATGCTGTTGCCCTGCAAAAATATCCAGAAGCACAAAAAGTAAATCATGTTCATCATGCTGGTAACTCATCAGGTATTGTCGATGGAGCAGCTCTTGTTTTACTGGCTTCAGAAAAAGCAGTGAAAGAACAAAACTTAAAACCACGCGCTAAAGTTTTGGCGACTGCATTAGTCGGTACTGATCCAACCATTATGCTGACTGGCCCTGCCCCTGCCGCACGCAAAGCTTTGGAAAAAGCTGGTTTAACAATTGATGATATTGACCTATTTGAAGTCAACGAAGCATTTGCAGCTGTCGTGATGCGTTTTATTAATGAGCTCAATGTGCCTGCTGAAAAAGTCAACGTAAATGGCGGTGCGATTGCTTTAGGCCATCCCTTAGGAGCAACCGGTGCCATGATTTTGGGTACATTACTTGATGAGCTTGAACGTCAAAATAAAAAACGCGGTTTAGCAACGCTCTGTGTCGGCGGTGGTATGGGTATTGCCACCATTATTGAACGTGTATAAAAATTTAGGGATATATAAAGATGAGTGCAATTCAATACGAAAAAAATGCCGACAATATTGTCATCTTGACACTTGATTCAACTGGTCAGTCTGCAAATACCATGAATGCAGAATTTCGTGACTCGCTTGATGAGGTCACCCAGAAACTTAAAGCAGAAACAGAACTTTCAGGTGTTATTTTTCGCTCAGCAAAAAAAACTTTCTTTGCTGGTGGTGATTTAGATGAACTGATTCAAGTTCAACCTGAGCATGCAACTGACTTTTTCAATATGGTTGAGAAGTTAAAAGGTCATCTAAGAACGATTGAAACACTAGGAGTTCCAGTTGTTGCAGCATTAAATGGCACGGCACTGGGCGGAGGATGGGAAATCGCATTAAGTTGCCATCACCGTATTGCAATCAATGACCCGAAAAGCAAATTTGGCCTACCAGAAGTTACCTTAGGTTTACTACCGGGCGGCGGTGGTATTGTACGTATGGTCCGTCTGCTTGGTCTTCAAAATGCATTCCCATTTTTAATGGAAGGTAAGCAGTTCGGTGTCGATAAAGCAAAATCTTTAGGCTTAATTCATGACACAGCTGAAAATGAACAAGAACTTTTAGATAAAGCGATTGCTTGGATCAAAGCCAATCCAAAATCTCAACAGCCTTTTGATGTGAAGGGTTATAAAATTCCGGGTGGCGATCCAAAAACTCCGGCAGTTGCACAAGTTCTTGCGATTGCACCAGCCATGTTAAAAGATAAAACTAAAGGCTGCTACCCTGCTCCTGAAGCGATTATGGCTGCCGCAGTTGAAGGTGCTCAAGTTGATGTCGATACCGCCTTGCGCATCGAGTCTCGCTACTTTACTCAACTAGCAACAGGCCAAATTTCTAAAAATATGATTGGCACTTTCTGGCATGGCCTAAATGCAATTAAGTCTGGTGCTAGCCGTCCTGCTGATATTGCAAAATGGCAAGCCACTAAAGTGGGCGTGTTGGGTGCGGGCATGATGGGTGCCGGTATTGCCTACGCCACTGCAATTAAAGGCATTCCTGTTATCCTTAAAGATGTATCTGTTGAAAATGCTGAAAAAGGCAAAGCATATTCACAAAAGCTCTTAGATAAACGTGTTTCACAAGGCCGCATGACGGCAGAAAAACGTGATCAGATTTTATCGCTCATTACGGCTACAGCTTCTGCTGAAGACTTACAAGGTTGTGACCTGATTATTGAAGCCGTATTTGAAAACCAAGAGCTCAAAGCGAAAGTCACTCAAGAAGCTGAACAATACTTAGCGCCTAATGGTGTAATGGCATCAAATACATCCACCCTACCGATTACAGGTTTAGCGCAAGCAAGCAAGAATGATAAAGCATTTATCGGTCTGCATTTCTTTAGCCCTGTCGACAAAATGCAGTTGGTTGAGATTATTAAAGGTAAAAATACCTCCGCAGAGACACTTGCTAAAGCCTACGACTTTGTACAGCAAATTGGAAAAACGCCAATCGTTGTCAATGATAGCCGTGGCTTCTTTACCAGTCGTGTGTTTGGTACTTTTATTCAAGAAGGTATGCGCTTACTTGCAGAAGGCGTCCATCCAGCGCGTATTGAAATGGCAGCACTGAAAGCTGGCATGCCGGTAGGACCACTTGCGATTCAAGATGAAGTGTCTTTAACTTTAACGGAGCATGTTGCAAGTGAAACGCGTAAGGCACTACAAGCTGAAGGCAAAGAGTTACCGAAAACACCGGTAGATGAAGTGATTCATACCATGATTCATGAATTAAACCGTAAAGGTAAAGCTGCTGGCGCAGGTTTTTATGATTATCCTGAAAATGGTAAAAAGCACCTATGGGAAGGCTTAAAACGTTGGCAAAAAGATCATGATATTTCTGAGCAAGATATGATTGACCGTATTTTGTTTGTACAAGCCTTAGATACCTTACGTTGTTATGAAGAAGGGGTATTAGAGTCAGTGATTGATGCCAATGTCGGTTCTATTTTTGGAATTGGTTATGCTCCGTGGACGGGAGGAGCAATTCAATTCTTAAATCAATATGGGATTGATAAAGCACAAAAACGTGCCGAAGAGTTGGCTGCCAAATATGGTGAGCGCTTCACGCCCCCAACGTTACTAAAAACTAAAGCTGAGCAGAAGCAAAATATTCAATAAGTTAGAGCTCTTGAATATTTAAAAATTGCATAAACCTTACCCATATAAATATATTTTATTTATATGGGTTTTTCTTTATGCCCTTTAAGATTTCAGCCTTATACCTAAATATGCTATAAATAGACTTCATTTCAGTGCTTCTACAGCACATTCGAGATATCCTTATGTCCGATAAAAATTCTTCCGAATCAGCAATTTTAGGCTGGAAATTTGTTCTAATCGTCGGTGTTTTAAGTGCGATCTTCCTTGGCTTTTTCTATTTAGCAATGAGTAATGAGCCTGACTATATGCCAGGAGCACAGCGCAAAGCTCAACAGCATGAAATGCAGCAAAAAGCTGAGAAATCAACAGATCAGCAAACTCAGCATGACAATATGTCTGAAATGGACATGCAAGAACATCAGCATTCACATCAGTAATCAGATATTTTTCAAATGACAGATTTTTCTCGCAATGCACTGGTTGTAGAAGGTGGAGGCATGCGTGGTGCCTTTACCAGTGGTGTACTTGATGCTTTTCTACAACAACGGTTCAACCCTTTTGATTTATATGTGGGCGTATCTTCTGGTTCGACCAATGTAGCTAACTACCTGGCAGGCCAACAGGGTCGCACCTTAACCTTCTATATTGATCATTCACTACGTCCTGAATTTATCGATTACAAACGCTTCTTTAAAGGTGGTGATTTACTCGATTTAAAATGGATGTGGGAAATTGGCGAGCAAGAACATCCTCTCGATCAACAGAGCCTTTTTGCCAAAAATCCAGATTTTTATATGGTATTGACGCATGCTAAAACTGGTCATGCTGAGTATCTTCGTGCTGGTAAAGATAATTTGCTAAATGCACTGCGTGCTTCTAGCTCAATTCCGGTTTTAACTCGTCATCCCGTCGATATTATGGGTGAACCCTACTTTGATGGCGGCGTTGCAGATGCTCTACCCGTTCGCTGGGCGGCTCAGCAAAGTGGTGTCAAAAAGCTATTAGTTTTACGTACTCGTCCGAAGAACTATTTTAAAGCCAGTAGCCGAGGCGACCAATTCCTTGCGAAATATGCTTTTAAACACCATTATGGTTTTGCAAATAGTTTGCGTAACCGCTGTGCCCGTTATAATGCTTCAGTTGAATTTGTTCGTAGCAGTAACCCAGAACAGCAAATTTTAGAGGTATGTCCACCGCCTCTTAAAAATATGGCAGGGCGTTTAACGACAAATCCGAAAAAGCTTCGTTACAGTTATGAAGTTGGTTTGGAAACAGGCTTACAAGCCATCGAAAACTGGAATGCGATGAAGTAGTTCAAAGTTGAGATTTCTAAAAAGGAATCTCAACTTAACGCTAAAGTCATATCAATATGTGGAATACCACAGTCTTGGTACACTTCACCCTGCACTTTGAAACCTAAAGCTTCGTAAAAAGCCGTCACATAGGTTTGCGCGGAAAGCTTTAAATAAGGCAATTTATGTTGGCGCGCATATTCAATAATATGCTGCATTAGAATTTTACCTATACCCTGCTTTCGATAAAGCATTAAAACAGCAACACGCCCTACGCTATGCTGTGGCAACAAACGTGCTGTAGCGATAGGCTGCTCTTTGTCATACACCATAAAGTGCACAGCTGTGCTGTCGAAATCATCCCACTCATCTTCGGGTGCAATGCCTTGCTCTTGAATAAAGACTTGTTCACGGATGTATTTTGCAGCTTCCTCAAACTGCGTCCAACTACCCGCTATAACTTTATACATCCACTCACCTTCCTAGCATTTGCAGCCAATATTTTCGATCGGCAACTGGTCTTGTAATAACAATTCCAAAGTCTGTTTTTTAATACCATATATTTCTTTCAATGCTTGAATTTGAGCCATAATCTTGGCATCAGGTTGTGTCACGTTTTTGCGTTTAGTCGCCAAAATCATTTTATTTTTGCTGGTGTGTTCAAGCGATACAAACTCAAAAACTTTAGTTTCATAACCATATGCTTTTAAAAGTAACGCACGTAAGGTATCGGTCAACATCTCGGCTTGTTGTCCCGCATGAATACCAAACTGTAGCATGGGTTGTAAAACTTCAGGACTATGTAGTTGTGGACGCAACTCTTTGTGACAGCATGGCGCGCACATAATCATCGAAGCATTTAAGCGAATTCCAGTATGGATAGCAAAGTCAGTCGCAATATCACAAGCATGTAAAGCAATCATAACGTCCAGCTTTTCCGGCTGATAACTACGAACGTCACCTTCAAAAAAGTCTAAATGATTAAAATGTAGTTTTTCTGCAACGTTCTGGCAAAACTCCACTAAGTTACGGCGCAGCTCTACACCCGTAATGAGCGGAACCTTTTGTTGTTCTTGTAAATAATCATACAAAGCAAAAGTTAAATAACCTTTTCCTGAACCAAAATCAACAATATTTAACTCTTTTTGCTCAGCATCAATTTGTTCGTATGCACTCGCAAAAATTTCGATAAATTTATTAATCTGCTTCCATTTACGAGCCATGCTTGGAATGATTTGAGCTTTCTCATCGGTAATGCCAAGCTCTTTTAAAAATGCACTACCCTGCTGTACATAACGCTGTTTCTCACGATCATGTGCTTGTACAGTTGGAGCGGTAGTCACGCTGTGTTTTTTACCCATATTAAGCATGGCTTTTTTCTTATTTTTTTTAAGCTGGATTTCTTGATGCGTTGAAAATAAATTCGCTTGTTTGCATTGCGTAATCAGTGCTGCAATCTGTTCTAAGCCATCTTCGAATGAGTAATTTTTAGTCACATCTTGGGTGGTATGATGATATAGCGCGGAAAGTTGTTTTTTTCCATGTAGCTCCACAACACGGAAAGTAATTTTTTCCAGCTGTGTCAACTCTCCTTTATATTGGCTCAAAATCAAACGCTCGAAAGTCTGCTGATCAAGCATTTGTTTGATTTCATGAAAGAATTGCTGTTCTTGCTCAAAGGAGAAAACCGACACTGATATACCTAAAAAATGGTGACTCATATAAAGTGAAAGTTTAAAGGGTATAGGATTAAAAATAAAATAACTTTACGACTGTTTTGTATTTCTATACATTTGTATTTTTAATCAAAAAATAAACTTATGAGTAAATCGGTGTTAGAAACCTACGACCCAAAAGAAGAACTTTTTAATGCCTACAGCCATGGCGCTGGTGTGGTTATGGCAGTAATTGCCTCTGTCTTTTTAATTATAAAAGGATCTTATCTTTCCACTGCCCAGTGGATAGGTTTATGGGTATATGCTTTTAGCTTAATTCTCGTGTTTACTAGTTCGACTCTCTATCATTTTGCACAAACACAAAATTTACGTTACTGGTATAAAAAACTCGATCACACGGCTATTTATTATTTAATTGCTGGAACATATACCCCGTTCTTAAGCATTGCTATACCTACACAAAAAGCTCATATTTTACTTATTGCTCTCTGGAGCATTGCTGCAATTGGTACACTTTTCAAGTTAGTTTTTATTCACCGTTTTCAGAAAATTTCGCTACTTGCTTATGTTCTTATGGGTTGGCTTGCCGTTTTTGTAATGGATGATATGCGAACCTATTTAAGCAAAGATACTTTGATGTTATTGATTACTGGAGGTTTAGCTTACACCGTTGGAGCATTGTTTTACGCGTTAAAAAAGGTAAGATATACCCATGCGATATGGCATATTTTTGTGCTTTTAGGTGCAGGTGCACACTTTCTTGCTATCTATTGGTACGTTGTTTAGTCCATTTTTCACTCATATTCAGTGATCCTGAAAGAGTCATGGATGATGTTCTTTCACGCTATTCTTTTAAGAAAAATATGCCTTTAAAGAGAATAGTAAATTAAAAATAAATTTTAACTGATATAAGGACTTATATGGAGTCAACCTCTGCGACTGCTGCTCCTGTAGTAGCCACCAATTCGAAAACACGGGTTTTGTTTGCAAGTTTAGTCGGTACAACCATTGAGTTCTTCGACTTTTATATCTATGCAACTGCTGCCGTTATCATTTTTCCACACCTATTTTTCCCTGCCAGTAGTGGTAGTGCCGCAGTCTTACAATCACTTGCAACTTTTGCAATCGCCTTTATTGCCCGTCCTATCGGTGCAGCACTATTTGGGCATTTAGGAGATCGTATAGGTCGTAAAGCAACATTGGTGGCAGCATTGCTCACTATGGGTATCTCAACCGTATGTATTGGCTTATTACCAACCTATGCTCAGATTGGAATTGTCGCGCCTTTATTGCTCGCCTTATGTCGTTTAGGACAAGGCTTAGGCTTAGGTGGTGAATGGAGTGGTGCTGTTTTACTTGCTACAGAAAATGCGCCTGAAGGCAAACGTGCATGGTATGGCATGTTCCCTCAACTTGGCGCACCTATCGGTTTTATTTTAGCAACTGGTTCTTTTTTACTTCTAAGTGCTGCTATTCCTGAGCAAGCATTCATGCAATGGGGCTGGCGTATTCCTTTTATTGCAAGTGCTGTCTTGGTTATTGTTGGCTTATACATTCGTTTAAAACTTCATGAGACCCCTGCTTTCCAGAAGGTTTTAGATAAGCAAAAAGAAGTTAATATTCCATTTAAAGAAGTGGTGACAAAACACACGGGCAAACTTATTCTCGGTACAATTGCAGCAATCTGTACCTTCGTTGTGTTTTATTTAACTACAGTATTCGCACTTAACTGGGGAACAACCAAACTAGGCTATGCGCGTGGTGAGTTCTTAGAACTTCAACTGTTTGCAACCCTTTGCTTTGCAGCCTTTATCCCTCTTTCTGCCATTTTTGCAGAAAAATTTGGCCGTAAAGCTACTTCTATTGGTGTATGTATTGCTGCTGCAATTTTCGGACTGTTTTTCTCTAGTATGTTAGAGTCTGGAAACACACTCATTGTATTTTTGTTCTTGTGTACTGGCTTATCAATTATGGGCTTGACCTATGGTCCAATTGGTACTGTCCTTTCAGAAATTTTCCCAACCTCAGTACGTTATACGGGTTCAGCTTTAACGTTTAACTTGGCTGGTATTTTTGGTGCTTCTTTTGCACCACTTATTGCAACTAAACTTGCTGAAACATATGGTTTATATGCAGTTGGTTATTATCTTACAGCAGCATCACTTTTATCATTAATCGCGTTTTTATTAATACGCGAAACAAAAAATGTAGATGTAAATAATCAGATTTAAATATTTTCAAACACCCTGATATAAAAAAGCCGGTTCAAAATTGACCGGCTTTTTTATATATAGAACTTAGTTCAATGATGCAGGATTTGCAGGTGTAACACTGTTTGGTACAGCTGGGGCAGTTACATTATTCGCTGCAACTGCTGCCGCACCAGCAACAGCAGCTTCACCAATTAATGCAACTTTTGCTTTTTCTTGGCTCTTTGGAGATAGAGCTGGGTTACTTGCAACAATACGGTTAATATTTGCAGAGTTTGCTGGAGCGATCGCAGCAGTTTGTAAAATGATTGGGCGATTACCCGTATTACCCAATGTGTAACGAATACCTGTACGAGGGCTAATCACCGTCGTATTTTCTTGTTTCACTACAGCCTGAGCCGAAGTTGGGCCTTTTGCCGCAAGTACTTTATCAACCGTTGTGGTTTGAGGGGCTGAAGCTGTTTCTGCTGCGAAAACAAAACTTGGCACAGCAAGAACAGTTAAAAATAAAGGTTGTAATACTTTTTTCATTGTCTTTCCAACATACACTCTGGATGAGAAGTAAATAGCATTTAATGCTTAAAACTGCAAACATTATTCACAGGCTTACTACAAACGAAAAAAAAGCAGAACAAACGTTCTGCTTTTTTTATAACACAAATTAAATTTTGCCGTGACACTGTTTATATTTCAAACCAGAACCACATGGACATGGAGCATTACGACTTTCAGGTACAGGGAACGTTTGTTGTTCAGTAGCCGAATCATTAAGTGCTTCTTGAGAAGCGGTCACTTCACCTGTTAATCCATCCACATCATCATGTTCAAAAGAAAGCTTCATTGCTTCTGCTTGTTGCTGCTGTTGAGCTTCCATTTCTGCAAGCTCTTCTGGTGTTGGGATATGTACGCGAGACAGATCAGTTACAACATCAGTTTTAATTACACCCAGCATGTTCACGAACAAGTTAAATGCTTCTTTTTTATATTCCTGCTCAGGATTTTTTTGCGCATAGCCACGTAAGTGGATACCTTGACGTAAATAATCCATTGCAGCCAAATGATCTTTCCAATGACGATCAAGAGAATTTAAAACGAAATGACGCTCAAGCATTGCTGCCGATTCATCACCCATTTGTGCACGGCGCTGACGATAACGCGCAATCACTTCATCACTGATGCGTTCAACCAAACCTTCTTCATCAAGACGTCGATCTTGTTCTAGCCATTCTTGAACTGGTAGCTCAATACCCAAATCAATACGTAAGGCATTTTCTAAACCTTCCACATCCCATTGGTCATGAATTGACTCTGGTGGAATAAAGTTAGCAATCATCGCCTGCATTACTTCACGATGCATTTCTTCAACGTATTCTTGTAAAGTATTTTCAGCTAAGATTTCGTCGCGTTGTGAATAAATGATCTTACGTTGTTCATTATTCACATCGTCATATTTAAGTAAGTTTTTACGAATATCGAAGTTACGTGCTTCAACTTTACGCTGCGCATTTTCGATAGAACGGCTTACCATTTTGTGTTCAATCGCTTCATCTTCTTTAAGCCCCATTGCACGCATCATGGCAACGACACGGTCACCTGCGAAAATACGCATGAGGTCATCTTCAAGAGATAAATAGAAACGAGAAACACCAGGGTCACCCTGACGGCCCGCACGACCACGTAACTGGTTGTCAATACGGCGTGATTCATGGCGTTCAGAACCAATAATGTGCAAGCCACCTGCTTGCAATACATCTTCATGGTCCTGTTCCCATTGCGCTTTTAGACGCGCTTCATCTTCAGAGGTAGGATTTTCAAGTTTGGCAAGTTTCGCTTTCCAGTTACCCCCAAGGATAATATCTGTACCACGACCGGCCATGTTTGTTGCGATTGTTACTGCATTCGGGCTACCTGCCTGAGCAATAATATCTGCTTCACGCTCATGTTGTTTTGCGTTCAAAACTTCATGATGAATACCAGCTTGCTTCAATTTAGACGATAGAATTTCACTGGCTTCAATCGTTGCCGTACCAATAAGAATCGGTGCAACACCCTGCTGACGAATATTCATAATTTCTTGAATAATCGCGTTATATTTACCATTACGGTTTAAATAGATTAAATCGTTCTGGTCATTACGAATCATAGGTCGGTGTGTCGGAATAATAACGACGTCCAGGCCATAAATTTCTTTCATTTCAGCAGCTTCAGTATCGGCAGTACCTGTCATACCTGAAAGCTTTTTATAAAGACGGAAATAGTTCTGGAAAGTAGTTGTTGCTAAAGTCTGGTTTTCAGGTTGAATAGCCAAACCTTCTTTCGCTTCAACTGCTTGGTGTAAGCCTTCTGACCAACGACGGCCCGGCATGGTACGGCCAGTATGCTCATCAACAATAACGACTTCACCGTCATGAATAATATAGTGAACGTCGCGTTGGAATAGGAAGTGCGCACGAATAGCCGCAGAAACATGGTGAACGAGGTTTAGATTTGTAGCTGAATATAAGCTTTCGCCTTCCGCTAACAAACCCATTTGAATAAGTTCTTGTTCTACAGTTTCATAACCAATTTCAGTCATTTCAACTGAACGCTGCTTTTCATCAATCCAGAAATGTCCGCCATCGGCAACTTTTTCTTCTTTTTGCGGGCGTAATTTTGGTGGAATAGTATTGATGGCAGTATAGAGGTGTGAAGAATCTTCACTTTGACCAGAAATAATTAATGGCGTACGCGCCTCATCAATCAAGATTGAGTCGACTTCATCGATAATGGCATAGTGCAAACCACGTTGTTTCTTTTCTGCTAAAGAAAACACCATGTTGTCACGCAAGTAGTCAAAACCAAATTCGTTATTGGTACCATAGGTAATATCAGCTAGATAAGCAGCTGCTTTTTCTGCTGGTTCTTGCATTGAATAAATTGTACCAATGCTTAGACCTAAAAATTCAAATAAAGGGCGGTTTAACTCAGCATCACGTTGTGCCAAATAATCGTTTACAGTAATGACATGAACGCCTTCACCACTTAATGCATTTAAGTAACACGCTAAAGTACCCATAAGGGTTTTACCTTCACCGGTACGCATTTCGGCAATTTTGCCTTCATGTAAGGTAATACCACCAATTAACTGGACATCGTAGTGGCGCATGCCCATTACACGTTTTGCTGCCTCACGACAAACTGCAAACGCCTCAGGGAGTAACTTATCTAAACTTTCGCCATTGTTATAACGTTGTTTGAATTCTGGAGTTTTTGCAGATAAGTCTGCATCGCTTAAAGCTGATATCGTCGGCTCGAGCGCATTGATTTGCTCAACAATTTTGCGCATGCGTTTGAGTTCACGCTCATTTTTTGTACCGAAGATACCTCCGATCAGACTTGCCAACATGGATAAACTCTCTAAATCTTGCTTGGTCAAATGAATAAATTTTTTCTCAGTCGTTTATTATGGTGTCAGAAATTTGAAGTACAAGGGGTTTGCACAAAACCCATAAAAAAAATCTGATCATTAGACAAATGGTTTTACCCATTTTCTAAGCCCCTTTAAAGCATCTGGCACCTAAAAACTCGACATTAATGCTCATCTATTGAGCACAACTTCCGAGAAATCTAATTTAGCAAATTTATCTTAAAGTTACATTGATTCAGCCCATAAATTCATATGTTTTGGTCATATATATTTACACTTATATAAAAAGTTCATAATAAAATATAAAAACAATAATTTTAATAATAAATAAATTGCGGCATAGTCATTTCAACATATAACAAATTTTAAGCAATTGAGGATTTATCATGACATTACGATTAGGCGATACAGCCCCTGATTTTCAACAAGAATCAAGCGAAGGCACTATTAATTTTTATGATTTTCTAGGTGATAGTTGGGGTATTTTATTTTCACACCCGGCCGACTATACGCCAGTATGTACAACTGAATTGGGTTATACAGCAAAACTAAAAGATGAATTTGAAAAACGTAATGTTAAAGCAATTGCCTTATCTGTAGATGATGTAGAGTCGCACAAAGGCTGGATTAATGATATTAATGAAACTCAAAATACAACAGTCAATTTTCCAATTATTGCCGACAAAGACCGCAAAGTATCTGAGCTATACGGTTTTATTCATCCGAATGCCAGTGAAACCCTTACTGTTCGTTCTTTAGTGATTATTGACCCAAATAAAAAAGTTCGTCTAATCATCACCTACCCTGCTTCGACTGGTCGTAATTTTAATGAAGTCTTACGTGTTGTTGACTCATTACAATTAACCGATAAGCATAAAGTGGCTACACCAGCAAACTGGCAACAAGGTGAAGAT
Source organism: Acinetobacter sp. BD54 (assembly GCF_044778325.1). NCBI lineage: Bacteria > Pseudomonadati > Pseudomonadota > Gammaproteobacteria > Moraxellales > Moraxellaceae > Acinetobacter > Acinetobacter sp. BD54. The sequence goes on along the minus strand of NZ_JANJEP010000008.1, from coordinate 72,922 downwards.
GTGGTCATTGTCCCTTCTTTAAAAGATGAAGAGGAAATTAAACAACGCTTCCCTAAAGGTTATACTACGGTGAAACCTTATTTACGCCTCACACCACAGCCTGAGCAAGATTAAAGCCTTTAACAAGGCTTTAATCGAAGCGCAAGACAAACGCAGTGCGTAGGCAAATATTAAAAAAATTCTAAGTCGGTCAGCTCACGTAACTGAGCAAATATTTCCATCTCAAAAGCCATCTCACCCGATGGCTTTTTTTTACATTAATGAATACACATGGTTTTTACTGTTGAGATCAGTTATAACTTCCCAAGAGTTTGTGCAAAAAACAAAAATCATGATCCATAAAATTCATCATTTAAAATGCGGCAGTATGTGCCCTGTATGTGCACCTTTATTTGGGCAGAGAGGCTGGAAAGCTGAAATTGTTTGTCATTGTCTTTTGGTAGAAACTGATCGAGGCCTTGTACTGATTGATACCGGATTTGGCCTACAAGATTATCTACACATGCAACAGCGCCTTGGTTCTTTAGTCAAACGGTTGGGGAAAATTGAACCGAATCTTGAGTTCAGTGCTATCCAACAAATTCAGAAACTGGGTTTCCATCCTAAAGATGTACAGCACATTTTTGTGTCTCACCTCGACTTTGACCATGCAGGCGGAATTTCAGACTTCCCCCACGCCACTGTCCATGTGCTAGCCACTGAATACAATGCTGCACAACTGCCTAATTTTAAAGGCAAGCTTCGTTATAGAACTAATCAATATAAACAACATCGGTACTGGAACTTTGTTGAGTATCAACAAGGTGAAAAATGGTTTAACCTTGAAAAAGTAAAAGGTTTCCCCCTATTTCAAGATGAAATTTTAATGGTGCCATTATTGGGCCATTCTGCTGGACATTGTGGTATTGCGATAAAACAACAAAATCAATGGTTATTATTTTGTGGAGATGCTTACTACTCACACCTAGAGCTAAATCCAGCAAATAAATTAAGATCTCTTAGCCTTCTAGAAAAGACATTTGCAGAAGACAATGAAAAGCGTCTTATTAACCTAAAAAAATTACAGCATCTGGCTCAACATGAGCCAACGATTGAGATCATTTGTGCACATGACCCCCATGAGCTTCGGCGGTACCAAACATGAAAAAATTTTCGCTCATTGCATTTGCGGTCTGTTTAAGCCTTCAAGGGTGTATGCAACACGAAAGTATTGCCCATGAGCACAGACCTCACGATTGGGGAACCTTAGTTTCTCAAACTCATAATTTTTATCAAATTAGCAATGATGTTTTCCGGAGTGAACAGCCCGATGCAGCAATGATTCCCGAATTAAAACACCATCAAATTGGGACTATTATTAACTTAAGAGCCAAAGCATCAGATGATTTAGTCTTTAAAAATGAAAACTTTAATCTTGTCCATATTCCGATTAATACATGGGCAATTGATCGACAAGATTTATTACAAGTTATGCAGCAAATCCAGCTTGCCAAGCAAAATAATCAACGTGTTTTACTACATTGCTATCATGGTTCAGACCGTACAGGGGCGAGCGTCGCCATGTATCGAATTATTTTTGAAAACTGGGCAATTGATGATGCAGTGAAAGAAATGAAACAAGGGGGTTATGGTTATCATATTATTTGGAAGAATATTGACCGTTTATTTACCCCTGAAAATGTAAAATGGATTCAACAGCAACTGTCGAATCCATCTTAATTAGATTTCAGAATAAAATTTAATCTGACTTACGCTGATCTAAAGGCACCCAGTCAATCACCCAAGCTGACTTCATATTTAAACTGGCGTCAGAAGTAATTTTCTTACGTGTAGTATCTGCCGTATCTCTATCTTTTGCAGGACCAACCATAATACGGATACCTTTACTGGTTGGGCTCGTCGTAACCTTATAGCCTTTTGCACGTAATTTAGAGACTACAGCATCTGCATTTGCTTGGTTAGCAGCCAATGCAACCTGTACCATCCATTTTTTATCACCATTTTCAAGCAACTCACGTGCTTTCTCTGCTTCAGCTTTTTTCTCGGCCTCTGCCTTACGTTTCGCTTCAGCTGCTTTCTTGTCTGCTTCTGCTTGACGTTTCGCTTCTGCAGCCTTTTTGTCAGCTTCTGCTTGGCGCTTCACCTCTGCTGCTTTCTTATCCGCTTCTGCCTGACGTTTCGCTTCAGCTGCTTTCTTATCTGCTTCTGCCTGACGTTTTGCCTCAGCCGCTTTCTTATCCGCCTCAGCTAAGCGTTTCGCTTCAGCAGCTTTTTTATCTGCATCCGCTTTAGCCGGATCTACTGACTTTTTTGTATCAGTTTGCTGCCCTTTTGCCTTATTCTCACTACCCGCGACTTCAGGAGGAATATTATCGGAACTTTCTTGTGCAGCAGCTCGGCGAGCATTAATCGCGGCATATTCAGCAGCAGCTTTACGAGCTGCATCCGCTTCTGCCTGTTGTTGCATAGCCAAGAATTCGGCAGCACGAGCCTCTTGTTCTGCTACAGCTTTTTCACGAGAACGGCGCTGTTCTTCAAGAAGACGTTTTTCTGTTTCAACATCAACTGCAAGTGGCTGTAGCTGTACCATCTGCCCTTCTTGTGCTGATTGCTTTGGTTTAGCTTGTAATTTCGGTGATGTTGAAGTTTGGGGTTGAACATCTACCTGTTTTATTTCTTCATTTCCTTTTAGAAGTAATGCTGCCAATAAAACACCACCACCTAATAAAACAACGCCACCCATCCAGCGTTGTTTGTTATTCATTGACATTCTTCCAAATACTCCCAAATCGCTTCTAAAGTATGAAACGAACCACAGGCTAAAATCAGCTGATTGTTATTTGTTTGCTCAAGCGCTGATTTAAAAGCCTCTTTGATATTGCCAAATTGTTGTATTGTCTGGCCTTGCAGGGCGTCATTCAATTGCTGAATCGGTGCAGCACGCGGCACATTCAACTCAGCAATTTTCCAATGTAAAACAGTAGGTTTCAACAAATCGACTACTGATTTTATATCTTTATCTGCCAGCATTGAAAATACTGCGACAACTTCTGTGTACTGTTTATTGTATTCTAAGAAATTTCGCAATTGCTTTAACAAAAATTCAACACCATGAGGATTGTGTCCGGCATCAAAAATAATGGTTTTTCCATTAATTTGACGCACTTCGAAGCGTCCAGCCAAGTGGGCATTTGTAATGCCCTCCTCTAGCGCTAGTTGCGAGATTTCAAGTCCGCTATTTAATACGGCCGCAACTGCTCCTGCAATATTCTCGATTGCAAGTGTACCAAGCGGCAACCTTAAAGTAGTTCCTTCACTTGCAAAATACCAATGTTTTCCATCATCGGCGAGTTTATAAAAATAATCTCTATTAATCGCGTATAGCGTGGCTTGTGAGCTATTTGCCTTCTCTTGAATCGCTTGAGGCAAAGATTGCTCACCTGCAAAAATGACAGGAATATTAGGTCGGATAATACCTGCTTTTTCAAAAGCAATTTTTTCGATAGTATCACCTAACCAATCTGTATGGTCGAGGCCAATATTGGTAATCACGGCGATATCAGGGTCAATGACGTTGACAACATCAAGACGCCCACCTAAACCGACTTCAAGAACCCATACATCGCATTGTTGCTGTTTAAAAATAACAAAAGCAGCCAAAGTGGTTGCTTCAAAAAAAGATAGGCTTAAATCACACTCACGACGAGCCTGGTCAACTTGTACAAAAGCATCAATCAAGCTTTGGTCATCAACTTCAACTCCACCTAATTTGACTCGCTCGTTAAAACGATAGATATGCGGTGATTGATACAACCCAACTTTGTACCCTTGTGCTTTTAATATAGACGCAAGCGTTGTTGTGGTTGAACCTTTCCCGTTTGTTCCAGCAACAGTAAAAACTTTGGCATTGGGTTTAGTCACGCCTAATTTTTCTGCTACGGGAATAACACGTTCCAGACCAAGATCGATCCCTGTAACGTGAACATGGCTCCAATAATTGAGCCATGTATCTAAAGAGTCTGTTGAAAGTGGAGCTTGTTGTTTCAAGGTAAGTTCATCAATTTTGATACAAGACGAGATACAGTATCACGTAAAGCATGACGATGAACAATCTGATCGACCACACCATGATCAAGCAGATATTCTGCACGCTGGAACGGCTCTTCTAGTGTTTCACGTACAGTTTGTTCAATCACACGTTTACCGGCAAAGCCAATCATTGCTTTAGGTTCTGCAATATGGATATCACCCAACATTGCTAAAGAAGCTGTTACACCGCCATATACCGGATGTGTTAACACCACGATATAAGGTAAGCCTGCATCTTTTAATTTTTGAATTGCAGCAGAAGTACGTGCCATTTGCATAAGTGACAACATACCTTCTTGCATACGTGCACCACCAGAAGCTGCAAAGCAGATTAATGGCTGACGTTTTTCAATTGCAAGTTCAGCTGCCTTAACAAAACGGTCACCTACTACAGTACCCATTGAGCCGCCCATAAAGTCAAACTCAAAAGCACATGCAATCATATCTACGCCATTTAAGTTACCTTGCATGGCGATTAAAGCTTCCGTTTCACCAGTTTTAGTTTGCGCTTCACGCATACGATCTGGATACGGTTTGCTATCAACAAACTTTAATGGGTCTTTCGCGCTAAACTCTTGACCTAATTCAGCCACAACATTGTCGAAGAACCAGTTTAAGCGATCGCGAGCTTTCATTCGTAAGTGTTCGTCACACTGTGGACATACATACGCATTAAAAGATATTGCTGTACGTGTCACTAAAGCATGACATTCAGGGCACTCAATAGTTGGCTCAGTAAATGTTGCTTTGAGAGTCTGTTGCTCATCTGCAACTTCAATACCTGGAACTGGACGCTGTGTCCATGGCGTCGAAGGGCTAAGAACTTTCCCTGATTTCACTTCTTGATTCATACTAACTCATCGAGCGCTGCTCGAAGCTCCTTGACTTTATTCACCGTCTGTTCAACAGCTTCATCAGCTGCCAACGTTGCAAAAGATTTAACGAAAGCACTACCTACAATCACGGCATCTGCAACACTACCCATCGCTTTCGCTGAAGTAGCATCACTAATTCCGAAACCAACGCCAACTGGAACGTTAGTCATACCTTTGATTTTTTCAATACGTGCAGCCGCTTCAGAAGTATCCAAAGTCGCTGCACCTGTTACACCTTTGAGTGAAACATAGTAGATAAACCCGCTTGCCTGATTCGCTACGTGTTGAATACGTTGATCAGTTGAAGTTGGTGCAAGTAAGAAAATCTGGTCCATATCATGTTGTTTCAAGATTGCACCAAATTCTTTTGACTCTTCCGGTGGTAAGTCCACAAGTAATAAGCCATCTACACCACATTGTTTCGCATAAGAAACAAACTTCTCGTAACCAATCACTTCAACAGGATTAAGATAACCCATTAAAACTACAGGTGTTTCCTGATCCTGCTCACGAAACTCTTTTACCATGTTCAACGCATCTAAGGTGTTCGTCCCAGCCGCAAGTGCGCGTTCAGCAGCAAGTGCAATTACCGGACCATCAGCCATCGGGTCTGAAAATGGTAAACCAAGCTCAATGACATCTACTCCTGCCGCAACCATTTTATGAAGTAACGGCACCGTTACTTGTGGCTGTGGATCACCCGCCATGACATAAGATACAAGCGCTTTACGTTGTTGGGACTGCAGCTTTTCAAAACGGGTGGCAAGACGTGACATAGGGTTGTGCTTTCCTTGAATTATTTAAAATTGAGGAGTTGTTTGTAGAAATACAAGAACACCGCATTTTAACGCTATTTTTTGTTCATTGAACAGGTCTAACGTTATGGCGATATTCGATTGTATGATTCATACAACCCATGGCGTACATTTATCAATATTTTGAAACTTTTCTCAATGATCAAAGCTTCCTATTTTTGGGCCATTATTGATTTACAAATTGAGCAAAAAAGCATCCAAAATTCTATTTCGTTGCATTTTTCTGGATGAGCTGTAATTGCTTTTTTCGAGTTAATAATGTTTGCCCTGTTAAATTTTTATATGCTCTTGCTAGTGCAGACTGATCCGAATAACCTAACTGGTCGGCAATTGCAGTCAGACTTTCATTTTGACTTAACAATATCTCGCAGCGTTTCATACGCTCAGCATCTAAAATTAATTTAAATGAAGTGTTTAATGCCTGTAATTGGCGCTGCAAGCTTCTAACAGAAACATTCAACTCGATGGCAATATCTTCTATTTTGGGTGCTTGCTGCTTATGCTTAAAGTATTCCTGTACGATCCAATGTATTTGCTGAACTAAATCGGCATGTATTTTCCGCTGAACTAAAGCTTCTTCAGCTTGTTTCACCAAAAGTTGCACCAAAGTTGGGTCTGCATGTTGAGGGCGAACATTTAAACTTTCACTTGCAAAAGTTAATGCATAGTAAGGCCGCTCAAATGATAATTTGCACTGAAAGAAACGTTGATAGTGAACTACTGCCCCACGCGCTCGGTGTACGAACTCTACATGCTGTAAAAGAAACTCATGTACAGGGGCAATCTGTTTAGCAAGCTGTACCATTGCAGCCAAGGTCAGCTCACTTAGTAGAATATTACTGTCGTCGACCAAAGGCCAATATAGGCGAATTTTGGAGGCATCCTGTTCAATTTGTATAGGTACAACCTGTGCACCATCAATGACCAAACGATGAAACTTTGCAATATACTCCACCACTTGACCTAAGGTATCACTTCTGGACGCCATATAACCCAAGACCCCAAAGTTGGCAGGGGTAATACAGGCTGCCATCTCTAAAGCCAAATTAGTCACATGTAATCGCGTTTCAGTTATCTCTAAAAGTTCAATAAAAAGGTCTAAAGAAGATTGAGCATCTATAGAAGCAGATAAAATATTTTGGACTTGACGTGTTTGAATTTCACTTAAATTAAGTGTCTGCCAATCTATTCCTTTTTCTTTTAAATACGTATTCCAAAGGTAGAAGTAACCATTTGAGATAGTAAATTCTTGCATGGCGCGTCCTTTTTACTGCCATTTTGTCGCAAACTGTATAAAAATTGGCGATAACTGTCAAAACAAAGCCGACCACTCGCGACATACTAATGAAAAGGTTATAGTTGCGAGAAATAAAAGATGAACGCACATGTTTCTTATCAGGTCGAACCAGTAGTTCGTAAAGATCTCGATTTTCATTTAAACGAAGCACCTCGCTTTTGGTTTAACAATGACCCTTTTTTAACTCGTATGTTTGATGCACTCAGCTTAACCTTTCCAGATGGAGAGCGTTACTTCATTGAATGTGTGCGCATGTTCCGCGACAAAATTGATGACCCTGAACTACAAAAACGAGTTGCGGATTTTATTAAACAAGAAGCTCAACACGGTATTGCACATGACAAAATGAATCAGCTCATGAAAGAGCAAGGCATGCCTGTTGACCAGTTCACAACCACCCTTAAAAAGATTTTCCGCTTTGAACTAACAAAACGTTCACCACAATATAATATTGCCATGACCGCTGCCGCTGAACATTTAACAGCGTTAATGGCAGAAACCTTTTATAGCCATAAAAAAACTTTAGAAAACGCTCATCCTTATGTTCGAGCACTGTTTGCTTGGCATGCCATTGAAGAAATGGAGCACCGCGATGTTGCCTTTGATGTCATGAAACAGGTGGGAGAAGTTCCAGAGTCAACACGTCGCTTTGTGCTTGTTTTAACAACCGTACTCATGTTCGGTTTTACGCTTTACCGTACCAATATCATGTTGAAATGTGATGGCTTCAGTCCAAGAGAAAGACTTTTGATGAACCTTAAAGGTTTACCTTGGTTCTTTGGCAAAAATGGCACATTAACAGCTATGAAAAAACAATATATGGATTGGTTTAAAAAAGATTTTCATCCAAGCCAGCATCCTGTTATTCGTCAGTATCCTGTTTGGATTGAAACACTCGAAAAGACAAATGACCCTATTGCAGCGGGTGAAGCATTTTGGCAAGCAGGTTTATAACCTGCTTGTTACCATTTTGCATAATGTTGCTCTAGTAAACCGTATTGTTCTTTGCAATTGATTATATCGGTTGTCTCATGCTCAATCGTGCCGCTAATTTTAGCTTGCCATTGATTGAACTGACTGCCAATCATTCTTAAGTTGATATTTTCATATCGGCACCACCCAATATGCACTTGTAGATTAAGTTTTTGATCTAGCGAGCTAATTTGCCAAAGTTCATCATTTACTTTTTCAAATAAAACATCTGTGAGCGGAAATAAAACTCCGTTAATCCATAGGCAGTTTTCATTACCAAAACTTTCATTAACACCCGAGGCCAGATTTAACCCAATACGACGCCCCTGTTCATCCCAGAAGTTACATGAGAGCCAGAACCAAGCTGTTTCAGGACGTAAAAATCCGCAAGTATCATCTAGCGATGCAAATGTCTTTTCATCAAATTGTACAACTTGATTTTGCTTATTAATGAACATTCCCTCTACAGCCAAAGTGGTCTGCTTTTGGGTATAGGTCCAACCATTGATGCCTGTTGGTGTACACAAGCTTAAAATATCTGTTCCGGCGCAGAAAATACGAGCGCTCAGACAAATTTCCCCATATTTAGTCACCCGAATGTATCGCACACCATTGGCATGCTGAATATCGAACTGATAAGGCGATTTAGAAAAATAACTTTGATTAAACAAAGGCTGTTCATCAAGATAAGTCTTATGACCTAACGGCTGAATAGCATTCCACTCAATGACTTGCCCTGTTTCATGGTCATAGATATAGAAAAAACCGTGTCCGACCCAGCCAATATCTGCAATTGCCAGACCAATACTATAATGTTTATGTTGAATGCCACAGAATTTAAACTTCTTATATTTTAATTGCTTGCGCCAGCCTTTTAGGACTTTGCCATAAGGAGTTTTATAAATATAACGTTGGACATGAATGGTGGACGGTACAGATTCAAAACGCCCATAACGAGGCTGTCCATTTTCTTGAATTAAATCCATTTACCCACTTCCATATGAATATTAGATTTCAAATGACCTATCCCACAGTCAAATATGTATTTTCCCAAATTGTTGCAGCAAAATCGCCTTTTATTAAATGAATATAACGGCCTGCCACGCAATCTATCGCTAAACAGTCATCAATATCAATGACCCGGTCTGTATGTGCTTTTTGCCACTGCCGGTCTATAAATTGTTTACCTAATTGTTTGGCAACTACCGCATTGGGTGCCACCACAAACTCATAACGATGAAGTTCACCGAATTCACGTGCATTATATCCACCTAGATTAATTAAATATAACTTTAAATCATCTGGTTGTGGAGCAGCATCTGTAAAATGAATTTGATAGTTCTGTCCTTGAGAACTAACTCCTGAGAGCTTAGCCCAAGCATCAATATGTAATCCTTGAGCCTCACCAAACCAAGCCTGTTTAAGTTGAGGATAAACTTCTTCCAAAGTATCTCCTACAGCCATGACCACATCATGAACTTCTGTATTAGCACGTGCATGACGCCCGCCCAACATCACCATAAACAAGCTTGGCATTGTATCCTCTTACATCTCGACCATTTCTACGCCATCAATGCGTGCAACTGTCATTAAGTCTTTATCGCCACGGCCTGAAACAGTCGCAATAATAATCTGATCTTTAGACATCGTCGGTGCAAGCTTAGAGACATACGCCATCGCGTGCGAGCTTTCAAGCGCAGGAATAATCCCTTCGATTTTGGTTAAGTCACGGAAACCTTGAAGAGCCTCTGTATCATTAATCGGCACGTACTCTACACGCTTCATATCTTTCAAGAAGCTATGTTCAGGACCAACACCCGGATAATCAAGGCCCGCCGAGATACTGTGTGTCTCAATAATCTGGCCCTGTTCATCACTCATTAAATAAGTACGGTTACCATGTAATACACCCACATGGCCTGCATTTAACGGCGCAGAGTGTTTACCAGTTTCAATACCAAAACCAGCTGCTTCAACACCATACATTTTCACGTTGGCATCGTTTAAGAATGGATAGAACAAACCCATTGCATTTGAACCTCCACCCACACATGCAACTAATGCATCTGGTAAACGACCTGCTTGCTCCAAGATCTGTTTGCGTGCTTCACGGCCAATGATCGACTGGAAGTCACGAACAAGTTGAGGATAAGGATGCGGGCCTGCAACTGTACCAATGACATAATACGTTGTATCAACGTTGGTTACCCAGTCACGCATCGCTTCGTTCATGGCATCTTTTAATGTTTTAGAGCCACTTTGCACAGGCACAACTGTTGCACCCAACAAACGCATACGGTAAACGTTCATCGCTTGACGCTTAACGTCTTCAGCACCCATATAAACAACACATTCAAGACCTAAACGTGCTGCAATTGTTGCTGTTGCTACACCATGCTGCCCTGCACCAGTTTCGGCAATAATACGTTTTTTACCAGAAAGCTTTGCAAGTAGTGCCTGACCAATCGTGTTGTTTACCTTGTGTGAGCCTGTATGGTTCAAGTCTTCACGTTTAAGGTAAATTTGCGCACCACCTAACTCTTTTGACCATCGCTCAGCATAATAAAGTGGACTAGGACGACCTACATAGTAGGCGAGGTCACGGTCGAATTCTGCCAAAAACTGTTCATCATTTTTCATGCGGGAATAGAGATTTTCCAAATCTTCTAATGCCGCCATTAAAGTTTCTGACACAAAACGTCCGCCATGGATACCGAAATGCCCATTTGCATCTGGGAATTGGGTATAGTCAATCACATTATTTTGCTGATCCACGTTGGACTCCTTGCATAAATCGTTCAATGAGTTGTTGGTCTTTTATACCTTTTGCGGACTCTACGCCTCCGCTCACATCTACTGCAAAAGCACCGGTAGTATGAATAGCGTCAATGACATTGTCAGGGGTTAAACCACCTGCCAAGATTAATGGAATATCAAGTTTCGGGAATTTAGACCAGTCAAACTGATGTCCTGTGCCCCCTTTAAGCTCAGGATGCCATGCATCGAGCAATACAGCACTGGCACCAGCTGCCTGATATTTTTGAATTTCAGCAATTACATCCAGATCCGGTTTAACCTGAATCGCTTTATACCAGCGACGTTTACAATGACGCGCTATTTCCTGACATTGTTCTGGAGTTTCATCGCCATGTAGTTGTAATACATCTAGGGGAACACAATCAAGTACATCCTGAATTTCAGTAACACTCGCGTTTACAAACAAACCCACCATTTGTACATAAGGCGGAACGAGTTTTGCTAATTCTTCTGCCTGTTCAACTGTTACATTTCTTGGACTCGGCGGAAAAAAAACAAAGCCTATCGCATCTGCTCCCGCTGCAACTACTGCCTGAACATCTTGCTTGCGAGTAATTCCACAGATTTTTGCTCGTGTACGTTTTTGGTTTGATTGGCTCATGAGCTGCTTAAACTACAACCATTTCTTAAAATAAGCGCCATTGTAATGCAATTTTTGCCCCTTGCGTAAAAGTTCTCAGGGAATTGCTTTAAATGACATTGTACGAAGTAATTCGGCACTTTATACTGCGTTCAAATGGAAGCAAGTGTAAGCAATTCATGCTTTAGGGAAGCTGGTGAAAGTCCGGCACTGCCCCCGCAACGGTAACAATGTAAAGCATATTTTTTAAGTCGAAATCGACTTACACCACTGCAGTAGTGTGGGAAGGTGAATATGTCCATAAATGAATTATGGCGCTGAAGTCCGGAGACCTACTTGTTTCATCTATCTACCCGATCATTCACGTGGGGTGAATGTATGGAGCATGTTATGTCTAAATCTTTTCAACCTACTCGTCTGGTAGGGGCTATCGCTATTGCGATGGGGTGTTCACCTGTTATTTTTGCTGAAGATACAACGAATGTAACTCAGCTTGATCCAATTGTAGTGACTGCTTCAAAAAGTGCTGAAAAAGCAAGTGAAGTTCCAGCGCGTATCTCAGTGATTGATGAAAAAACAATAGAACAGAATCCAATTGCAGATTTGCCCTCGCTATTAAGAAAAGAAGCTGGCTTAACTATTCATCAAACAGGTGGTTATGGCCAAACAGCCTCCGTATTTATCCGAGGAGCTAGTGCTGGACACACTCTATTTTTACAAGACGGTATGCGTTCAAATACTGCGACTGTAGCTGGTCAAAATATTCACTTATTTGATACAACAGATATTAAGCAAATTGAAATATTACGAGGCCCTGCTTCAGTTCAGTATGGTACTGATGCTATTGGCGGTGTAATTCAATTAATTTCAAAAACTCCTACACAAAATAAAATCTTTACGACGATCGAAGCTGGTGAAAAGAATACTTATAAATCTATTTTAGGTATAGATTTAGCCCAAGATGGTTATTACGCTCAAATTCGTGGTCAACGTTTTGAAACAGATGGTGATCAAATCATTAGCAATGACGATCGCAAAGCTGGATTTGATCAAAAAGGGTATTCAGCTAAAGTTGGTGTTGATAAAGAGCAATATGCTTTATCAGCTGAAATCAAAGAAAATAAAGGTACTGGTGACTTTTTTTCTTATGGCGCAGCGCAAGCGTATGATTTTACTAACCGCTTATATAATGTTAACGCTCGCCTTAATTTAACTAACAATATTATTTGGAATACTCGTCTTTCTCAATTTGAAGATCAATATAATTTAATAAAAGCAGCGTATCCTTCAATTGTAAATACCAAGCAACAAGAGGTAGATTCAAATATTAAATGGCAATTTACACCAAGCCAAAATATTTTATTTGGTGTAGAGCATAATAAAACAACTGCAGAGAAAGTAGTTGCTTATAATGGTGACACAGGATTCGATAATTCTAATAAGACGACTGGCTATTATTTACAACATCAATATCAACATGATGGCATTAATACCCAAGCAGGCATTCGTGTAGAAGATAATGACCAATTTGGTACACATACAGTTGGACAACTTGCTGGTCGTTTCCTTGTTACACCAACAACTAGCGTATATGCAAATATTGGTACAGCTTTCCGTGCACCAGTTGTAGGTCAAATTATTACAGAGCCAGCTTGGTGGGGAGGTAATCCAGATTTAAAACCAGAAGAAAGCGTGTCATATGAACTTGGATTTGATCAAAAACTAAACCACGGCTTCACTGTATATGGTTCAGTTTATCAAACTAAAGTTGATAACTTGATGGTATCTTCTGCTGCAACAAATTTCGTATTTTATAATATTGATAAAGCAACCTTAACTGGTGCTGAATTAGGTTTAAAGTGGTCACTAGATAATTGGTTTATCAATGCGGAATATGCTTATATTCAACCTAAAAATGATGAAACTGATCAAGATGCGCCAAATCGTCCACGTCAAAACTTCAATATGAATATTGGATGGGATAATGGTGTATATGGCTTCAACACTGCTTTCGTTGCAAAAGGCAAAGCAAAAGATATACAAGATGTTCCAGGCTACACTACTCTTGATTTTAACGCTTATTGGCAAATGAGCCCAAATGTTAAAATCTTTACTAATATTCAAAACCTATATGATACAGACTATAAGACTGCATGGAATAAAGAGGTTGGTTCATACTATATTGCCAGCGGCCGCCTTGCATCAGCTGGTGTGACCTTAAGCTACTAAGCGAAAACTTTATTATAAAAATATTTTCTTAACTCCAGTTTCGGGGTAATGTTCTGACCGACATTATCCCCTTTTTTATGTTCAGGATATCTATCATGGGACACCGTTTAAGCAAAATCTATACACGCACAGGCGATTCAGGTACCACAGGTTTAGGCGATGGCTCTCGTGTTGCTAAAGATGATCTAAGAATTGCGGCACTTGGTGATGTCGATGAACTAAACGCCATTATTGGTGTGCTCCGTGCACAAATTACAGCCAGCCAAGTGGCTAATAAAGCTGATTGGGACAAAAGCTTGAGTCTGATTCAACACTGGCTTTTTGACTTAGGCGGCGAAGTTTGTATTCCAAATTACAATTTGCTTCAGCCCGTTTGTATTGAATTTCTTGAAAAAGAAATTGACCGTATGAATGAAGATTTGCCTATGCTAAAAGAATTTATTCTGCCATCTGGTTCTTTATCTTGCAGTTATGCCCATCAAGCCCGTGCCGTTTGTCGTCGTGCAGAGCGATCGCTCATGTCAGTACAAACTCGCGATCAAAATATTCAAGCCACTGCCCTTCAACTTTTAAATCGTCTATCTGACTGGTTATTTGTCGCATCGCGTGCTTTACAGCGTGCTGAAGGTGGACAAGAAGTCCTTTGGCAAAAAAATATTAATGAGATGATTTAAAAATAGATTAAGTTAAGAAAGATCTCTACGTTTAAAGAGATCATTATCAAAAAGAACGGACAATAGAAATCTATGCGCATTATTGGTCATCGTGGTGCACGCCGAGAAGCTCCTGAAAATACATTAGGTGGTTTTCAGCACATTAAAAATTTAGGTATTCGTGGTGTCGAATTTGATATTCGTCAGCTGCAAGATCAAGAGTTGGTCGTCATTCATGATGATAATTTTTTGCGCACGGCAGGTGTCGACCAAATTGTAGAGCTATCAACTTTGGCTCAAGCATTATCATTTGATCATCGTCAAAATTGGTCTAACTGGCCAACTTCTGAACCAACCCCTACTCTTACAGGCGTTTTAAATTTACTTGATAACTTTGACCATATTGAAGTTGAAGTTAAAGCTGTAAGAGATATGGCATTAGCAGAAAAGTTAGTTCAAAAGCTTGAGACTGAGTTACAAGGTTTCGAGAAAGTCGTAACCATCACAAGTTTTGATCTTCAAATTCTAACCGCTTTACGTGATACCAACTCTCAATTTAAACGCGGATTGTTAGTTGAACTTCCGGTTGGAGCAACGGCGATTGAACTTGCTCATCAATATGGGTGCTGTCATATTGGCTGGCATGATCAACTTGCAACAGATGAAATGATTCAATTGTCGCATCAAGCTGGTTTGAACATTAGTGTCTGGACAGTGAACGATGTAGAAAGAGCAAAAAGACTACGGGATTTAGATATTCAGGGCTTAATTACAGATATTCCAACCACAATGCTTGAAGCTCTTTAAATATAAAAAAGGTGGTATTGACCACCTTTTATTTTTTCTCGGCCTGAATCAAACGCTGTCCGCTTTGATCAAGTAGATATAAGGTATTACCTACTAACTGGAAGCGTTTAATACGTTGTAAAGAATCGACCAATTCTGCTTCTTGCGCCAAAGCGCCATCACAACTCGAATGACCTGCGTTAACTTCCATATCAAGTTTCTTTTGGCTGAAATCAAAAGTGTATCGCCCAAAAACACGATTACATCCTGTATGACCAGTTACTGTTTTGACTGTAGAGTTCAATGAAAGAGTCGGCCACTGGTTAAAGAATTTTGCCTTATGACCATTTATCTGGGTAATTTGCCAATCTATATCTTGAACACCATCTGGACTCACTTTCTTTTTCACAACTGGCGTTTGTACACGATGTGTTGGTTTTACTTGGCCTTTGTGATTATTTGGTTGCGGCGTGCTTTGACATGCTGCCAATACAAGGCTGATTGCGATGAAAAGACATTTCAATGGCAATTTCCTTGCAATATCAATGCTATTCTTTTTTCTCAATCGCTGTATTTTCATTACACAACTTCTCCTATCTGAAATGTTGTCAGGCATGGTTTAATTCTGTTACGGTTCTTTCAATACATCTGTACAATAATGCTAGTGATTCTCACTAAGCACGTGCTAATATGATGTGCAAAATAGCAATATATCTTGAAGATTGGTTTTGCTATGTCGATTTGTCTTTTTACCTTGTATGACAAGGTTTCTAGGAGCGCTGCCGGATATGACTTCCGCCCCACTCAAGGCCCCAATTAACTGGACCGCTAGCATTACCTTAATTGGTTTACCAATTCTTGCTGCAATCATAATCCCGATTTATGCGTATTATTATGATTTTAGTGTAAGCGCATGGGTAAGCTTATTTTTTCTTTTAGCTTTAAGTAGCATGGGGATTACTGCTGGTTACCATCGTCTTTGGGCACACCGTGCTTATGAAGCGTCGTTACCACTTAAAATTCTTTTAATGATTGGCGGCACATTTGCTGTACAAAACAGTATTCTGCTTTGGGCATCTGGTCACCGTACCCATCACCGTCATGTCGACGATGTAGATGAAGATCCATATTCAATTGAACGTGGCTTTTGGTATGCCCATATGGGTTGGATGATCCGCGATCATTCTCCATCTGAACCAGATTTTAAAAATGCACCAGACTTACTCAATGACAAACTGGTGATGTTCCAGCATAAATACTATGCCTTGATGGTCGTAGCAGTTCACGTTGGTATTTTAGGTTTGGTTGGCTGGGCAACTGGCGATTTATGGGGTGTTGTACTTCTTGGTGGCCTATTACGTTTAATCATTAGTCATCAAGTTACATTCTTCATCAACTCACTTTGCCACATGTTCGGTAAACGTCCTTATACCGATGAAAACTCAGCACGCGATAACTTCTGGTTAGCGATTGCAACTTGGGGTGAGGGTTACCACAACTATCACCATATTTTCCAGTACGACTATCGTAATGGTGTGAAATGGTGGCAATATGATCCAACAAAATGGCTCATTTGGACATGCTCTAAGATTGGTTTAGCAAAGAACCTACGTCGTATTCCAAGCTTTAATATTAAAAAAGCAGAATTGGCAATGAAGTTTAAATATGCTGAACAAGACTTGGCTATTTATGGTCATGATGTAAATGCCGACATTAGTCAAATGAAGCAACGTATTGCTCAAGAGTATGAAGCATTTACACATACTTTAAATGACTGGGCGAAACTCAAAGAACAAGAGTTACAAGCAAAGAAAGCAGCAATGGCTGAAAAGATTCA
This sequence comes from Acinetobacter sp. BD54, assembly GCF_044778325.1. Lineage (NCBI taxonomy): Bacteria > Pseudomonadati > Pseudomonadota > Gammaproteobacteria > Moraxellales > Moraxellaceae > Acinetobacter > Acinetobacter sp. BD54. The sequence goes on along the minus strand of NZ_JANJEP010000008.1, from coordinate 55,972 downwards.
CAAAATGGATCATAAGTTAAAAGTTGATTTCCAATTGCTTGAACATCGTTTGAGTCATCACCGTGAGTGTTTAGAAACTTTAATGCGTAACATTAAAAAGAACACAAACGTCGTACCAGACTAATACGTCTTTATCCCGAAATAGCACCTGTAGAGCCATACTTTGCAGGTGCTATTTTTTTGGCTTGTTTTTAACTATGGTATAGTGAATTTTGCCTCAAATATTTAGTCCAGCCTATGCAATTTAATCCGCTTTATTCATCGCTCAATCCTAAACTTTTTCATATCCAGCAACCTTCTCCGCTTCGTGGTGCAAAGGCTGGACACTTTAATTTAGCTTTAGCCGAAGAGTTACAATGGACAGATGAAGAAAAACAGGCTTGGGTAGAAATTTGCAGTGGTCAGCGTACCTTCTCGGAATTCCCGCCTTTGGCTATGGTGTATGCAGGCCATCAGTTTGGGCAATGGGCCGGTCAACTAGGCGACGGACGCGGCTTACTCATTGCGCAGATTCTTAATAAAAAAGGCCAAACCATAGATTTACATTTAAAAGGTGCAGGCCCCACGCCCTATTCGCGTATGGGAGATGGGCGAGCAGTTTTACGCTCTGTTATTCGTGAATATTTAGCAGGACATGCTTTAAATGCTTTAGGGGTTGCTTCTAGTCACGCAGTAGGTTTTACAAGCTCCACTCAAGGTGTACAGCGTGAAAAGCTAGAACCTGGCGCAATGTTACTTAGAACATCTGAATGTCATATCCGTTTAGGCCATTTTGAATGGATCAATCAATATGCACCTGAGCTATTGGCCGAGTTCACTCAAAAATGCATTGAATGGCACTATCCAGAATGCCAACAAGAAGAGCAACCTATTTTAGCTTTTGCTAAAGCTGTGATTAGAAATACAGCCATTATGATCGCCAAATGGCAGTTGGTCGGTTTTGCTCATGGTGTGATGAATACCGATAACTTAAATATTACGGGTTCTACACTCGATTTTGGTCCATACGGTTTTATGGAACGTTTCCGACCAAATTGGATTAACAACCATTCCGATTACCAAGGGCGTTACACCTATCAAAACCAACCGAGTATTGCGCACTGGAACTTATGGACTTGGTTAAATAATCTCATTCCACTTGCCGAACCTGAGCATAAAGAGCAGTTCAAAGAAGCGTTGGCCGCTTGCCTAGAAGAATTTGAGCCGACTTTTATTGAGCATTACACCACTGGGTTATGTCAAAAAATGGGGCTTCCTCATTTTCATAAAGACAGTACTGAATGCGGCTTAAGCTTTTTGCGTATTCTGCAAGCGGAGCAGCTCGATTACACCCAAAGCTTCATTCGCCTTCAAAATAAAGAATACAAAGCTTTACGTGATGACTGCCTTGATATTCGACAATTTGATGCATTCCTTACGCAGTATCAAAACATCCGTGAATATCAAGATATTGATGAGCTTGATGCAAACATGCAGCAGGTAAATCCAATTTATATCTTACGTAACCATATGGCACAGCGAGCTATTGAGGCAGCGGAGCGAGATGATTTTAGTGAGGTTGACCGCTTATTTAAGCTACTCAACCATCCCTATACAAAGCAATCAGATTTGGAAAAACCGGAAGATTTAGGTCCGTTACCAAGCGATGTACCTGATGTCGCGGTGAGCTGTTCTTCTTAATTTTTTATCCACATTTTCTGTGGATAACATTGTGGTTATCCACAGCATAACTTTTCTAAGCAATTATTCTTCTGGATATTCGAAGCGGTAACCTACTCCATAAACAGCTTGAATCCACTCATGACGGTTACCAGTTTCGGCCACTTCCGTGATTTTTCGACGCAAGTTTTTAATATGGCTATCAATAACTCGGTCGGCAACATCAAAGCTGTCCGGATTAATATGATCTAATAATTGTGCACGTGAATAAACTTGCCCCACATGTTCTAAAAATAACTCAAGTAGGCGAAATTCTGTGGGCGTTAAACTTAAAGATTTTTGTTGATACCAAATTCTTTGCTGTGCTTTATCAATACGGAAAGAATCATTTTGCTCTGGCTCAGCCTTACGTTCTAAACGGCGTAAAACGGCCTGTACACGAGCAACCAGTTCTTTTGGACTAAAAGGTTTGCACACATAATCATCTGCCCCCATGTTTAGGCCTAAGACACGATCAATTTCTTCGGTACGTGCTGTCACCATAATAATCGGTAAATCTGACTGTTCACGTACCTTACGGCAAATCGTTAAACCATCCATTCTTGGAACCATTAAGTCCAGAATCATTAAATTAGGTTTACGTTGTTGAAAGCTCGTGTAAGCATCCTGACCATCATGAAACATGCTTACTTCGAATCCAGCAGCCTCAAGATAATCACGCACCAGATGCGCTAACTCGACTTCATCCTCAACCAACATAATATGTTTCATGGGCCATTTTTCCTTTTATTTAACTCTGCTTTTTAAAGGTCAGTACACAACGTAAACCACCTAATGGTGAGTGTTCAAAACTGAGTGTACCACCAAGCGCCTGCGCAATTTTACAAGATAAAGCTAAGCCTAGTCCTGTTCCACCTGTACTACGCGTACGCGAATCATCGACACGATAAAAACGTTCACCTAAACGTGATAATTGCTCATCACTTAAACCAAATGGACTGTCATCAACATATAAAGTCCACTCCTGAGACGTTTGATTTGTATGAATATGAATCTTTCCACCTGTTTCGGTATAGCGAATACTATTACCGATCAAGTTAACAATAATTTGTTTAAATCGATCACGGTCTAACAATAAAGAAGCGCCTTCACCTTCCACCTCAATTTCTAACCCTGCTTGTTCGAGTTTAGGTCTGAAATTTTCGACTTCTTGCAGTATAACTTCCCAAGGATTAACCGAACTCAAATAACATTTAAGTTGTTGAGCATCAGCCTGAGCCAAGTCTGCCAGATCTTGTGTCAATTTCTTTAAACTCGAAACTTGTCGCATCATGGCATCAAGATGTTCAGGTGTTGCCTTTCGGATACCATCTTGCATCGCTTCAATCTGCGCTTGCAAAACAGCCAATGGAGTTTTCAATTCATGAGAGGTATCTGCAACCCATTGACGTCGTGATTCTTCATGCTGATGTAAAATTTCAGCTAAATGATTTAATTGAGTAGATAAATCACCTAACTCATCATTTCGTTTAATCACAACTTGGTGTTGATAATTACCTTTTGTTAACTCATTTGTTGCATTTAATAGACGCTGAATTGGCTTTTTAAAATAAGTTGCCATTAAAAGTGCTGCAACTAAACTCGACAGTAATGTTAAGGCATAAATTAAAAGTAAATAGCGCTTTTGATTACTGAAGAAATTAATACTTAATGCATCTTCTTTATCTAAAACTGGTTTTAGACCTAAATAACCTACGACCTGACTATTGACCATAATCGGGCGATAAGACATCTGATCCGAAGACGGCGGTTCACCGACTACAAACTGGTGTTTGGCATCATATAAAGATAAACGAGAACTTAAGCCCAGCCGGTCTGGTAAAGCAATAAAACGCTTCTTACCATTTTGCGTCTCAATGTCTTTGAGGCTTCCTTTTTTTGATTTGTTTTTATCATCGCTTGGACGAAACTGGTTTGCACTTAGCGGGAATCTTAAACCTTCAAACGGTTGATATTCCGAAGGTAAGTTTTGCTCAAGTGTACGTAGTTCTTCATCACTAAAAATAGAGTTTTTATTTACCGTTCCCGCATCTGGAGAAATATTAATGAGAGTGTGTTCATCGAAAGAATGCTGCTGAATGGCAATATCATATTGACGGCGTAACCACCACTGGGAAAGACGGTCATAATCATCTGGTGCTGCCGTTCCTTCAATTTGTAAGATTTGCGCCTGAATCGCATTCCCCCAATCATGATAAACAGTATATACATTTCCCAGATTAGTAATGAGCCGATCTAGCTTTTGCATTTCAACATCGGCTACATATTTGGCAAAGTTCTTTTGCATCGTCCAGTGCAGAACACTCAAACTTGCAGTTGCAATTAACAGCGTGGTAAGCAAGACCGTTAAAAATAACCGCAAGGCTATGGGAACACGTAGAACGTTCAAAAGCACTCTCTCATTTTTACTCTATATTTTGCATTGTAACCAACAACGAAAAGAAAAACTCTCCATTGTTTCTTCATCTTTATTATCTAATCTTTAAGCCATCTTAAAACAAACATTAAAGGGTTTTAACCATGAAAATGACGGCTAAAATTGCATTATTCAGTGCAGCAATTGTAACTATGGGTAGTTTGGCTGCTTGTCAATCAACAACTCAACCACCTAAGCCAGAACATGGCATGATGCAAGATGGCCCACGTGATGGTCACCACCATCGTATGAAACACCGTGAATTTACGCCTGAACAAAAAGCAGCATGGGAACAACACCGTGCAGAGCGTAAAGCTCGTTTTGAGCAAATTCAAAAAGCATGTGAAGGTAAAGCTGTTGGACAAACTGTCAATGTTCAAGTTGGAGATAAAACACTTGAAGGTACATGTAACCTCCGCTTTGAGCCAAAACGTCCTCAACCACCAGTCAATGCACCTGCTCCAGTAGCATCTCAAGCAAAATAATTCTAAAAACAATAAAACAAAAGGCGCCAGAAGGCGCCTTTTGTTTATACATAACTATTTACGATTTTGACTATTTGTCTCATCTAAACTTCATCAAAAGTGTTTACACTCAAAGCACTTACATAGTTCAAGTATTTTTTTCTTGACTTTGCAGTCACAAAGTAAAGGCCCCGAGGTGCTTGTACAGTTATGCAAGTTGTTGCACGATGTAATAGTTCAAGGTGCCTTATGGCACATTATCGTAGATTAGGATTATAACTCTGGTTTCACCAGTATTGAGGAACCCGATATGCCACAATACAAAGCGCCCTTACGTGATATGCAATTCGTTTTGCATGAATTATTAAATGCTGAAGAACACTATGCAAAATTACCTGACTTTCAAGGTAACGTAAGCCGTGAATTGGTTGATCAATATTTAGAAGCTGCGGCAGACTTCTGTGAAAATGAACTTTCTCCTTTAAACCAAGTTGGCGACCGTGAAGGTTGTACTTGGAATGATGGTGTTGTAACTACACCAACAGGCTTTAAAGAAGCTTATCAAAAATACATCGAACTTGGCTTCCCGTCTTTATCAGCAGAAGAACAATACGGTGGTCAAGGTTTACCTAACTCTTTAGGTATCGCAATTTCAGAAATGGTAGGTAGCTCTAACTGGGCATGGGGTATGTACCCTGGTTTGTCTCACGGTGCAGTACGTACATTAGAACATCACGGTTCTGAAGAGCAAAAAAATACTTACTTACCAAACCTTGTTTCAGGTGTTTGGACAGGTACGATGTGTTTAACTGAATCTCATGCAGGTTCAGACTTAGGTATTATCCGTACTAAAGCAGAACCAAATGCAGATGGTAGCTATGCAATCTCTGGCGAGAAAATCTTTATCTCTGCTGGTGAACACGACATGGCTGAAAACATTATCCATATCGTTCTTGCTCGTCTACCAGGCGCACCAAAAGGGACTAAAGGGATTTCGTTATTTATCGTTCCTAAGTTCAACGTCAATGCAGACGGAACTCTAGGCGAACGTAATGCCGTACGTTGTGGTTCAATCGAACACAAAATGGGTATTCACGGTAACGCGACTTGTGTCATTAACTTTGACCAAGCAAAAGGTTATTTAATTGGCCCTGAAAACCGTGGTTTGAACTGTATGTTTACCTTCATGAACACAGCACGTATTGGTACCGCGGTTCAAGGTTTATCTGCATCTGAGTCTTCTTTCCAAGGTGCTTTAACTTACGCGAAAGAACGTTTAGCTATGCGTTCACTTTCTGGTCCTAAAGCTCCAGAAAAAGAAGCAGATCCAATTATCGTTCACCCTGCCGTTCGTAATATGCTTTTAACTCAAAAAGCGTTTGCTGAAGGTGGTCGTGCACTTGTGTACTTACTTGCTCAATATGCAGATATCGTTGAAAAAGGCGAAACTGAAGAAGAGCGTAAGTTTGCTGACAACATCTTGTCTTTATTGACTCCAATTGCAAAAGCATTCTTAACTGAAACAGGTTCTGAATCAGCTAAGCACGGTGTTCAAGTGTTCGGTGGTCATGGCTTCATTTCTGAGCATGGCATGGAGCAAATCGTACGTGATACACGTATTGCTTGCTTGTATGAAGGTACAACTGAAATTCAAGCACTGGACTTGTTAGGCCGTAAAGTTTTACAAACTCAAGGTGCAATGCTTCGTGATTTCACTAAGATTGTTCACAAGTTTGTAGAAGCAAATAAAGACAATCCTGCCATGAAAGAGTTTGTTGAGCCACTTGCTGCGCTGAACAAAGAATGGGGCGACCTCACTATGCAAATCGGTATGCGTGCAATGCAAAATCCGGATGAAGTGGGTGCAGCGGCTGTAGATTACCTCTACTTCTCTGGTTACGTTACTTTAGCTTATCTATGGGCTCGTATGGCGCTTGTAGCACAAGAGAAATTAGCGGCGGGTACAACCGATGTTGATTTCTACAATGCGAAAGTAACTACTGCTCGCTTCTACTTCAAGAAAATTTTACCGCGTGTACGCTCTCATGTAGACGTTATCGCAGGTGGTTTAGACCCATTGATGGCATTAGATGCTGAACATTTCGCTTTCTAATCATAGTTAGTTGCGATATGCAATGTTAAAAACCAAAAAAGGACTGCTCAGTTTTGACGGTCCTTTTTTTATAAAATCAATGATAAATTTAGATTTTAAATTCAATATCCATTTCGTTTTACAGGATATCTAGCACAGGCCGATGTGCACAAAAAAGGTGAACGATTATGCCAATTTACAATGCTCCTTTAGCTGATATGAAATTCATCTTAAATGATGTATTTAAAGCAGAACAATTTTGGCAGGCTAATGAGAAACTCGCTCATGTAGATGCTGCAACAGCTGAAGCAATTTTAGAAGAAATGGCTAAATTTGCTCAGAACGTGACTCATCCATTAAACCGTACTGGTGATGAAGAAGGCGCTCGCTACGAAAACGGCGAAGTCTTTACTCCTGCTGGCTTTAAAGATGCATTTCGTCAATATGCAGAAGGTGGTTGGATTGGCTTAGGTGCAGATGAAGAATGGGGCGGTCAAGGCATGCCAAAAATGCTTACCGTTCTTGCCGATGAAATGTTATTCGCGACAAACCCATCTTTCATGCTTTACCCGCTTCTTTCAGTGGGTGCAGGTATGGCTTTAAGCAGCTACGCATCTCAAGAACAAAAAGAAACGTATTTACCTAAGATTTATTCAGGTGAATGGTCAGGTACCATGTGTTTGACTGAACCACATGCCGGTACTGACTTAGGTATTATCAAAACTAAAGCCGAGCGCAATGAAGATGGTACTTATAACATTACAGGTACTAAAATCTTCATCACTGGCGGTGACAACGATTTAGCAGAAAACATCATTCACTTAGTACTTGCTAAAACTCCAGATGCTCCTGCTGGTTCACGTGGTATCTCGCTATTTATTGTACCGAAATACCTTGTAAATGAAGATGGTTCTTTAGGCGACCGTAACCATGTTGGTCCAGGCTCTATTGAACATAAGATGGGGATCAAAGCATCTGCAACTTGTGTGATGAACTTTGACGGTGCGAAAGGTTACCTCGTTGGTAAAGAAAACGAAGGCCTTGCTGCCATGTTCGTGATGATGAACTACGAACGTTTATCAATGGGTATTCAAGGTTTAGGTGCTTCTGAATTTGCTTATCAAAATGCTGCTCAATACGCGACTGACCGTTTACAAGGTCGTAGTGCAGCTGGTGTTCAGTCACCAAGCAAACCCGCTGATAGCATTTTAGTCCACGGCGATGTACGTCGTATGTTGTTAAATGTACGTGCAAACAACGAAGCTTCTCGTGCCTTTGCAGTTTATGTAGGCCAGCAGCTCGATATCACTAAATTCTCAACTGATGCAGAAGCCGTGAAAAAAGCCAATGACCGTGTTGCGCTTTTAACCCCAATTGCAAAAGCTTACCTCACAGATACAGCCTTCCAAGCGACATTAGATGCTCAAATGGTATTTGGTGGTCACGGTTATATTCGTGAATGGGGTATGGAGCAATGTATCCGTGATCTTCGTATTGCTCAAATCTACGAAGGAACTAACGGCGTTCAATCTCAAGATTTAATTGGTCGTAAAACCATTAAATGTGGCGGTGCATTCATTGCTGAATACATCACTGAAATTCGTGACTTTGCAAATGACTTAGACACTGATTTGAACTTCATTAAAGATGCAACTTTAGATGCTGCAACTGAAATCGAAGCAATCACTCAGTTTATTATTGAGCAAGCTGCAGAGAACGTAGAGTTCCCGAACTCTGCTGCTGTTGATTACTTACATGCAGTGGGTCTACTCAGCTTCTCTTATATGTTTGCAAAAATTGCTGCCGCTGCTAAAGACAAGTCTGGTGATTTCTACCAAAACAAACTTGCATTGGCTCAATACTTTGTTGAACGTATCTTGCCAGATATTGATGCACGTATTGCTAAAATCAAAGCAGGTTCAGACTTAATTATGGGCTTTAGTGAAGATTACTTTACAAACCAAGCGTAATTAAATTTTTTATAAAAACGCCTGAATAATCAGGCGTTTTTTATTTTGTATTTACTATTTCCATTGGCACAAAATTTGTTTAATTTCTAAACATTCTCATATCAAAAAAGATTTTACTATGCCTGATCCCAAAAAGTTTGAAAGAACCCTTGATTGGTTTGGACATTATGCTGTTGAGGCTTTTCATTATTTAGCCTTATTTATTATAGGCTGTATGATTGCTTGGTCTGCTGCTCATACCGTTTTTGAAATTTTGACCGTCAAAAAATATGCATCAATCGATGACATCTTATTGTTATTTATTTACCTAGAACTTGGGGCAATGGTTGGAATTTACTTTAAAACCAATCATATGCCTGTACGCTTTCTTATTTATGTCGCCATTACAGCCCTAACACGTTTACTTATTTCTGATATCCAACATGACCATAAAGCCGACCTTGATCAAGTCATTATTACTGGCTCAATTCTTATTTTAGCTCTCTCTATTTTAGTTGTCCGTTTTGCTTCTTGGCACTACCCATCTGTTATGAAAGAAAAACATTCAAAAACACCTACTTCTTTAAAAACACCCCAACCGCAAGATGACGAGTTGGCATAAAAAAATGGCCCTAAGCTGGCCATTTTTTACTTTACGTTTAACGAACTCGATAAATGTGATGTTTCGAGTCAACCAATAAGTATTGGTTAGGAGTCTTCACCCAGTGGTATCCACGTGGTGGTGCATATAAGCGATGTGCACGCCAGTCGGAGACATAATAACGGCTATTACGGTATTCCACAGGAATACGATCACCGCGCTTAAAGGCTACATATCGGCCATAATGGTTGCCACGCTCAGAGTGTGACCAAACAGGAGCTCTATGATCATTGCGGTGGTCATAACGATAATCATGACGCTGTTCATAGCGATTATGGTCTTTACCGTGATAGTTATCCCAACGATGATTTGAATCGGCCATCGCAGTTGCCGACATACCCAACATTAATGTTGAAAGTACGAGAACAATAGGCTTTTTCATGGAGTATTCCTTTTTATCTTGATCTGAAGCTAGATTAAGAGAGAGTCAAGGAGAAACCATGAATAAAATGGCTTTGATTGATATTGTTTGTAATGACTATAAAGAAAATATGAAGAATCTGTATCTGTGCTACCATTAGCATTTTTCAAGCTAGGTCAATTGCTGTGTCTGAAATCAGTTTTGAACGTCTTCATCAATTTTTCTGCAAAGTTCCAAGTGTACAAGAAGCCCGTATCATGGCTCATGGAGCAGATGGCGAACGCGCTTGGTGGTTTAAGTTCAGTATTGATGTAGAACACCCTCTCGCATGGCAAACCGTTCAAGAACTAGGGCATGTTTTAAATTACCTGTCGACGAATGAGCGTTTACCTACTTTATTCTTTCCTGTGTCTCCACCACCTTACATGAATGGTGAAGCAAAAGATTTTTTATCATGGGTTATTCAGTGTAATCACCCTGAGTTTTCTCCAGATGTGGTTTGTGATTGGCTTGAAGCGCGTTTGCCGAATCCTGTAGATGATGAGTCGCAGTGGAAAATTAAGACGGATTTGAGTGAAATAGAGAAGTTAGATGATAAGGCTTTAGATCAGTTGATTCCGCCTGCGCCTTAAAATATTCCAAGTTTTATTCTCTATTTTTAATTAGCACGACGGGGTCTTACCGCTTTAAGTTCTACTTTTAGTAGCTAATTCGTTACTTTGGTTTCGCCCAAAGTAACCAAAAGCATTTGTCATCCACAAAACCTGAGGTGCGAATAGCAAAGATTAATAATCTTTGCCGTACCGCAAGGCGAAAGCTATGCTTGAGTTTGAACTACGCACTTTGTTTGTCTTGCGCTCGAAGCAAACGATGTTTGCTTTCCCTCGCTCAGGTTGTGGATGACTCTAAGCACAAGCCATTTTTTGGAAAACTTCAAGATAGTAATTAAAAAGTCGATAAACCTGACCATTCCATAAAACGATAAATCCAATACTTCACTTTAGACTCATCAGCATACTTCGCATAATCCACGCTCATCTGTCTACCTTGTAGGTTTGACCACGAAGTATTGAAGTAATTCTGAGCGTCTTTAAAGACTTGATCTTGAACTTTGCCTACAACCAACATATCCGTTTCAAGGTTATAATTTTTTAAATTACGGGCTGTAAAATTGGCAGATCCTACAATTAACTCAGCTTGTTGAGCATTATATTTCAAGATCATTTTGCTATGGTTCTGCTCGCCATGAGTATCACACCAACGAATTGGAATGCCAGCAGCATGTAACTCTGACGCTACCTGACGGTTTGGGATACCATTCTTTTGTCTACCAAACGCATCTTTATTTGGATCGAGTAAAACACGAACAATAACGCCACGTTCTTGGGCACTTTTTAGAGCTTTAATAATCTTACGTTCAGACAAATAGAACATACTTAAATCAAGATGTTCTTTAGGTTTAGCCGTATTAATTAATTTTAATACAGCTTCATAGATTGCCCCTTCAGTTAGCACTTGAACTTGAGGCTTGCTAACGTCTTTTTCAAAATCGCCTAAAATAAGTGATGGTGTACTACTTCCTGACATTTGCGCAACAGCAGCTTCGGTTTGAAGTACATCAGCAGCTGTGGCTCCATTTACCACCAATGCCACATTAGAATGGCGCGAACTACCATCATGCGGATTTGCTGAGGTCACCAATGACTTCCAACCCGCATCGGTATCAACGACAACAGTTTTACGATGGTTTGCTTTAAAGTTAAATAAGTTCAAATAACTACGTAGCGTAATTTTTTCATCGCCAAATGGGTTGGGTAACCAGCCTTTCTCTGGATTATTGCCAATATTTTGGCAACAGATGTACCAAAACCCTGACCAGAATGGGTTAGAAGCACGTAAAGGTGCCAGATTCGTTTCGATGACATCAACACCAGCTTGGCGTAATTGACGGTAGTGTTCAGGGCTTAGTCCACCATATACCGAATTAATCGGGTCGGTAATCATAACAACCTGAATTTGAGGGTTTTGTCTTTTTTTACTCACTAATGCATCAGTGAGCTCTTGCATCAATGGTCTTTGCTTGAGTTTCGAGTCACCCACTTCTGAATTAAACAAGAACATATCTACCACAATCGTGGTTTTTGCCTCATCAATCATTTTCAAGATTTCATCAAAGATGTGCTGATCAACCTGCTGTTGCCCTTTCGCATCAATATACGTTTTATCAGCTAAAAATTTGACTTCGGCATGTCTAAGCTTGCCACTAAAGTTAATCCCTTGTGGTAATGGTTTTACTGTGTGATAAATTGTCGATGCAAGATATGCAATAGCAACAACGCAAAGTATGACCGCCATATAACGACGTCCTGACCAATTTAACTTTTGATGAATTCGCTGAAAAATACGCATAAAAAAGACCTAACTTGATAGTTTCAAATTAGGTCTTTTGGCTTGATTTTTCAAGTTTAGTTTCGTGTTGAAGCCTTAGAAACTAAAATCTACACCGACGGTAAAGTTACGTCCAACTTGCGGGATATTTGATAAGAACGACGCATGTTGATAAACCGTGTCATCTAACAAGTTATTTGCTTTCATATAAACACGATAATCTGTTTTTGCACCATATTGTCCAGAGTATGCTACCCCTAAATTGAGCATGTTGTAGCCTTCTGTTTCGGTTTCATAAGCTGCGATCTTATCTTGATTAAAGACATGGTAGTACTCGGCAGAACCACTAAATCCATAGCCAAAGTCTGCATCAACTTTAGTACCTAAACGTCCCGCTGGAATACGTGGGGCGTTACCCTCGGCATCAATTTTACCGCGTACATAGTCACCAAAAGCACTGATCTTGTACATTGGAGTAATTTGATAACCAATTTCACCCTCAGCACCATAGAAACGTGCTTTATCTTGAGTATATTGAACTAAGCGAAAGTCTTTATAACGGTCAAGGGTTTGCGCATAGATGTAGTCATCAAACCAGTTATGGTAAACATGAAGATGATAATCAAGTTTGTCATTATCAAAATGCAAACCTAACTCAACATTATTTGATTTTTCCTTACTGAGTTGATCATTTCCTAACTCATAAGTATTGGTCGCAAAATGGGCACCATTTGCATATAACTCTTGAGCAAGAGGCAGACGCTCTTGGTGTGATGCTACAAATGAAAGCTTATAATTTGGCGCAAACTCCCAGTTGGCAGCACCTGCATAGGAAAAAGCAGAACCGTCAAAATCTTGTTTAGAGTTATCATCTACATCGATTTCTTGCTGATCTGCACGAGCAGAAAGTTCAAAATGAACATCTTTCCATTGTTTATGTTCTAAAGCAAAAACACTCCACTTTTTGGTAGTAGTTGGTGCCATAAATGCTTCTTCACCAGTTAAATTTAGTTTTTGTTGGCCTAACTGGGTACCAATTACCCCTTCCCAATCAGCAATAGGGTTATGGACTAACTCAATACGCCCATCATAACCTTTGTTTTGGAATCGAGTTGCGATTGCCCCTTCTTCAATCTCATCATGCTGATAATCTGTATAGCTCGCTTGGGCACGTAACTTTTGGAAGCCTGCAAATGGATCGTTTAACTCGGTTTTAAAATCATAACGCTCAGACTTTAAGTCAATCCATGGACCGCCATGTTCATGCTCATGTTCTTCATGCTCATGATCGTGAGCTTCTTCTCCATCTTCGTGCTCATGTTCATGTGGATCACAATGCAAATGCGGTCTTCCACCTAGATGAGCGCTACAACTTTCGTACTCATGGCTATGCCCGGGTAAGCCATACTGGTCTCGACGATTACTATAAGAAATACCCGTATAACCACGGTCATAAATCCAAGACAAACCAACATTAACCGAGTCACCCTGCGCAAAAGTATTGTCTACACGGCGCTCTTTTTCACCTTCATGAATATAGTTTGGTGCAATATAGTTATTCGCATCACGTGTTAACCCTTCAACACGTAATGCAACTTGGCTTCCCAACCCTACAGTTACCCCAGCACTCGCCAGCTTTTCATCACTTCCAGTGTTGTAACGTAAGCCAACTTGTCCTTCATAACCATTTTCAGGCATTTGTGTAGGGATCTTGTTATCAATAACGTTGACTAAACCACCAACAGTTCCCGCACCAAACAATAAAGTAGAGGGTCCACGAATCACTTCAACTTGTTTTGCGAGAACTGGATCTACTGTTACAGCATGATCAGGAGACAAAGTTGAGACATCCACATTTTCAGATGAATTTTGAAGAACTTTAACACGTGGTCCATCTTGGCCACGAATCACCGGACGACTTGAACCAGCCCCAAACTGATTCGCATAAATCCCCACCTCACTATTGAGCGCATCCCCAATAGTGGCGGCCCCTTCAGTCAAATGCTTTTGGTCAACTACAGTATCAGCGACTGCAAAATCTTTTGAAGTTTGCTCAAGGGGGTGCGCCTTGATGCGGATAGTTTCTAACTTCTCAACATTTTCATTTTCTGCTGCAAATACAGGTATAGATATGGCAGCCAAAATGGATAAGGTCAAAATATTTTTATAGAACAACATGAGGTGAGTCTCTAATCGTACGCCTTTTGTTTTGTTATATTATAACATTTCAGTTGTTTTGCAATAAAAAACATTCGTTAATGACATGTTTCGATAGACTCAACTTTTTGATGATGTGAGAAGCTTTCTTTTCTAATGCCTTTTACAATCTCCCATGCAGTTATCGCCCCTCCACTTGCTAAATTGAGCCGAAATACGTTACCCATTGCCGCCTTAGCAATTGGCAGTATGACGCCCGATCTTTACCGCTTATTTACAATGCAATCAGGTATGCTGACTCATCAATGGAAGGGGCTTTTCTACCCTAATCTTGCATTAGGGTTATTATTCTGTGTCATTTGGTACTTACTTTACCGACCTGTGGTTTACCGTTTTTTTGGTATCCAACACGATTTAAAACTAGATTCTTTTAGACATTTTTTTAGCTTTTTTATTGGAATCATAATTGCTCTACTCATTGGTATAGCAACACATCTCATTTGGGATGGCCTTACCCACTCAGACTTTAGAACTTTTATATTTCAAGACTTTTTATCGCAAACTGTTCACTTGTTTGGCCGCCCTTATCCATTGCATCGCCTTCTTCAACTCGGTTCTTCTGCTCTGGCATTACCTTTTTTAGGCTGGATGAGTATTCATTACTATCAGCGCCATAAACAGCATTGGAAAGTAAATTATAAAATTAAAATTTTTGCTTGGTGTTTATTTACTTTATCTACACTTTTAGGCTTATTTTCATTTTGGGACTATGCCCGTTATATTCCCCATGAGGTTTGGCATTCTGATACCTATTATTTTACTGGCCGCTCTATTAATGAGTTTATGCAAGGTTGGTTAAGTACTTTTAGTTTGGGATGTCTATTATTCTTATTTTTAGATCGACAACAAAGAATGGGCTAAATAGCTAAAGTTGCTGCCAAATTGCTCATTTTTAGCTAAATTATAGCTGTTTTTTGATCTAGTTCTTGTGGCATGTCATTCAACAGGGCATAATCGAAAACTTATTTTTTTGACGGTGCGCGGTTTACGCATCCGTCTTTTCAGCCAATATAGTTTGGATAATCTTCATCATGATGCGAACTCATTACTGTGGCTCTTTAACTGAAGCCCAAATCGACCAGACCGTTACATTATGCGGTTGGGTACATCGTCGCCGTGACCATGGCGGTGTTATTTTCCTTGATATGCGTGACCGTGATGGTCTCGTTCAAGTGGTTATTGACCCAGATACTCCAGAAGCATTTGCAACTGCAGATAAAGCACGTTCTGAATATGTATTAAAAGTTACAGGTCGTGTTCGTCGCCGTTATGAAGGTACTGAAAACCCAAATATGGTGAGTGGTCAAATCGAAGTTTTAGGCAAAGAAATCGAAGTTCTTGCTGCATCTGAAACTCCACCATTCCCATTAAATGATGACACTATTAACGTGTCAGAAGAACACCGTTTAAAATATCGTTTCTTGGACATCCGTCGTCCAGAAATGTTAGATCGCTTACGTTTCCGTTCTAAAGTAACCAACTTGATTCGTAACTATTTAGACGATCATGGTTTCTTAGACGTTGAAACTCCGATTTTAACTCGTGCAACCCCTGAAGGTGCGCGTGACTATTTAGTACCAAGCCGTGTACAAAATGGTAGCTTCTATGCACTTCCACAATCACCACAATTGTTCAAACAATTGTTGATGGTTGGTGGTATTGATCGCTACTACCAAATCGCGAAATGTTTCCGTGATGAAGACTTACGTGCTGACCGTCAGCCTGAATTCACTCAAATCGACATTGAAACATCGTTCTTAAACGACGATGATATTATGGATTTGATGGAAGGCATGACTATTAAATTATTTAACGACTTGCTTGGCGTAAAATTTGAAAAATTCCGCCGTATGCCATACAGCGAAGCAATGCGTGATTATGCATCTGACAAACCAGACTTGCGTATTCCGTTAAAACTCGTTGATGTTGCAGACTTAATGCAAGAAGTTGAGTTCAAAGTATTTGCAGGTCCAGCTAAAGACCCTAAAGGCCGTATTGCAGCACTTCGTGTACCGGGCGCAGGTTCATTAACACGTAGTCAGATTGACGAATACACTAAATTTGTTGGTATCTACGGTGCAAAAGGCTTAGCGTACATTAAAGTCAATGAAATCGAAAAAGGAATTGAAGGTCTTCAATCTCCTATCGTTAAATTCATCGAACCAATCGTAATGCAATTGCTTGAACGTGTTGGCGCTGAAAATGGCGATATCGTATTCTTTGGTGCGGACAAAGCTAAAATTGTAAATGATGCAATGGGCGCCCTTCGTGTCAAAATCGGTCATGACTTGAACCTTGCGACTTGTGAGTGGGCTCCACTTTGGGTTGTTGACTTCCCAATGTTTGAAGAAACTGACGATGGCAAATGGACTTCTGTTCACCATCCATTCACATTACCTAAATCTAGCGTAGAAGATGTGAAGAGCAATCCAGGCGAAGCACTTTCTGTTGCTTACGACATGGTATTGAACGGTACTGAAGTTGGTGGTGGTTCACTTCGTATTTACACATTAGAAATGCAAAAAGCGATTTTTGAAGCGCTTGGTATTTCCGATGAAGAAGCAGAAGAAAAATTCAGCTTCTTACTCAATGCGCTTCGTTACGGTGCACCTCCTCACGGTGGTTTGGCATTTGGTCTTGACCGTTTAGTAATGCTTATGACTGGCGCGACTTCAATTCGTGATGTTATTGCGTTCCCTAAAACGAAAACTGCTGAATGTCCACTTACTCAAGCACCGGCTCCTGTTGAAGCAAACCAGCTTCGTGACTTGGGCATCCGCTTACGTGAACAACAAAAGAAAGAAGCTTAATTGCTCTTTAATAAAAAACCCTGCAATTGCAGGGTTTTTTATTAGACGGTCTCAAACAAACATTCGGTTTTTATAAGCTATGCTTTGCGAAAAAGCACGTCAGTGGCATAATAAGCTGCTTTCAATTAAGAGGTCAGCTTTATGGTTATGCGCCCAGATGTACGTCGACATGCTTTAGTCGTGATTGTATTCTCCCTCGCACAATGGTTTTTCATGCGCTACATCCTTGCGAATGAATTATTTAACCTCACGACGAACCAACGTATTCTTTATTTCTGTGTAAGCAGTTTAGTCGGTGCATTACTTATCTTTGTTGCACTGATTTATATGGTGCTCAAAGGTAATGCGGATAAAAAGTAATGCAAAAGAAACTGCTCATCATTGGTAAACGCAGCGGTATTTTGCAGTGGTACGAAAATATTCTTGCTGCTGCCCATCAAAGCCCTGATTATGAAATCCAAGGCTTTGCCTTAAATCATAACAATACCACCGATCGGTTTCTGAAAAAGCTATTACCAAACAAAGATATATATACGGCAAATTTACTCAAAAAGAAACTGCAAACGTTTCAGCCAGATTTGATTCTCATTGCCGATCTTTTTTATTTTAATGATCATTTACTGCAAGTTTTGGCAGACTTTCCATGCAAAAAAGCACATTGGATTGGTGACTTTTTTGATGAACGCTTATTAAAATCTAAAGACGTCATTGATTTATATTGCTTTACCGATTCTAGCTTTATCGAAGATGCGAGAGCAATGGGACTAAATCATGCCATTTATCTGCCTCTTGCTTATAATCCAAATGTCTTCTTTTCTAGCAATGAACAAAAAGATGATCGTCTTTTATTTGTAGGCGCATGGTCGCCTGATCGACAAGAGCTCATTGAACAGATTCCCCTTCCCCTCACTGTCTATGGGAAAGGATGGGATAAACTCAGCAAATCAAACAGTATTGTTCACCCTCACAATATTCCTTTGACTGAAGTTGCCGAACTCTACAGAACGCATCGTTACATCTTGAATGTCATTAACAAGAAAAATATTCGTCAAGGTATGAATATGCGTTGTTTCGAAGCTCCGGCTTGTGGTTGTATTTTGGTAAGCGAGTATGTTGAAGATCTAAACTATGCTTTTGATATCAAAAATGAAATTATTTCATTTGAGAATCCGCAAGAATTGCAATTGAAGTTAAAAGATCCAATAATCAGCGCTGAAGCAGCCATGTATAAAGTTCAACAGAGTCATACTTATAAAAATAGGATAGAGACCGTCGTTGACTTATTGCTTCAAGCTTAAGTTTTAGCTTTTTTAATTTTGTATAGGCCACCCTCACGTGTTTGTTAGTGTTATTGTTCCAAGTTATAACCATGACCAATATTTAGAAGACAGAATTGAGAGCATTCTTAACCAAAGCTATTCGCAATTTGAAGTGATTCTTTTAGATGATCTATCACCCGATCATAGTGCCGAAATTTTAGCGAAATACAAAAGCCATCCGAAAGTTTCACATTGCATCATCAATGAACAAAATTCAGGCTCAACATTTTGCCAATGGAACAAAGGCATGCATCTAGCAAAAGGCGATCTGATCTGGATTGCAGAGTCTGATGATGTTGCCGACTTACAATTTTTGGAAAAATTAGTCCCTCATTTTGAAAAAAATCCTAAGCTTGTTCTTGCCTACAGCCAATCTCATCGAATGAATGCACAAGGTGAAGTCACGGGTTCATGGAAAGATTTTACTGATCAAGTTGATTCAAAATTATTTGAAAATGATTTTGAAATGAATGGTCTCGAATATATCGAAAGATTTTTAAATGCTCAAAACACCATTCCAAATGCCAGTGGTGTCATTTTTAAAAAACAGACTTATTTCGATGTAGGTGGAGCTAATCCAAGTCTACGCTTTATTGGTGATTGGGAAATTTGGGCAAAAATCGTATCGCAAGGTGACATCTTCTTTACGCATGAGTGTTTAAATTATTTCCGCTACCATGACACCAGTGTTATTGCCCAAGCCAAAAAGAAAAAAGATCATTTTGAAGTAAGACGGCAAGTGATTTTGCTCCGCCAAAGCATGTCTCAATTCTTAAAAGACTATTCCAAGACACATCCAGAAGCCAAAAAGGCTTACTGTATTAACCAGCAGAGCTTATCTAAAGAATTGAGAAAAAATGCTTCTTTGGCAATTCGTCGTCGCTATTATGATCGAATTATTCCAACGAGTATCACTGCACTACAGACTCTACCTTTTTATGTTGTCCCTTTTTACATACTCAAATTACTTATTCAGTTCATTTTATCAACCTGTTTAGTCGCACCATATAAAATAATATTGAAACAGCCTCGATAAAAAAAGAGGAGATAAACTCCTCTTTTTTTATGCTTTAAATGCATCTGCAATCTGATCTTTATCACTCACCAACACCTCACCAACCTCATCAAGAGGCCAGTTAATCGCTAGTGTTGGATCATTCCAAATAATAGCGCCTTCACTTTCTTTATTGTAGTAATTGGTGGTTTTGTACAAAAACTGGGTATTGTCTTCAAGTGCGATAAAGCCATGAGCAAAACCTTCCGGTATCCAAAACATGGTTTTATTTTCTGCACTCAGTTCAACACCAACCCATTCACCATAAGTTTTTGAGTCAGGTCGAATATCTACCGCAACATCCCAAACACGACCTTGTACAACACGTACCAGTTTTCCTTGCGCATAAGGTGCATTTTGATAATGCAACCCACGTAACACACTCTTTTGAGACAATGAATGGTTATCTTGTACAAAAGTTGGAACAGGCAAGTTTAATTGTTCAAGTGCTTGTGCAAAACGTTGCTGATTAAAGCTTTCCATAAACCAGCCGCGATCATCACCAAATACATTTGGATGTAGAATCAAAAGCCCTTCTATTTTAGTCGTTTCAACCTGCATTTGACTCTTCCCAGATTTTTTTCAAATATTGACCATATTCTGTTTTTTTCAAAGCTTCAGCACTTTCTAAAAGTTTCTCTTTGCTAATCCAACCTTGATTGAAACCAATTTCCTCTAAACATGCGACTTTTAATGACTGACGCTTTTCTACAGTATAGATAAAGTGACCTGCTTCTAAAAGCGATTCATGCGTGCCCGTATCCAACCATGCAAACCCTCGCCCTAAAAGCTCCACATTCAATGAACCATCTTTCAGATATGCATTATTGATATCAGTAATTTCAAGTTCGCCACGTGCAGATGGCTTCACTTGTTTAGCAAACTCTACAACACGATTGTCATAGAAGTACAAACCCGTCACGGCATAAGGTGATTTTGGCTTTAATGGTTTTTCTTCAATGCTGAGAACTTTTCCAGTTGGGTCAAACTCGACAACACCAAAACGCTCTGGGTCTGTCACATGGTAACCAAATACTGTTGCACCATGCTCTCGATTACTCGCAGCTTCTAATTGTTTGCCAAAACTTTGACCATAGTAAATATTGTCACCCAAGATCAAACAAACATTATCTTGACCAATAAACTCTTCACCAATTAAAAATGCCTGTGCCAAACCATCTGGAGAAGGTTGTACTTTATAAGTAAGTTCAATACCAAATTGAGAACCATCACCGAGCAGTTTTTCATATTGGGGTAAATCTTCTGGTGTCGAAATCAATAAGACTTCACGAATACCGGCAAGCATCAATACAGACAATGGATAGTAAACCATTGGTTTATCGTAAATTGGCAAAAGCTGTTTCGATACACCTTTGGTAATTGGATGTAAGCGTGTACCTGAACCACCCGCTAAAATAATACCTTTACGTTTGAGACTCATTTATTTAATAGCTCCACTATGGTTCGCTTTACACCATCTTGCCAGTTAGGTAGACAGAGTTTAAAAACATGCTGTATTTTTTGGTTGTTCAATCTTGAATTGTGTGGTCTGGTTGCTGGTGTTGGGTAAGCCTTTGTTGGAATTGGATTAACCTTTTGTACAATCAGCGCCTGTCCTAATGACCGTGCTTGCTCAAATACATAACTTGCGTAGCCAAACCATGATGTTTCACCACTCGCCACCAAATGATAGACACCAGCTTTACTCACATCGGCTACGACTTGAGGAATAGCATGTGCGGTAATATCAGCAATTAGCTCAGCAGAAGTTGGAGCACCAATCTGATCATCAATAATCGACAACTCTTCACGTTGCTGAGCCAAGTTCAACATCGTTTTCAAGAAGTTTTTTCCTTTACTTGCATAGACCCATGATGTTCTGAAAATTAGATGCTGACAGCCACTCTCAACAATTGCCTGTTCGCCTAATGCCTTGGTTTTACCATAGACATTTAATGGTGCAATTGCATCTGTTTCAACAAAAGCTGTTTCACCTGCCCCGTCAAAAACATAATCGGTAGAGTAATGCACAAATAAAGCTTTAATTTGCAAACATGCATCGGCTATAGCTTTTACAGTTTGATGATTCACAAGATCAGCCGAATCCTGCTCAGTTTCAGCCAAATCAACAGCTGTATAAGCAGAAGCATTAACGACTACATCGGGTTTTAGCGCCACAATCGTGTCAAAAATTGCCGATGGTTGAGTCATATCGCCAGATAGACCATTTAAACCATGACGGTCTAATGCAACTACCTCGCCCAAAGGAGCAAGCGCTCGCTGTAGCTCCCACCCAACTTGTCCATTTTTTCCAAGCAATAAGATCTTCATAGTTATCCTTGATATTGCTTGTTTAACCAAGACTGATATTCGCCACTTTGAACGTGTGCAACCCATTCAGTATTACTTAAATACCATTCAACGGTTTTACGCAGGCCCGTCTCAAACGATTCTTGCGGAACCCAGCCTAAGTCATTTTTAATTTTTGTCGCATCAATTGCATAGCGCACATCGTGACCTGGGCGATCTTTGACATAGGTAATTAAATCTTTGTACTGTGCTACACCTTCCGGCTTATTCGGTGCCAATTCTTCAAGTAATGTGCAAATCGCATGAACAACTTCGATATTGGCTTTTTCATTGTGACCGCCAATATTATAAGTTTCCCCAACCACACCTTGCGTTGCAACAGTAAAGAGTGCTCGTGCATGGTCTTCTACAAATAACCAGTCACGAATTTGCTGACCATTGCCATATACAGGGAGTGGCTTGGCTTGCAAAGCATTTAAAATCATAAGCGGAATCAATTTTTCCGGGAAATGAAATGGCCCATAGTTATTTGAACAGTTGGTCACCAACACCGGTAAACCATAAGTACGGTTCCATGCACGGACTAAATGGTCTGAGCTGGCTTTGCTTGCAGAATATGGTGAACTTGGTGAATACGATGTTGTTTCGGTAAATAGGTCGGTTGTACCTTCTAAATCACCATAGACTTCATCGGTTGAAATATGATGGAAGCGGAATGTTTCCTTTTTTGAACCATCAAGGGTTAACCAATAAGTACGGCTTGCTTCCAACATTTGGTATGTACCAATAATGTTGGTCTCAATAAAAGCATAAGGTCCTGAAATTGAACGATCTACGTGCGATTCAGCAGCAAGATGCATCACTACATCAGGTTGAAAACTTTTAAATAATTCATCTAAAGCTGTACGGTCACAAATATCGGTCTGAGAAAACTGATAACGTGGGTGATCGGCAACAGAGCTTAAAGACTCTAGATTTCCCGCATAAGTGAGCTTATCGACATTTAATACTTCATGTTCAGTATTTTGAACAATATGACGAACCACCGCCGAACCAATAAAACCTGCACCACCAGTAACCAAGAACTTCATAATAAATCATGTAACTCCATTTTCTTAGTCACGGATTTTATCACCTATTTCCTATTTAATTTAGCGTTAACCTCAGAAAGCCCTACGCAGTTTGACCATTATTACAAAAAATAAAATATAAATACTTAGCTAAACTTATTTGTCCAAAACCCGATTTAACTTCCGAGTTATTTCGCTGGTATGATCTTGCATCTCTAACTCTTGAACAACCTGAGAGATTTGATAAGAATCTGAAACAGTTAATAAATATAGCCAATGTTGCTGTGCTAAAAACTTTAATTGGTGCTTAATCTGTTCATCCTGCATGGACTGCTCATCATAAAGTACCAGCAACTTACTTCCTGACATGACCACTTCTGCCACCATCGAAGTCGAGTCCGGACTCGTTAGAATCCAGTCAGCTGCTTTAATATAATCTTTGATATCACAGTTTTGGCCTTGTGCTACCCATGTTAACTGGTCATGAGGCTGAAAAATGCCGTACTGCTCAGCAAGCTGCTGTAATTCTTTTTCAAAAGTAATCGGTGTTCTTCGTGATGTTGTCAGTAGCAATCTCGCTGTAGGATATTGCTTTCGAACCTGCTGTAAAACAGTTGCCCATTGTGCCGCTTCACCAATTTTTACTGTTTTAGTGTCAGCACCAATCAAAATTGCAATCGTTTGCTCAGCATTTTGAATACCCAAATGTTCCCGCGCCCGCTCACGTGTTAGAGGTAAAGCACTCATTTTATTCGGTGCAATTGGATAATAAAAATAATGAGGCAATACGGCTTGTTGCTCATGAATGGTAAATACCACATCAAACAAGTCAGCACGAATCCCCCGTAATGAACTTGCGACCAGATTTTTTACAGGCTGATCTTTGAGCAAATGTTGTTTGAGCAGTAGATTGGCAAGTAGAGTGTTTCCCCCTGCCGATACAATATAAGCAACCTGTTTCTGCTCTAATGCACTTAGGGTTTGGGAGTCAAGAAAATAACGTAACCACTCTGTATTTATTGAAAACTTGATCAATAACTTGAGAACACGATACAACCATTTTTTAGGTAGATTTAATTGAACCCATTCCACCTGATAATCTTGTTGTTGATTCAGTAGCTGAACTATTCCTTGTGTTTGAGTTTCATGGCCTGCTTTACCATCGGTCAACGCTAGGATGAAAGGTTTTTGTTGTGTCATCAATCCATCATCCTATGCTGAAAGCAATGATTGATAGACTTTGACCGTATTATCGATCATTTTTGTAAAAGTCAATTGTTCTTGTGCCAAGGCATAAGCCTGTTTAAAACTTGCTTCAGGGGCTACCACATCCAAATAGTTTTGAATCACTTGTTGCAATGCTTCAATATTATTTGGTTCACATAGAAACTCAACAGGAATAAACTCAGCCATCATTCCGACATCAGTTCCTAACACAGGACGTTGAAGCAATAAACTTTCAGCAAGTGTATACGGCCCCCCTTCACGCAAGGAAGACACAATCAAAGCCTCATGGTCTGTAATCAATGGGTGAATATTGTCGCTATACCCATACAAGTGAACCCGATCAGCTAATTGGTACTCTTGAATCAATTGCTCTAACTTTTCTCGTTCTTCACCATCACCAACAATAGTTAATTGGTGTGAAATGTTCCGCCAAGCAGCCAGTAAAAGATCGAAACCTTTCACTTCATTTAAACGTCCAATGGCAATAAATTTTCTATTTTTTACAAATGATTGAGCAGGCATATTCAAAGAAATACCATTATAGACCACACTGAGTTTTTCCGGCTGCCCCACAATCTGCGCGAGTCGCTTACTCACACAAATGATATGATCAAATGCTAAGTAAGAATCAATCTTTTTCTTTGCACCATGGATAGTCACCACACAAGGGAAATCAAAACCTGCAATCATGCCTTGCAACAGTTTGGCCGTTTTAGAAGCATGAGCATGTAGCACTTGTGGTTCTGTCCCCAATATTGTTTTTTTTAGCAGATACTTCGTCCACGGGTTATAACGACTGCCACTCATATCAAAAGCAACAAAGTTTACCGAACTTTCCACCTGACTTTGATATTTCTGATGTGCAATTAAAGAAACTTCATGTG
The DNA here is from genome assembly GCF_044778325.1 of Acinetobacter sp. BD54. Classification (NCBI taxonomy): domain Bacteria; kingdom Pseudomonadati; phylum Pseudomonadota; class Gammaproteobacteria; order Moraxellales; family Moraxellaceae; genus Acinetobacter; species Acinetobacter sp. BD54. The sequence continues at coordinate 31,031 of NZ_JANJEP010000008.1, read as the reverse complement.
CTTGTGATAAACCAGCAGCCAGCTCAAGTACATGCTTTTCTAAGCCACCTTCCTCATCACTTGCCATCACAAGCGTAATTTTCATGATTAGCCCTCACGCGTACCAAGTTTTAAACGAAGCTTGACGGCGAATAATGAATCTTTTCCGCTGATCTTAATACGTTGTAGTTGCATAAAGTCCGGCTGTTCATCATCAATGCCTTCCATTGTGGTCACTGCATTGCTATACCCTGACTGTTTTGCCAGTTTAACATCTCGGTCTGAGTAAATACCAAATGGATAAGCAAAACTGGTTACTGGTTTTTCTATCAGTTGTTCAAGCCACTGCTTTGAATCTGATAGTTCTTTTAAACAATCCGTATCATCCAGTTTGTTTAAATTAGCATGCGTTAACGTATGTGAACCAATTTCAATCAGTTCGCTATCTGCCAGTTGCTTGACTTGAGCATCATTCAACTTAGCCTCACGCATGAGTTCACCACTATTATGATGTTCTTTTTTATAGGTTGACCAATCACGATCATGACGATCAACCACCACATATATGGTTGCCTTGGCCTGATATTTTTCTAAAATGGGATAAGCATTTTGTAAGTTGTCTAAATAACCATCATCAAAGGTAATGGCAACTGTTTTGGCTGGGTGCTTTCCCCAGTTCTCTTGCAATTCGTGCATCGTTACAAAATGGAAGCCTTGCGCTTTCATCCAGGCAACTTGCTTTTCAAACTCAGCGGGCTTGACCCGAAGCTTATTAAATTTGGCACCATTAATATGGTCTCGTACCATGTGATACATCAATACACGTGGTCGATTCCAATCCACTGCTGGCTTCCACCACGCATACTTATAGCTAAATAACACAATAAGCAAGACCAGTAAAATCAGGATATAAAACACAATGCCAAACTCATTATTTCGCTAAAAGATATGTTGCCACACGGTCTGCTTCTTTAAAAGCATAAGGTTGTGGCAACTGTACGACACAAGTATTCTGTGAAATTAGTTGTGATTCTATCATTTGATCAATCGAGTGCGTAATTCTATCGTCTTTCAACCGATCGATTGCTATGACCCCTACGCGACAACCCGCAGTAAGTGCTTCAAAAACCATAGAAACGCTATCTTCTGTTACCCATACAGCTTCTGCTTTTTGCATCTCTTCAAAAATCCAGCCTTGAGGTGTTTGCTCAACCGGAAATATTTGTAAATGCTGGGCAAAACTTTGTTGTCTTAAAATATCAATAAACTCTGCTGGGGTTCGACGTGAAGTCGTTAGAATGATTTCAGCATCCGGATTATTCTCAACAATCTTTTGCACGCTTAATAATACTTTTTCTTGGTTCCATTGATGCCGTTTTGACGAACCACCTAATGCAATTAAAATTCTAGAAGCTTGATGGCGTTTTTCATTACGAATGGGATTTAATGCCCCACGCGTAACAACCACTCGATTATTCGCAGGAATACCGTCGTGCTCTGGAATCACAGCATAATTAAACCAAACCGTCGGTAAATTTGGCTTCATTAAAATAATGGTCTTAGCCTTTTTGAAAATTTTACCGAGCAACCAGACACGAAAATGTGTATGACTTCCAACACCAAATATAAAATCGGGTGCCTGTTGAAATAGAGATTTTTTTGAAGAAAAAAGCGTTTTGATTAGAGAAAGAATAGGCAAGTCATTAATAGAGACTTCTTCAAAAGTTGCATTTGCCTGCTGTCTTTGCATCGCCTGAAACAAGCCTAAAGCTTGTGAGCGATGCCCTGCTTTACCATCAGAGACATAGACAATATGCATAAAAGCTCCCTAACCCAAAAATAAAAAGGCGAAACCAACGTTCGCCTTTTCATGTTAACGGATTAACTTATTTTACGTAAGTTAACCAGTGTTCATATTTTGGATTTTTACCTTGAACTGCATCAAAGAAAGTCTTTTGGATTTCAGTGGTAATTGGGCCACGGCAACCCGCACCGATTTGACGGTCATCGTATTCACGAATTGGTGTTACTTCAGCAGCAGTACCTGTGAAGAATGCTTCATCGGCAATATAGAATTCGTCACGCGTAATACGACGCTCAACAACTTCATAACCAAGATCTTTAGCAATCGTCATCACGGTTTGGCGTGTAATACCGTCAAGTGCACCACCCGCAATATCTGGAGTGTGTAAAACGCCATCTTTAATCAAGAATACGTTTTCACCAGAACCTTGGCACACATAACCTTGTGGATCCATAAGCATTGCTTCATCGTAACCAGAATGTGCAACTTCTTGGTGAGCAAGAATTGACAACGTGTAGTTACCAGATGCTTTTGCTTTACACATGGTCACGTTTGGATGGTGGTGAGTAAATGATGAAGTTTTAACGCGAATACCTTTCGCCATTGCTTCATCACCAAGATATGCACCCCATGCCCATGCTGCAACAGCGGCATGAATGGTGTTATTTGTTGCTGCAATACCAAGTTTCTCTGAACCGATCCAGATCAGTGGACGTAAATAGCAAGAAGCTAATTTATTTTCACGAACAACATCGATTTGTGCTTGTTCAAGCGCTGCTTGATCATACGGCACTTTCATTTGATAAATTTTTGCTGAATTTAACAAACGTTTTGTGTGGTCTTGAAGACGGAAAATTGCAGTACCTTTAGGAGTTTCATAAGCACGAACACCCTCAAATACGCCCATACTGTAGTGTAAAGTATGGGTTAAAACGTGAATCTTTGCATCACGCCAATCAATTAATTGTCCATCTTGCCAAATAAAACCATCACGATCAGCCAAATTCATGGAACACTCCAAATTGTTATAAAATCATTCACTATCCAACTCAACCGAGGCGGTTGGGTCTATTAATCTTTGCCATAAATTGCAAACGACCGCACGGGTACTACGCCAGTCCGCTGCGCTTACTTGCATGGATTGATTCGCAAGGGCTAAGCGGTGGCTTTCGGCACGTTCACTAAGATAGGCTCGAATTAATGCTGTGGCATCTTCACTGGATAAGCAGTCTGCTTTAGCAGCATCTTCTAATATTCTTACATTATCAGAATAATGGGCGAGATCGGGTTTCGTCCCGCTCCATGCAAGTACAGCATACTGTGCCATAAATTCGATATCTACGATACCACCTGCGTCCTGTTTTAAATGAAAAATACCATGTTTTTTTTGTTCAGAAGATGAACCTAAGTGGTCTTTCATTTTCTGACGCATTTTCAGCACTTCCTCACGAACATAAGCCTCATCTCTAGATTGAGTCAATATCTCGCGGCGAAATATTTCAAATTTTTGGCAAAGCGCTTCATCACCTGCAATAGAACGTGCACGAACTAATGCCTGATGCTCCCAAAGCCATGCACTTTTCAACTGATAATGCTCATAGGCTTTCAGGCTTGTCACCAATAAACCAGCCTCACCTGAAGGTCTTAAACGTGTATCAATTTCATAAACGCGGCCATCAAGCGTTTGAGTGGTCATTAAAGACATAAACTTTTGAGCGACACGCATGGCAAACTCAAAACCTGTTATTGACTTAGTACCATCCGTGTCGGCTTGTTCATCTAGATAGTGAATAAAGACCAGATCTAAGTCCGAACCATAGCCCAGTTCAATGCCACCCACCTTGCCATAACCAATAACGGCAAAGGCTTTATAATCGAGTGAACAACGTTTTCCCTCGACATCTTTTGGGTAACCATGACGTTTTGCTACGGTCTGATAAGCTAAATTAAGGGTCGCATTGACACTGACTTCTGCAATATCTGTCAAAGCATCAGAGACCTTCATAAGAGGGCTTTCAGCTAACACATCACTTGCAGCGACCGTTAACACATTACTCTTTTTAAACAGGCGAAGTACCCGCATTTGATCTTCGACCTGATCAATTTCGATACGAAGTAATTGCTGACGTAATGAGTCTTCCAAGTCCTTACGTTTTGGTAATTCAAAGTCCATCGACAAGAACTCATCCAGCAATACCGGATATTGCGTTAACTCTTCACAAATCCACGGGCTCACTGTCGCCATTTTTACTAAGCGTTGTAATGCCCCTTTACTTTCAATCAGCATTACCAAATAGACGGTTCGACGCATGACTGATTCAATCAGTGGCATTAAACGTAATAATGCAGTTTGTGGTTGTTCAGACTGTAAAATGGCTTCAATTAAATGGGGCCAAAACGTTTTTAAACGCTGCACGGCATTGGAAGGAAGTTTTTTAAGTGCATGACCATGCCAGAACTCATGAATTAAATTTTTTGCATTATCATCTAACACTTCATCTAGCTGCTGCTCTAACTGTCCAAAGTTCTCGGTAGCTGCATTGGAACTTGTGTCTTCAATGAGCTGCTTAAACTGAACTTTTACTTTTTGGCGTTTCTCGTTAAGAACATCAATAAATTCATTCCAACTCGTAAAACCCAAGGTATCTATAATGCGTTGTCGTAAATCTGCTTCTTCTGGTAATAGTTGCGTTTGTTGATCATTCAAGGCTTGAATTGCATGTTCAACACGGCGTAAGAATAGGTAAGCATCTTCAAGCTCTAGTACGGCCTGTTTTTCTAACAAGCCTGCCTCACCAATATGCTCAAGACTGACCAAACATTGACGATCTTGTAGCTCACGTTTAGAACCGCCGTAAATAAGCTGGAACACCTGAACAATAAACTCAATTTCGCGTATACCGCCTGCCCCGAGTTTAATGTCATCTTCAATATGCCGACGTAATACTTCGCGCTCAATCATCGCTTTCATATCGCGCATGGCAGCAAAAGCGGTGTAATCGACATAACGGCGGAATACAAAAGGACGTGTCATTTCTAATAAGTCTTGCCCTTCTTTACCCCCCGTGACAACGCGTGCCTTAATCCATGCGTAACGTTCCCATTCACGGCCATGCTGACTTAAATATTTTTCTAAAGCTGCATGACTAATCGCTAATGCTGAGCCATCTCCCCAAGGCCGTAAACGCATGTCTACTCGAAACACAAAACCATCTGCGGTGATATGTTCAAGTAAATAAATAAGTTTTTGTCCCCACAAAATACAGAACTGCTGTACATCAATACATTTACGACCGTTGGTTTCGCCTTGCTCATCAAAGGCAAAAATCAGGTCGATATCACTTGATAGATTTAATTCCTGTGCCCCAAGCTTACCCATGGCAACCACAATCAAATCTTGAACTTTGCCTGAATAACTTAATGGTTCGCCATGTTTAGCAACCAATGCAACACGAGCAAAAGCCTTTGCGGCACAAATACTTGCATCGGCAAAGTCTGAAAGTTCACGAGTAAGTGTAACGACATCCGTCAGTTGATTGGCATCTTGCCAGATCCAGCGAAACATTAAACGACTGCGCAGTATACGAAGCGCACGCATCCAAGTTATTTCATCGCCAATTCCATCAAGCGTGGTGTCTACAAGTCGGTAAATTTGTTCTGTTGAGAGCGGTGCAGCAAATTGATCTATTTGATAATCTTGTTCTAAAACAGCCTGATGTAACCCTAAAACTTGTTCAGCATATTGGCTGGCACGTAATGTTTTTTGTAACTGCTCCGCATTCATATAAAAAAGCTCTTTTCCTCAGACTCTCTTTTTAGTTATAGCAGTTCAAGTAGTAGTAGGAAAAGGGATTAAACCAATTTTGCTTCAGATGTATTTTGTTGTTCTACATGATGTTCAGGGACTTCTTGAGCAGAAGGTAATAAAACTTTAAATGACGTTCCCACTCCTTTTTGGGAGGTTACACTAATTTTCCCCTGATTAATCTCGACAAAACGCTTACATAAGCTCAAACCTAAACCCGCACCTTTTTCCCCAGCGGTGCCTTTAAAGCTTGCTGTAATACGCGGATGAAATAAATTTGCCATTTGCTGTTCAGTCATGCCAAGCCCTGTATCACGTACAGTGATTTCGACATTTGTACCCACCTGCTTCGCTTCAATGAACACTTTTCCAGAGCCGTCAACATCGGTAAATTTCAATGCATTTGACACCAAGTTTTGGATCACGGAAGTCATCATATTAATATCGGCATAGATTTTTAAATCTTCGGAAACCGCATTTACCAATTCAATATTTTTCTTTAAAGCCAATGTATGCAGCACATCACAAACAATATTGCTCACTTGTCTAAGCTTAAAATTAATTGGGTGATAAACAAAGCGACCACCTTCGGCCATTGCCCATGTCAGCAAACTTTCAAGTAAGTTATAGGTCGATTGAGAAGTGTCGTATAAATAATCGGCAATGTTTTGAATACTCGACTCATCCAGTGTTTCACGTTCTTTAGCTAACACTTCGGAGAAACCTAACAAGCCATGAAACGGCGCCCGCAAGTCATGCGAAATAATAGAAAAGAACTTTGTTTTACTCGAGTTCAGTGCGACTTGCTGCTCATAGAGTTCATTTAATTCTTCATAATTAAACTTCAACTCGACTTGTTGCATAAAGCTAGAACAGTAATCGAGAAGCAACTGAATTTGATCATCTTCAAAACAATTTTCATCGTCATCGAAGAAAACTGCAAATCCCATAGATGTCTGGTCAGGCTGCACCAAATGGACAGCTAAGGCACGCCCACATTCAATATTTAGCTCTTTTAAATAGTTGATTAAATTTTGATAAGAAGGATGATTGTGATGAATCACCTGTTGTTTAGCAAAACATTGTTTTAGGTGTCTTGAAGGTTTAAAAGAAATTGCAGTCATGCCATCCGGGCAATGATGCCAAAAATAAGGTTCCTGATTAAAAGTAAGCAAAGCTTTTTGACACTTCAACAGGCGAAGACTAAACCGGAAAAATTGCTCAATATAATTCTGCTCGGCATTTAATCCAAGTAATAGTGATATTTTACAAGCTGTTAACTGCTCTACCTGATGTAGTTCTAATCGCTGTGTCATGCCCGCCTCACAGATTTTGTCATTGTTGGTCGGAACCGCTCTTTTGAAGAATGTACTTATAATCATTATGATCTACTACAAACTTTAACACAGTACATTAAAAGAGCAACTTTCTTTTCGAAATAGAAATGTGAAGTTTCAATTAAAGGTTTTCAGATACATAAAGTGGGTATAGTTTAGAAAAATACAACAATTTTTTTGGAAGAAAGAGTTGTAAGTAATAAGAAATAGGAAGTCAAAATTAGCTAGAAAAGAGATAAAAATTAACTTAAATCATCTTATAAATATGAAACCTTAACTTCGACTCAAATTTTGCTTTTATCAAATGCATTTAATATTTAAATAAAGTTTTCTTAAATTGAAAAATTAAAAGACTTTTAATAGCTCTAAATTTATAAATGATTTGATCCCGACCCTTGGAGCCAAAGTAAGTAGTTCATAATTTCTTAAAGTCTATGAACTATTCTATATCCAACAAAAAACCCCTAAGCCGTTAGCTTAGGGGTTTTCGTAGAATCTTACGATTCTGAATCTGGTCCCGAGGGTCGGACTCGAACCGACACGTCATCTCTGACAGCGGATTTTGAGTCCGCCGCGTCTACCAATTTCACCACCTCGGGAGAGGAAGTATGTTTGTGTTGCGTATATTAGCGCGTTTGCAAAACTTGTCAAACCCTAAGTGAATATTATCGTTCACTTTTAGATCATTTAAAAATTTTTCATGATTTAGGCCAGAAGCACAGCCATAAAAAAGCGAAAAAGTTTATACTAGGCGCAATTTTTGCGGTGTTTTTCCTGAATATGCAACTGTCTGACTTTTCCTTTGAACTACCCGATGAACTTATTGCCCGTTACCCACTCGAAACACGTAGTGCTTCGCGTTTATTGCATTTAGATGCTAAGGGCCAATATCACGATCATATGTTCACAGATATTATTGATCTGTTCGAAGAAGGTGATTTATTGGTACTCAACGATACCAAAGTCATGAAAGCTCGACTTAAAGGGAAACGTGCTACAGGTGGTGCTATTGAAATTTTGGTTGAGCGTATGCTAAACCACACCACAGCGTATTGCCATATTAAAGCGAGCAATTCACCTAAAGCAGGGGCTGAGCTTTTTGTTGGTGCGGACAATATTCCCGTGATTGTGCGTGGCCGTCACGAAAACTTATTTGTTGTTGAGTTTTCACAACCAATTTTGCCAGTACTTGAGCAATATGGTCAGTTACCTATCCCGCCTTACTTCAATCGTGAAGCAGAAGAAATTGATACTGAACGCTATCAAACGGTTTTCCATAATCCAGAAAAAATTGCCAGTGTGGCTGCCCCAACAGCAAGCTTGCATTTTGACGAAGAGTTGTTAGCAAAGTTAGACCAAAAAGGCGTTAAGAAAACGTTTGTGACTCTTCACGTCGGTGCAGGTACTTTTATGCCTGTACGTACTGATGACATTACAAATCATGTTATGCACAGTGAATGGTGTGATGTTCCTCAAGAAACTATTGATTTAATTTTGGCAACTAAAGCACGCGGTAATAAAGTGATTGCTGTCGGTACAACTGCAACACGTGCTTTAGAAAGTGCAGCTCAAGCGCATGGCGGAAAAATCGCAGCATGGACTGGTGATACGCAAATCTTTATTTATCCAGGTTATGAGTTCTGCATCGTAGACCGTTTAATTACTAACTTCCATTTACCTGAGTCTACCCTGCTCATGTTAGTTTCAGCATTGTCAAATAGAGAAAATATTTTGGCTGCTTATGAACATGCCGTTAAAGATCGCTATCGCTTCTTTAGTTATGGCGATGCAATGCTGATTGATAAATTAGAAGTTTAAAGATTAAAGCTGGGTTAAATCTTATAAGTTAATTCGAGGTTTAACCCAGCTGACCCACCTACAATTTCGATTAATAATAAAATTTATGAAACTGCTTTTTCAAAAAATTCAAAGTGCTTTTGACAATCAAAATACACATAACAAAATTACTTTAAGAAATATTGAGGCATTAAGAAATTTACTTAATCAGCAATTACCACCTGATATTCTTGTTTATTCATTAAAGAATTGGACAGGCCCCCAACAACTTGATATTCGAAATTATATTTTTTGGAATGCTACAATTTTCGCCTTAGTTTGTATGGCCTTAGGCTTTTTAATCTCGATTTACTTCTTCCCTTTTGCCATTCTTGCGATTTTTTATGGTTTTTATCATAGAGCATCGACGGCCGAACTGATTTGCCTACTTCAAGATATCCAAACTTATTATTATGAACATAAATATAATTTCAAATTTGCAACTGAAGATAACCTACCTAAAGAAGGAACGTCCGCTTCAGACTTTCCTTTGTTTAAGTTAGGCAATCAACAAAATTCAGTTTTAACTGCAATACTCGGCAAGTGGCAAGTAAGAGAAACAACTCACCCCTATAAAATATTTAGATACCATTATGTCAATCGAGAGATGGCCTATAATTCAAAAGGTAAATGGGAACTAAAAGATGTTAGCTACAATTTATACCGCATCATTTTAGAGAATTTTCCAGTTCGCGGAGTCAGCATTTCAAGTCAACAGAAAAAGGCTTGTCGCTTAGGAGTAGGTTGGGAATCAAGTGATATCCGTTTTAATCAAAAATACCAACAAAGCGGAATTAATGAATTGGACTTAGTAAAATTTCTAAGCCCTGATCGGTTGTTATTATTAGAGAAAATGTTGGAAGGGTTCCCAGGGGATTTCTATGTACACCCTGAAACATCTGCATTATGTTGGCTCTGTAATGTAAATCTTTTACGCCAGCAAAGTTTATATGGCACTAGTGTACGTGAGCTTGCTGAATGCCTTGAAACTCTTTCAATGCCAGAATTTGAGCAGTTTGCAAATATATTGCAGCATTTCATTGATGAAACTCAAATACCGAAGTCATAAAAGTAATTATTTAAGACTTATTTCTATTTATCTCTTTCAATTTAAAAGATAATCTAGAGTTAGCAATTTATGATAATCAACTCATTACCTTCATGCCAATTGATACCATACAACAAACACTTCATATAAGACGTAAAAAAAATACACAGGTCTTTCGTAATATTGCCCGACTTTGGGATGCTGGACAAAAGTCACAAACAGATCAAGAACTCTTAAACGCGTTACATCCATGGCGTGAAGATCATAACCTTCGTTTTGTGAATACCCTGTCTTATTTATTAAGTATTTGCAGTATTACGACGCTATTATTTGGATATTTTTTTCATCCTTATATTCAATATAGTTGGAGTCTATTATGGGCATTTTTAACTGGTTTCCTCGCCTATTTGCTCTATGAACCGCAAAAACCTTTAACTGAAGTTATTCATTATTTAGAACAGCGTATGACTGCTTTACGTTATGGCCTAAAGTTTCAGCAGTTACCAGCTTATCTTCCAATACAAGCCCAACCCATTTTAGTCTTAAGCAAATTAAAACAACACTTTCCACTTTTTAACCGAGGCAATGAAGCGAATGAAATTACCGAGTTTGCTTCAGTAACATGGAATGACGGCATTACAGATCATCAAGTCCTGCTATTTAAATACCACTATGTAAATAATTTACCTATTCTTCAAGACCAGAACAGCGATAAAAAAATAGTAAAAGAGATTCATAAAGACTTATGGGGCGCTTTTATTTTTCAAATACCAGCTTTAGGTATTGCTGTAAGTAATCAACGTTCTCGCTTTTTTGAACCATACTTAAGCGAATGGCAAAGTAGTGACATTCTCATTAACCAAGAACTGAGTATTTTCGGAACCGACCAGCACCAGTTAGCTAAAGAAATGAGTCCAAGTCTAACTTTAAAACTTCATGATTTTTTTCAACATTTTAGCGGGGATTTAATTTATCATCATGAAGAGCAAATATTATGTTATCTCGGTGAGCAAGATCTTTTTCAAACCATCAGTAAACGTAGTGAAATTCATGATATTCCCGCATTACGTGGTCACTTACGTACCATGACTATGCCGCAATATGAAAAATTTCAGCAATTCATGCTTAATTTAATTAAATAAATCTCTCGTACTGCTGAACTGGCAACTTATTAAAAAAATAAGAAGTTAGAGGGCATAATGAGGGAATAACAATAAGAGGAGTAAAAATGACAGGTTTATTCATTTTCTTGGGGATTTTCGTTGTACTGATTGCTTGGGGCATCCACATTCGCAATAACATTGTGCGTTATTTCAATGCGACCAAACGCGCTTGGGCTGAGGTTGCCAATTTCGAACGCCAGAAAGTAAAAACACTTGAAGCACTAGAAACCACACTCAATCAATATACTCAGTTCGAGAAGTCAACTTTAGAACAAGTAACTGCTTTACGTCAGCAAATTCTAAGTTTGAATGTCGATCATACTGATATTGCTCAATTACAACAGATTGAAAAAATGAGTAAAGAGCTAATCCGCAGCCTAAATGTCGTGATTGAAAACTATCCTGAACTAAAAGCAGATACGCTCTATAGCAAAATGATGGATGATATTCAGGAACAAAACGAAAATGTCGGCGCGGCAATCAGCATTTTTAACCGCAACGTCGAAGTATTTAATAATCAGATTGAAGTGTTCCCAAATAATATTATCAATACGATGACTTTATCTAAAAAAACAATTCGTCCTTTTCGAGATAATTTGGTTACTAACAATTTTGACTATAAACCGAACTTTTAGTCGAAATAAAAAGACAATCGGTCACTCAGAAATTTGACCGATTTTATAGTCAGCTACATTTAGTAGTAGAACTACGTCGCAGAATCAAGGAAAATAGCCCTCTTTTTAGCAGCGAACTGTTTTTTCGCCCTTGCACTGCCCTAAGGCATTGCTTGCTATTGTTCAGGATTTTTAAATGAAGTTTGAAAAATTAGGTCAGTCGGGTCGTGCCCGTCGTGGTCGTTTAACTTTAGAACATGGTGTTGTTGAAACCCCTGTTTTTATGCCGGTGGGGACTTACGGTACAGTTAAAGGCATGCTGCCACGTGATATTGAAGATATTCAGGCACAAATTATTTTAGGTAATACCTTCCATTTATATTTGCGTCCGGGCCTTGAAGTGATCAAGCAACACGGCGGCTTGCACGATTTTATTAAATGGAATAAGCCAATTTTGACTGACTCTGGCGGCTTCCAAGTATTTAGTCTTGGCGCTATGCGTAAAATTAAGGAAGAAGGTGTTACTTTCCGTTCTCCGATTGATGGTTCAAAAGTCTTTTTATCGCCTGAAATTTCAATGGAAATTCAGCATGTATTGAACTCTGACATTGTCATGATTTTCGATGAATGTACGCCTTATCCTGCGACACATGAAGAAGCACAAAAATCATTACAGCTTTCTTTGCGTTGGGCAAAACGCTGTAAGACTCATCACCACGATGAACTTAAAAATAAAAATGCGTTATTTGGCATTATTCAAGGCGGCATGTATGAAGACTTACGTGATGAGTCTTTAAATGGCTTACTTGAAATCGGCTTTGACGGTTACGCAATTGGCGGTTTGTCAGTTGGTGAACCAAAAGAAGAGATGATCAAGGTTTTAGATTATCTTCCAAACAAGATGCCGCATGACAAACCACGTTACCTGATGGGTGTAGGTAAACCTGAAGATATCGTAGAAGCGGTGCGCCGTGGTGTCGATATGTTTGACTGTGTAATGCCAACACGTAATGCACGTAATGGTCATTATTTTGTCACTGATGGTCTGGTACGTATTCGTAATAGTAAATATCGTCATGACCAAGGACCACTTGACCCACACTGCGATTGCTATACCTGTAAGAACTTTACTCGTGCTTACCTGTTCCACCTTGAGAAGTGTGGAGAGATGTTGGCGTCTATGCTTGGTACCATTCATAACTTACGTTATTACCAACGTTTAACTGAAGGTATGCGTGATGCATTAGACAATGGCACTTTTGATGAATTTGTTCAGGACTTTTATGCCCGCCGCGGATTAGAAGTTCCACCATGCCCTGTCGATGAATAAGCGAGATTTGCGCTCAACCTCAAGACAAGGTAAATTGCAAAACGAATTAGGATTATGTCAGGTATCTGACTCATATTTTTTAACTTTAGGAAATTAAAATGAGCTTGTTCATTTCTACTGCACATGCAGCTCCAGCAGCAGCCCAAAGCCCTGGCCTTTTACCAAACATTTTGATGATTGTTGTATTCGTTGCAATCTTCTATTTCTTAATTTGGCGTCCTCAAGCAAAACGTGCAAAAGAACACCGTTCTTTAATCGAAAGCTTGGGTGTTGGTAGCGAAGTTGTCTTTGCTGGCGGTTTAATGGGCAAAGTAACTAAACTTGAAGGTGACTATGCGGTTGTTGAACTTAACCGTGGTGTAGAAGTAAAAATTCAGCGTGCCAGCGTAATTTCTGTATTACCAGAAGGCACTCTAAATAACCTTTAATCATAAAACAGTCGTGCTTTAGCACGGCTTTTTCATTTAAGAAGAAAGCGAATGCGTTACCCTGCATGGAAATATTTACTGATTCTGGTTGTTCTGGTAGTCAGTACATTATACGCACTGCCTAGTCTATATCCGGATGAGCCCGCCGTTCAAATTTCCGGTGCCAAAGCTGGTACCCAAATTGATCAAAGTGTGGTGCAAAAAGCAGAGCAAATTTTAAAAACAGCAAATATTGCAAGCCACGATAATACTTTTACAAATAATGCTGCTCTCTTGCGTGTCAGCTCCTCTGAAGCGCAATTGAAAGCAAAAGAAGTATTACGCCGTGACTTAGGTGATCAATATGTTGTAGCCCTAAACCTTGCACCAACAACTCCAGAATGGTTGCAAAAAATTGGGGCGAAACCAATGAAACTTGGTTTGGACTTACGTGGTGGTGTCCACTTCTTGCTTGAAGTAGATATGGACAAAGCCATTTCCCAACGTATGGAAACCTCTGCCACTGATTTGCGTCGTCAGTTCCGTGAAAACAAAATTAAATTTAACAATCTTGCGTTAAATAATAATGTGATCACTGTTCAGTTTGCTGACAATGCGGATCGTGATGCAGCAATGGATTTTTTACGCCGTAATGGTAATGAATATACCCAACAGGCATTAGCGAGCACGACAGGTTCAATCTTAAAGCTCACTTATACTGATGTACGTCGTCAAGAAATTCAGGCTTATGCAGTTAATCAGAACTTAACAACACTACGTAATCGTATTAACGAACTTGGTGTTGCAGAAGCTTTAGTACAAAGTCAGGGTAGCAACCGTATTGTCGTTGAATTACCGGGTGTTCAAGATACAGCAGAAGCTAAACGTGTTTTAGGCCGTACTGCTAACCTCGAATTCCGTTTGGTATCTGACTTAAATGATCAATATATTGATCCATATACGGGTAAATATAATGGTCAACCGTTACCTCCGGGTACGGAAGTTTTTGCTTATCAGTCTTTAGATAGTGGTCGCCAACTGTTGTTGCAACGTAACCGTATCTTGACTGGTGAACGCGTTCAAAATGCAAGTTCTGGCTTTAGCCAAGACTCTGGTGGTGCCGAAGTAAATATTACGCTCGACAGTGCTGGCGGTAAGCTGATGTCAGATGCAACCCGTAATGCAGTTGGAAAACGCATGGCGGTATTGTTCATCGAAAATAAACAAAAGATTAGCTACGTTACAGATCCAAAAACTGGTGCTCAAACAGAAGTTCGTACACCATATACCGAGTCTGTCGTGATTAATGCCGCAACCGTTCAAGCCGTTTTAGGTTCAACTTTCCGTATTACTGGTTTAAGTTCACCTCAAGAAGCATCTGAACTTGCGTTAATGCTTCGTGCCGGTGCTTTAGCTGCGCCAATGTACTTCGTTGAAGAGCGTGTTGTTGGTCCAAGCCTTGGTCAAGAAAACATTGATAAAGGTGTACTATCAACGCAAATCGGTTTCTTGCTTGTTGCAATCTGGATGGTCGTATTCTTCCGTCTATTTGGTTTAATCGCGAACTTTGCACTTGTATTTAACTTGGCAATGATTTTAACCATTATGTCTTGGATAGGTGCTTCCCTCACCTTACCGGGTATTGCGGGTATCGTCATTACCATTGGTATGGCCGTCGACGCCAACGTACTGATATGTGAACGTATTCGAGAAGAAATGCTCTGGGGGGCCTCACCTAAACAGGCCATTGTGGCGGGTTATGATCGAGCCTATAACACCATTTTCGACTCGAACTTAACAACGTTCCTTGTTGCATTCATTCTGTTTGCAATCGGTACTGGCCCGATTAAAGGTTTCGCCGTGACATTAATGATCGGTATTATTTGCTCAATGTTTACTGCAATTACAGTAACGCGTGCGATTGTACAAATCATTTATGGTAAACGCCGTAACTTGAAAAAGTTGAGCATTTAAGGAGATCTATGATGACTAAAGTGACTCAACAGCCTTCAAAACAATATGGTCGTCCGGATGATGCAAAAATCATCCCGTTCATGAAGATTGCTAAACCTGCAGCAATCTTCTCGATCCTTATTACTTTAGCGAGCATTTTCTTTATTGCGACCAAAGGTCTTAACTTAGGTTTGGATTTTACAGGTGGTGTTTCAGCTGAGCTTAACTATGCTCAGCCAGCAAATCAGGCAGAAGTTATTCAGGCTCTCGACAAAGCTGGTTTTAAAGATGCTGTAGTACAAACTTTGGGTAGTAATAAAGACTTACTTGTTCGCATGCCAGTACAAGATATTAAGGTTGAAGATCTTAATAACGCGATTACCAAAGCTGTGCAATTGCCAAACAATGCAGCAGAAGTTCATAAAGTGGACTCTGTAGGTGGTCAGGTAGGTAACGAGCTTTATGTTCGTTCGGCTGGTGCTGTTGCACTTGCGCTGATTTTAATGTTGATCTATGTCACCATTCGCTTTGAGTTCAAACTCGCAATGGGTGCCGTGATGTCTTTATTCCATGACATCATCATCATTATTGGTGCATTTGCTTTATTCCAATGGCCATTTGACCTAACAGTTTTAGCTGCGGTACTGGCGGTGATTGGTTTCTCGCTTAACGATAACATCGTTGTTTCAGACCGTATCCGTGAAAATTTCCGTAAAATTCGAGGTGCAACTCCACGTGAAATCGTTGATATTGCGTTAACTGAGACTTTACGCCGTACCATCCATACCTCAATGACCTTATTGCTTGTAGTACTTGCAATGATGTTCTTAGGTGGTGATGGCTTACACTGGTTCTCTGTTGCAATGTTTGTCGGTGTCTTTGTCGGTACTTACTCTTCGATTTATATCGGTACAGCATTTGCCTTATGGCGTGGTCTTAACCGTCAAGACTTCATTGTTCAGGTCAAACCTGAATTTGAAGATGAAATCCCTTGATTGTCTAAATAAGACTATAAAAAAACCGCGATTTATTCGCGGTTTTTTTATTTGGTGCAAAAATTATTTACGGCGTAATGCATCCGAAATAGCTTCAACCAATTGTTGAGAAATTTCTTGCTTAGATGCTTTCTCTAACTCACGTTTTTTCATATGGTAACTTTCAGCAAAAAATACTGTCATCGCATTTTCATCAGAAGCAAAGCCAATATCAGCACGAGAAACATCGTTACATGCAATCATATCTAGCTTTTTAGCAACGAGTTTCTCTGCTGCATATTCTTCAACATTCTGCGTTTCGGCAGCAAAACCCACCATAAATGGACGTTTTTCCTGAGCTGCAATGGTTGCCACAATATCCGGATTTTTTACAAGGGAAACATTCAGCTCATCCCCTGCTTTCTTAATTTTATGCTCTGCCACTTCGGCGACGCGATAATCAGCTACAGCCGCCGTCGCAATAAAGATGTCACAGCCAGTCTCAAGCGACTCCATACTGACATCTAACATTTGTCGAGCCGAAGCAACATTTACACGTTGAACACCGTTTGGAGTATCTAAACTTACGGGACCAGCAATTAACGTAACTTTTGCGCCTGCTGCATAACATGCCGCAGCTAAAGCAAAGCCCATTTTTCCAGTACTATGATTTGAGATATAACGAACAGGGTCAATCGCTTCACGGGTTGGTCCAGCAGTAATTACAACTCGCTTACCTGCCAACAACCCAAATTTTTCAGCAATTGCACGTTGGGCTTGATGGAAATAACCCGCCACTTGCCTTGCAATTTCTTCCGGTTCCGGCATACGGCCTAAGCCTACATCACCACACGCCTGCTCCCCTGCATCTGGCATAATCACATGCACGCCATCTTCAACCAGAGTTTGCAAATTACGCTGAGTTGCTTTTGCAGCCCACATTTGCTGGTTCATCGCAGGAGCGACCCACACAGGCGCTTTAGTTGCTAAAAATAAAGTACTGAGTAAGTCATCTGCCAAACCATTAGCAAACTTAGCTAATGTGTCACAGCTTGCTGGAGCAACCAGTAATAAATCAGCCCAACGAGCCAATTCAATATGGCCCATTCCAGCTTCAGCCTCAGGGTCTAAAAGCTCGGTATGTACAGGATTTCCTGAAAGAGCCTGAAAGGTTAGAGGTGTAATAAATGCTTGAGCCCCGTGTGTCATCACAACCCGAACGTCAAAACCATAATCTTTAAGACGACGGACCAAAATGGCACTCTTATAGGCAGCAATCCCACCTGTAACAGCTAAAACAATGTTTTTATGAGGAATAACACTTAAATCAAAGCTCACGAACAGGATACCTTTCTGTTGCAGTGGCGCTCACAATAGCATTAAATACGCGCAGACCCAAGATTGATTGGGCAAACAAAATAAATTTTTAAGCAGAATCTTGCTGGGGAATATGAATACTTCTATTAAAAATTGGCCAGAACAAGAACGGCCAAGAGAACGGTTATTACAACAAGGCCCTCAAAGCCTTTCTGACTCTGAACTACTCGCGATCTTTCTTCGCTCAGGTTCACGTCAACATTCAGCAGTAGAGCTCGCACGTTTACTGATTCAACAGTTTGGTAGTCTAAACGCTGTTTTCGATGCATCTTACAATGAATTAGCTCAATTTAATGGTATTGGAGCTACCAAGTATTCCCAATTACTGGCCGTAAAAGAGCTTGGACGGCGTTACCTCGACTATCATTTTAGTCAGACTGAGCTAAGCCTTCATTCTTCTCATTTAGTTCTAGATTATTTGCGTTATGAATTAAAAGGTGAAAAACAAGAAGTCTTTGCGGTACTTTGCTTAGATGCCGAGTTGAGAAAACTACATTTTAAAAAGTTATTTTTTGGTTCAGTTCAACACTGCGCTGTTTCAGTGAATCAAACCTTACGTTATGCCTTACAACAGCACGCTTGCCAATTAGTAATAGCACATAACCACCCATTTGGTTCCCCACAGCCCTCTCCTGAAGATATTAAACTCACACAGCAACTTGAACAGGCCTGTCAGCTTGTTGAAATTCGCTTACTGGACCATTTTATTATCTCGCCAGAAGGTAGCTTTTCATTTGCTGAACAACAACTGCTCAACCCTACTTCAATAGCCGTTCAATGATATTGACAAAGCTTCACTAAGCTTAGAATATCAAAACAAAAATAGCGACGTTTAAAATAAAATGATTGTTCGTGAACAGGCCAGTATTTTTAAAGTTTTATTCTCTTGGCGAGGGACGATATTACCTAAAATTTTGCCCTCTTTAGGGGTAGTAATGCTGATTTCGGCAATCATTGGTGGGGTTGAATATATTAACCTCTATCGTTTTCCAGAAATTCCTTTAGTTGGCTTTACTTTAATTGGTGTCGTACTTTCTATTTTTTTAGGTTTTAAGAATACTGCATGTTATGACCGCTGGTGGGAAGCCCGAAAATTATGGGGGGTCCTGATTGCGACTTCGCGACATTTCGACCGTGACTGCCGGATTTTAACTCAAGCCCGCCGTGAACGTGTCATTCAGCACGTTATTGTATTTGCCAATGTGTTACGTGACCGTTTACGCCGTCAAACAGCCAACCCCACCGAGCTAATACAAACCAGTGGCATGAGCCAACAGGCATTGACCCAACTTTACCAACAGAATAACGCACCGCAATATACGCTTAGCCTTATTCAATGGGAATTATTACAAGCGCTTAAAGAAGGGGAAATTTCAGATATTATTTATGCTCAAATGAATAAGAATGTTGCAGACCTAAGTGTCGTACAAACTGGCTGTGACCGTATTGCAAATACTCCTATTCCGTTTGCTTATTCAGTTTTGCTTAACCGTACTGTTTATTTTTTCTGTTTTATGTTGCCATTTAGCTTAGGATCTTTGCTTGGTTTAGCAACGCCTTTACTGGTTGGAATTCTGGCTTATACATTTTTAGGACTTGATGCTTTAAGTACCGAAATTGAAGAACCATTTGGCACGCAAAGTAATGATTTACCTTTAGATGCAATGGTACGTAGTATCGAAATTGAGCTTTTGGGGACACTTGGTAAGCCCACGCCTCCTCCAATTCAAGCTCAAGATAACAATTTGCTCTAAAATATGATTAGATAAAACGCTCCCAAATGCCTTGCTGGTTACTCGTTGGTTTAGGGGTATTTCCTAATTTAATCCACGGCATATTTTCACCATGAAAATCGCTACCAATTGAAATAGCCAAATGATGCTGTTCAATCATACGATCAATCATTTGGCGAGTAGATAAAGGATCTACTGGAGGCGGCAACTCCACCGCATCTCCACCACAACTTGCAAATAACTCAATCAAATACCGGGTATTTGTAGCCGATAAATCATAACGGGTTGGATGAGCTAAAACTGCAAATCCTTTACTGTTATGAATAACCTCAATGGTCTCTTTCAAACCCAATCCTTCAAACTTTACAAAAGCACGCTTCCCTTCCTTTAAAAAACGATCGAAAGCTTGTTGAGGACGGCTCACTACATTCTTTTCAACTAAGGCTTTAGCAATATGGGTTCTGGTAATCCGGTCTGGTTGATTTTCAACTTTATCGAGAACATCTTGATAAATATCAAAGCCAATACACTTTTTTAATAGTTCACAAATAACTACTGCTCTTTGTGCTCTAATTCTTTTTTGTTGTTCTAATGCTTCTAAAATTGGGGCTTCATCTTGCATATTTAAAGCTACAATATGCACGCCATAGCTTTTTTTCGTGCTTGGTCGCGACCACTGGCTTGAAATCTCCACACCAGAAATAATTTTTAAATCATGGGGTTGTGCAGCATTTCTTGCACGCTGCAATCCATCCATCGTATCGTGATCGGTTAGCGCCAAAGTATGCAACTTCACATCGACAGCAGCTTGCACTAGCAATTCCGGAGACAAAGTTCCATCAGAAATATTGCTATGTGTATGTAAATCTATGCCTTGCATCTTTTATACTATGCCATTCACCAAACCTGATCAGATACTCTAACATGAAAGCACTACTGGACTTTGTTCCATTAATTATTTTCTTTTATTTATATAAGACAGTTGATCCAGCCGATACACAGCATCCTTTACTCAAACTGATCGGGTCTGCTGGCGGTGTTGATAATAATAATATTCTTGTTGCTACTACCGGTTTAATTATTTCAATGCTGGTAGTGTATGGTGCGTTGTTCATCATGCAAAAGTTCCGTCTAGATAAACAGCAATGGATTGTGCTGTTCATGACAGTCATTTTTGGTGGTATTACCCTTATGTTGAGCGATGATTTTTACATCCGCTTAAAAGCCGCTATTTTGAATCTAGTTTTTGCAGGTGCTTTCTTAGTTTCACCTTGGTTTGGTAAAGACCGTAAGCCTCTTATTCAACGTTTATTTGATCCAATTTTAGCCTTAAGCGAAAAAGGTTGGAAAAATTTAAACTTTGCTTGGGCAGCTATGTTTGTCGTGATGTCTGGTTTACATGTTTTCTTTGCGTTTTTATTCCACGGCGGAAAATATTGGGGCGAATTTACTGCATTTGGTGACATGATTGTCATGTTTTCATTTATCATTATTCAGTTCATTATTTTACGTAAACATTTTAAGTCACCAGATGCTTAATGTGGTTTCGGATTGATTATAGAGATACGATGACATGCCTTTTTTTGTTCTAAGCTGTACCGATAACGAAGGAACTCTAGAGAAACGTTTAGCAGTACGTCCTCAACATATCGAACGTTTGCAAAAACTTGATGATGAAGGTCGTCTAGTTGTTGCTGGAGCGATGCCAAAAGACCCTAATGACCCGCAAGCTGGTTTTTATGGCAGCACCATGATTGTAGAGTTTGATACACGTGAAGCTTTAGATGAATGGTTAAAAGAAGAACCATTTTTGAAAGAAGGCATCTATAGTCATGTTGATGTCAAACCATTTAATAAAGCATTTCCAAAAGGGTAAACGCATGCAGCTTGCAACCAAAAGCTTTCTTGGCTTGTGTTTGATATGTTCAACTGCCGGAGCAGTTGAACCTGCTGCGACACCAGCAACGCCTCCAACTGCAGCGTCAACACAGAATGCTAAACCAGCACCTACTTCTGCAACTGTAGCTAAACCCGCGACTACAACAGCACCAACCACAACACAACCGCTTACAGCAGAACAAATCGCAAAGAACAAGCAACAGCAAGATGCAAAAATTAAGGCTTTAGTTCAAGATCAAGCATCTCGTCTAAAACAGCTAGAACATGCAAACCTTGAAGCGCTAGCACAAAACCAAGAATTGCAGCTAAAGAACGATAACTTGTCTGTTCAGGTACAAGTTTTACAAAGTGAACGTAGTGCTCAAATGTTCTTATATGGCGCAGTAACTCTTGCAGGTGGCGTACTGCTTGGCTTCTTTATTGCGAGTTATGTTTACACCAAACGTCGACGTCAGTGGTAATCCTGAGCGACTTATTAAACCGAATGAACAAATCAAACCGTATACAAACTGCTGAGCTGGATTGGGAATCTATTGATGGTATTGAAGTTCCCATTTCCAAACAATTTGGTGACGTCTATTTTTCTAAAGATAATGGTCTGCTTGAAACACGGCATGTATTTTTAAATGGCAATGACCTATCAGAACGATTAGCCAATTTACAAGATTTTGAATATTTCAGTGTAGGAGAAACCGGGTTCGGCACTGGTTTAAATATTCTTGCGCTCTGGCAACTATGGCAACAAGTTCGTCCAAATAACCACAGTCATTTACATGCAATTAGCGTCGAAAAGTTTCCTTTAAGCAAAGCTGATCTCATTCGTGCTTTAAATGTATGGGATGAACTTAAACCGCTTTCCAAACAACTTATTGAGCAATATCCCTTACCTCTTGCAGGCTGCCATCGTTTAAGTTTTCCAGAAGAGCGCTTCAGCATCGACCTATGGTTAGGAGATGCACAAGATATTTTTCCAAGTATGGTAAAAATGAAGGCAGTGAATGCTTGGTTTCTGGATGGTTTTGCGCCTTCTTGTAATCCGGACATGTGGGAACAAAATGTTTTAAATAATATTGTTCGGCTTTCCGACTATGGCACTACCTTTGCCTCATTTAGTGTAGCTGGTGTCCTCAAACGTGGACTAAAGGCTCACGGAGTCGATATTTCTCGTCCTCGCGGTTTTGGACATAAAAGGGAAATGCTTAAAGCCATTTGGAAAGCACCTGTAAGTGAAGAAATTTTATTTGAACCAGTTAGCGATACTTTCCATTTTACTCAGCAGCGTATCGCCATAATTGGCGCTGGGATTGCAGGTTTAAGCACAGCTTGGGCATTTGCTCAACGTGGGCATCAGGTCACTCTATTTGAGCGTACAGCGCCGTTATCGGGTGCTTCTGGCAATCCGTTGGCATTGCTTAATCCGAAACTATGCCCAATTGAACAAAGCCATGAGCATCTCATGACTTTAAGCTGGCAACATGCATTAAATTTCTATAAAAATTTTCAAGCCTTTCGCCCGATTCAAATACAACAAATGGCTTTAAAAAATGCACAAGATCTTCTCGATCTTACTAATAAATATCCTGCTGATATTGTCACACAGCAAACAAGCTCACTTGAATCGGACTATCCACACATTATATTGACCGAAGCTGGAGCAGTTTCTCCGCACCAATTACGTGATGAAATTTTGCAACATCCAGGTATTGAACTGAAAATTGCCAATATTACGACACTTGTTTCTTTTGAAAATAAAGTTCAATTAAAAAGTGGTAATGAAACTACTTTAGAGGCTGATCATGTCGTGGTGTGCTGCGCCAGAGAAAGTGCTGCTTTATTTGAAAATTATCCGCTATTAAAACCTATACGTGGACAGGTGAGCTGGGTTGATAATTCTTTTGCAACCTTACCTTTAAACGAAGCCTATAGCTATGGCGGTTATTGTATGCAACTGAATACGTCTGAACTTATTCTAGGGGCTTCTTTCTACCCAAACAGAGACGATCAAGAAGTACTCCTTGATGACCATGTGCATAACTTTGAATTAATCCACAACGTTTTCCCTCATTATGCAAAACAATTACCGCCAGTCGAACAATGGCAAGGACGAGCATCAGTTCGCGCTCAAAGTCCAGATTATTTTCCACTTGTGGGAAAAATGCAGAAGGAAAGCCGTATTTCTACTTTTGCAGGTTTAGGCTCAAAGGGCTTTTTATTTGCGCCGCTTTGTAGTGAAGTTTTAGTGGCCCAAATTTTAGGTGAAGCCTGTCCTGTTCCCAAAAGCCTATTACAGAAATTAGATGCCCAACGTTTTCAAAAGAAAGTTAAACCTAAGAAACCTTATTTTAAATCTCAATAGTGCACTTGAGAAAATTTGGTCCCAATAAAAAAGCACCCGAAGGTGCTTTTTTTATGCGCCCTGCTCTAGAGGTAAACCTGCGTCACGAGCTGCACGCGTCCCTCCCATCAGCACGACATATTCACGCGAGGCATCTAAGCCTTCTAGTTTCTCAGCTGCACGAGGAGCTTTGCTACCACCACCACATAAAATATAAATCGGCTGATCCGCAGCGACCTGGTTCAAAATATCAGCATTTAAATCATTAATTGGGCGGCTTACCGCACCTTTAACATGCCCTTCTGCATAAGCACTTGAATCACGGACATCCCAGATAACAGCATTTTCTGGGAACTCAAATGTTGTAATTTCTTGTTTACGGATCATTGTGCACTCCTTTGATGTAAACAACACTTGGCAAATGAAGAAAACCCTCTTAGCATCTCAAATATTCTTTCACTTTGTAAAGGTCTAAACTATGCCTTCTTTCGATATTGTTTCTGAATTAGAGTTATTTGAAGTTAATCACGCTGTACAAAACACCCAAAAAGAGATTGCAACACGTTTTGACTTCCGTGGTCATGATGTTTCTATCGAATTAAATGAAAAAAATAAAGAGATAAAAATCAGTACAGAAAGTGATTTCCAGTGTGAACAAGTTTATAACATGTTAGAAAATCACTTTTATAAACGTAAAATTGATGTGCAAGCGCTTGATCCACAGAAAGCAACAGCATCAGGCAAAAATTTTGTACAAGTGATTAAACTAAAAGATGGCCTTGACTCTGATACAGCAAAAAAAATTAATAAAGCCATTAAAGAAAGTGGCATCAAAGTGCAATCCTCTATTCAAGGCGACAAAATCCGTGTAACTGATAAAAAGCGTGACACTTTACAACAAGTGATGGCTTTTTTACGTGAACAACAATTTGGTCTGCCATTACAATTTAATAACTTTAAAGATTAATGTCTTCGCATGACATTCCCAATTAAGGTAATCCCATGTCTCAATCCAATCGTCTATTAAAACTGGTAAAAGCAACTTCAAAATTCCCTAAAGGTATTCGGAGTACGCTTTGGAGCAAGGCATTTGGCCGCATTGTGCCAATGGTGGGTACAGCAAACATTCGCTATCTGGAAGTAGATGTAAACCATGTGACGGTTCGCTTAGAAAATCAAAAAAATATGCAGAACCATATTAAAGGTGTCCATGCTGCGGCTATGGCGCTTTTGGCAGAAACTGCAACAGGTTTTCTAACGGGTTTACATATTCCAGATAACCGTATTTTATTAATCAAATCATTACATGTTGATTATTTAAAAGTGGTTGAAGGTGGTTTAACAGCAACAGCGACTCTCTCTACCGAACAGCAAAAATATATTGCTGATCATGAGAAAGGTGAACTTGTTATTCCAGTTACTGTCATTGATGATGCAGGTAATGAACCGATTCAATGCCAAATGTTATGGGCATGGTTACCTAAACGTAAGAAATAAAGATATAAAAAAAGCCCAAATTCAAATTTGGGCTTTTTTATTACGATTCTTGAGAGATAAGAAATTTCTGTTTCGCTTCCTCAGGAATCTGACGTTTGTTGCCTTTTACATCTACTGCAACAAAGGTAAAGACCCCTTCAGTAATACGAATTGGGGCACGAGAGTCATCATGGCTATCCCAAACTTCAATTTGCATTTGAATAGAGGTATTACCCACTTTTAAGATTTTGGTATAGCAGCTAATGACAAAGCCTACTTTTACCGGAACCAAAAAGGTCATCTGATTAATGGAAATCGTAGCACAGCGACCACGACTAAAACGCTCCGCGTGAATTGCTCCAGCCAAGTCCATTTGTGACACGATCCACCCACCAAACACATCACCACTCCAGTTTGTATCTGCTGGCATGGCAATCGTTTGTAAGGATAAAATTCCTTCTGGTTTGGTATAAGCTTCTGACACCTTAGCTCCCGAAATTCAATTGAAGTTGTTGATCTAGCCACTGTTGCAATTCAGGCGCGCGTAATGCGCCGCTCATTCGAGCAACTTCTGTGGTTTTATTCATTAATACAAGGGTAGGAATACTTCTCACATTAAATGCTTGGCTTAAGCGAGGAGACTCTTCGGTATTAATCTTGGCAAAAATGACACGTGGATTTTGTTTTGCAACTTGTGCAAAATGTGGCGCCATCATTTTACAAGGTCCGCACCATTCTGCCCATAAATCTATCAAAATAGGCAGATCACTATTTGTGATGTAGTTGCTAAAGTTTTGTTCATTTAACTCAATTGGCGCAAGCGGGAGTAATGGCTGATGACATTGTCCACAACTCGGTTGATCGGTAAGTTTTTCCTCTGGTACTCTATTTTTTGCACCGCACGATGCACATACAATAATCATTTACATCACTCCTATATGCTGATGTAAAAATTCTAATTGGGTCGTCACTGCTTTTTCAAACCATGAACCGTGATAGATATCAAAATGTTTCATATCCCATTCATGATAACTCACAAAAGGAGCAATATTAGTCGCAGCTTCACGACTAGACTCAATTGGAATCAAAGAATCATGCTGAGCCGCAATAAATAAAACTGGAATATTAATTTGACGTACAAGTTGAATTGGGCGATAACGCATCAAATTAAAAAACACGCGTGCCGGGACTTCTCCACTCCAGTAATAATCCGGATTCACAATCGATAAATAACCATAATAGCTATCTGCTGTTGGCATAAAGCACAATTTATATTGATCTACCACAGGCAACCTTTTAGGGTTAAGGCCCATTTTTGAACCCATATAATCTTGGCTCGACAACTTTAAAGCTTGGGGATAACGCTGGAGTGGATATAATTTTGCTGTTTCCGCACCATCAACATATGGAATTTGTACCATAATGGCCTGAATATTCTTTAATTCAGAAGCTAGGCTTAAAGCATATCCCCCACTTAAGGATGTTCCCCACAATACAATTCTTCGGTTATCTATAAATTTACACGTAGAAGCATATTGGATCATGGTCTTCCAGTCTTCTAGTTGATAGTTGATAGTTGATAGTTGATAGTTGATAGTTGATAGTTGATAGTTGATAGTTGATAGTTGATAGAAATCATCTCTCGGGGCTTACCTGTACTTCCACCCCAATATCGGTAATCAAATAAAATAACCGCATAGCCAGCTTGAGCAAAACGCTGGGCATATTGAATGAGTTTGAATTGACGCAATCCGGCAAAACCATGTGCCATGATAATTACCGCAGATTTATTATTTGTTTTTGGAATATAAAAGTCAGCTGCGATCATTTCCTGATCACATGGAACATATAAAGGCTCAACCGTATAAGCGTGCATATGTGCTCCGTGGCATTATGGTCGAAGTAATGAATTTACAAAAAACATCCTGATCGCCTTTTAAAAATCTAGAGCTGTTCTTTTACATAAATTTTATCTATGTAGGAACAACGTTTTAGTGTCTTGTATCTCAGGTTAAGCTTAATGCTATGATACAGCATAAAGGTTTTATTAAATTTTGGAGTGACGAAATGTCAGAGAATGTTGGTTTCGCAGGTCAAATTGGCCCAGAACATGTGGGTCAAGTTGTAGAAAAAGGCTTTAAATCTATTATTAATAACCGTCCTGACATGGAAGGTGGTCCAGAACAACCAACCAGTGCTCAAATTGAAGAAGCAGCACGCCAAGCTGGTCTAGATTATGTTTATCAGCCTGTTGTAGCTGGCCAAATTACTGAACTTGATGTTCGTACTTTTGCAAATCACTATAATGAACTTCCAAAACCGGTTCTCATGTTCTGCCGTACTGGAAACCGTTCAAACAATCTTTATCAATTAGCCAAACAAATGGATTTGTTAGACGATTAAATAAATTCATAAGCTCTATTTTTATTTAAAGATAGAGCTTTTTTTTAATAAAAAAATATATACAACTGCATCAATTCAACAGATATACAAACAGTCTTCAGCTAAAGTTGTTAAATCACTTTTTATTTACTTAGTTATTTTATGAATAAATTGATTTTGTTATTAGTAAGCTGCCTTATTCTCAGCGCGTGTTCATCTATGCAAGTACGCCCTACTGTCGGGGTAAGTATGGGAACACAACTCTAAAAAAGAAGCAGCTCAAAGGCTGCTTCTTTTTATATTAATTACCATTTGAACAGTTTGGATCTATTCCATATGGACTTTCCATATTTGGGCCATTAAGATCCGTAAGGCTGACATCTTTAGTTAAATAACCTAAAGTTAAGGATGTAGAACCTTTAATTAAACTTCCCGAAACTGTAGATTTAGCTGTTAACTGAACAGTTAACCATGATGCATAAATTTTAGGATATTGAATTTTAAGATCAAAACGTCCATTTGCATCTGTCGTATATTTATTATTGGTTGTAGCGGTACCTGCACTGTTGATATACGATACAACTTGGACTGTAGAATTTTCTTTGAGCGGCTTTAATTGATTAATAACGTCCCCATTCACATTTACAGCTTGGACTGGTGATGTACAGGCTGCTCTAATAACAGGAAGATATTCATCTGGTTTACCATCAGTTGGATTAGAAGTATCAACAAACCCATATCGACCCTTATAATACGCAAGAGCATTAACGCCCATGACTACATCTTGATTGGGTAGCGGTTTACCATCCACATCAGTCACTTGTACTGAAATATTTTTATAGTAGTAGACTCCATCACTTGAATCTTCCATTGTGGTCGGATTATATGCTACGGCAATAGCGCCTACTGCTACTGGTACATCAGAATTAACCACATCAAGTTTATATGTATAAATTTTTGTAGATTGGCCAAAGTTTGCTTCTAAAACAAGATCATCTGTTACGAACTGACCAGCACTATATGATGAAGTTCTTTGATTTTCACTAAAAGATAAAGTATAGCTGATCTGACCATTTACATCAGTTTGTGTCGCATTAGGAGTAAATTTGACACCATTTAAAACTGAATTTCTAACTTTAAGTGTAATCCCTTGGTTTGCTAAAGTTGCACCATTTGCATCTACAGCTGTTAATGTGACGGTTGTTTGATCACCTCTAACATTTAGAGAGGTTTTTGTAGCATCAAACAATACAATACTCGTAGTATCAGCTTCGACAGTACTGTTGCTACCTGTTACTGTCACTGTCTGTTCTTGAGTAAGCGTACCATTATTCGTAGAGACTTTTAATTTAAAACCATTTTTAACCAACTCATTTATCGAACTCGATGTTTTTGGTGTTTTTATAATGTATATAGCATTACCTGCCGCATCAGTAGTTTGAGTAGATACGCCTTCTATAGATACGTTATTTGTTGGATCATCTAATTCCAAAGTGACATTAGCACCAGCAACACCGCCTTTATTCTTATCTAAAGCTCTAACAGTAGCAGTTAAAGTATCATTCGTTGCGGCAACTGATAATTTATCTAGTTCTATCTTTAAAGCTATAGCAGTCGCTTGCTGAGATCCGCTATTATTACTTCCAGATGATGAGTTACTATTTGATGAACCATTTTGGTAATAACCATCACCTCCCCCGCCACAACTTGCTAACATAATTGATACAGCAATAGCCGACAACTTCAAGGTAAGTTGTTTTTTATACATACTTTTCATTTCCCCAATCTTTCCTAAAGGTATAAGATTTTTTAATTATTTATATTATTAGTGTAATCATATTGGATGCACTCTGTAAACATAAATTACATTGTGTTTTTATTATGTAACTTATTATACGAAAAATTTATAGTTATTAGGATTCATAATGTTCGATCTTATTATCATTGGCGCGGGTACGGCTGGTATTAGCGCTTATAAAGAAGCAGTAAAATACACTAATAATCTTTTAATTATAAATGATGGCCCTTGGGATACCACTTGCGCACGTGTAGGATGTATGCCAAGTAAAGTCTTAATCTCTACTGCAAACCGTATGCATGATATACAAAATGCTCAAGAGGTTGGGCTGAGTGCTTCAGCAGATATTAATACTGATCAGGTTATGGAGCATGTGAGAACCTTACGTGATCGTTTTACTAAGGCCACAGTAAAAGATGTCGAACAATGGCCCACTGAACATAAAATTTCGGGTAAAGCTCATTTTATTGATGCAAAAACTATTGAAGTAAATGGTAAACGGTATCAGTCAAAAAGTTTTATTTTAGCAGTAGGCTCTACACCTAATTATGATCAAAGTTGGAAACAAGAATTAGGTGATCGTCTTATTACTACAGATCAAATATTTGAATTAAACACCCTACCCAAGTCTATCGCTATTATTGGAAGTGGAGTAATTGCCTTAGAGATTGCCCAAGCCATGCATCGTTTGGGCGTAGAAACCACTATATTTGCTCGTAGTAAAAGAATCGGGATATTTACTAGTCCTAAGCTACAACAGCTCGCTCAAGAAGAACTGAGTAAAGAGTTAAATTTTTTATTCGAGACATTGCCTCATGAGGTTAAGTCTACTTCTGATGGCGTTATATTGAATTATAAAATTGATGAAAAAGAAAAGTCTATTCAAGTTGAGTATGTATTATCTGCAACAGGTCGTTCGAGCTTACTTGACACGCTAAAGCTAGAAAATATTGATAAATCTTTTAAAGATATTAAATTACTACCTATAAATGCAAAAACTAAACAATTAGATAACTATCCAATTTTTATTGCTGGTGATGCGTACACCTCTACGCCTTTACAACATGAAGCTGCCCATGAAGGCAAAAAAGTTGTTCATAACTGTTTAAATTATCCACAGCTTAATTCAGTTAAGACCCTCTCTCCCTTAGGAATTGTATTTAGTCATCCAGAAATGGCAATTGTGGGACAAAGTTATAAACAACTTAAAGATAATAGAGTAGATTTTGTTACAGGTGAAGCATCTTATGAAAGACAAGGAAGAGCTATCGTACTCGGGAAAAATAAGGGTGCTATTGAAGTTTATATAGAGCGAGAAAGTCAGAAATTGCTTGGTGCAGAGTTATTTACCGAAGCTACAGAACATATGGCTCATCTATTAAGCTGGATTATTGGAGAAAAGCTAACTTTAAATGATATTTTAGAGAAACCTTTCTATCATCCAACACTAGAAGAAGGCCTGCGTACTGCTCTTAAACATGCTCGCAGACAGTTGAAATAATTATTATTAAAAGAGAGTTCTCTTGCAAAGTTAGCTCTTTATACTTCAAGAAGCCTTCTTCTGTTGAGTGATACATTTTTGCTTGATTGAGGCTAAATTCGTTCAGCTAGATAATACACAGTTTATTTTTATTCCCTAACCACTTTTTACCCAAAAAAAACACCCCAACCTCTTTTGAGATTGGGGTGTTTAGAATAATGAGCTGGCGATGACTTACTCTCACATGGGTAATCCCACACTACCATCAGCGCTAAGAGGTTTCACTTCTGAGTTCGGGAAG
>NZ_JANJEP010000007.1:0-250184 GCF_044778325.1 Acinetobacter sp. BD54 | reverse complement strand
GAGATTCATGCACGTATGGCAGTATTAAATAAATTTACGGACTTAGGCAGACCACATACCCGAGTTGTCACTTAAATTTGAGTAGATATGAGAAGTCTTAACTTTTAAATCTTTGTGCAACAAAGCCTTTAAAAAGTAAAAATGAAAGCATTTTGACCGACAATACTTTAAGTCATCAAACCCAAAACTTGCTGTATTTGGTCAAAGAAAGTGAAACGTCTTGTCTGCAAAACTTTAATGTCTGTTTAAATAAAATTCAGGGGTTGTCTGAAAATAGCAGCCGAGAAGAACGTTATGCGGCGCTGAGTGAAATTTATTTGGCAAAAGCTTTAGATGCTGGGCGTAGTAGCCAGTGCAATGCCACTCTTAAAAGTAACAGTTGTGTTGAGCAAGAGCTTGCGTTGTTTGATAAAAGCTTGCGCTATAGCTATGTCTATCTATTTGACTCTGAAGAGTCGCCTTTCGATCGGGTATTTGACCATCGCCAAAATCAGGTACGTATCTTTTATAACGTCGCCTTGTCGAAGCTCATGACCACGTATTTTAATCATTTAAATACGCTTCATTTCCCACCTTTACTAAAAGCAGATGGGCATGAGTACCACGTTAACTTTGATCATGCTGTAGATGTACAGCATATTGAAGTCGATACCTTTCGCTCTAGCTATAACATGAACTTTTCAGGGTTTAATACTGTCAACCGTAAGGATGGCTTAGGCGCGGAGTTTATTGTGGGGCGTAAGGAGCATGATGTAAATCATGGTTTTATTTTAGATCCCGACGCTTTTTATGCTCACCAGAGTAATCCCAACATTCATTTACCACGTTTCTTTCCAGTCACGGCTATTGCTTACCCAAAACAAAAGGCCACAGCCGATCAGGTCATTGATGGGGCAGAGTTAGAAATTGCCATGTTTGACCCATACCGACAGGACCGCGTAAAAGTTGAAGGCGTGGACTATCCGCTTACTGCCAACTATTCGGCGCCTTATGGGCTATGGTTATCGAAATATAATTTAGGTGCAGCAGGCTATTGGTCTTTAATTAATAAAGAAGCCAATTTGATTATGCCGCATTTATATATGCTGGAACCCTTTAACCCCAATAAGAAAATTATTGTGTTTATTCATGGCTTGGCAAGCAGCCCAGAGGCATGGGTGAGCCTAACCAATGACATTATGGGTGATGCCGAATTAAGACAAAACTACCAAGTTTGGCAGGTGTTTTATTCAACCAGTATGCCGATTTTTGAAAGTCGTTTTCAGATTTATTCTTTGCTGAATCAGGCTTTTCAAAACATTGCGAAAGACAGTTATGTGGCACACGATGCCGTATTGGTTGGGCATAGTATGGGCGGCGTGATTAGTCGCTTGCTAGTAAGCGATGCAGATGTTTCTGATTTAGCCGTGCAAAAAATGAATGAAGCACAGTTAAAGCGTTTAAAAGAAAATCCGGTTATTCGAGAGCGTTTTCAGTTCAAAGATTTGCCCTATTTTAAGCGGGTTGTTTTTGTTTCGGCGCCGCATCATGGTACTGACTATGCTGACCGATGGTTTACCCAAATTGCTCGCCGTATTATTCGCTTACCTGCCGACTTTTTTATTGCCGTTGAAATGAGAGATGAGAAAAATACCAAACTCAGAAAAGGCTTAATTGAAAATGGAGCGAGTAATTTAAGTCGTTCTTCTAACTTTATGCAGTTGACCCAAGCCATTCAACCCTCGTCCAACGTGGTCTATCACTCAATTATGGGCAACATAAATGGTACGACAGATAAGTCAAAAATGAGCGATGGGATTGTGCCGTATCAAAGTTCACATTTAGGTGGAGAGCAGTCGGAGCTGATTATTAAAGGTGGGCATTCGATTCAAACTAGCCCTGAGGCAATTTTAGAATTACGCCGTATTTTACGATTGCATTTAAAACAGTCGCCGCCTTCAAAATAGATTTTTAGTTTTTAGAAAACCACTGCTGAAATAGCTCAACAGTGGTTGAAGTCATTAATTAAGCTGGTTTTGTTTGAGCGATTTTTTGTGCTCAAAGTAGCTGATTGAAAAAATAACCAAGCCAACCAAATACAACACACCAGACAACAGAAGTAAGTCTAAACCTGCTGCATAGAGCAACCAAAGTGCATAGATTGAAGCGACACTTGCAATGGCAATATGCGGCGTACGTTTGTGGCGAATAGATTCTTTAAGATAAAAAGCCGATACCAGAAAATAAGGTAGCAAAATCATTACCGATGAAATCAATAAAAGCTGAGTGTAGTTTTTATTAAAAAAATACACGGCAATCAAAGAACCTTGCACCACCATAGTAGTTAGCCATAGTGATGAAATCGGCACATTATTTTGGTTATTCTTTAAAAATAGTTTTGGGAATGCGCCATTTTTTGCAGCTAGATATGGAATTTCAGTGGCAAATAACGTCCAGCTTAAATAAGACGATGAAACTGAAATAATAAGCCCAATGGTAATAATAATGGTACCCGGTAGACCGATGAGTTGCTGCAAAATGGTCGCCATAGATGGGTTATGCATGCCTGCAAGCACTTCACGGCTCACTACACCATAAGCCAATACTGTGACCATCACGTAAAAACTTAATGCCAGCAACACACCTAAAATGGTCGCTTTGCCAATGTCATGACGATTTTTTGCACGTGATGATAAAACCACCGCACCTTCAATACCGGTAAATACCCAAAGGGTAATGAGCATCAGGTCTTTTACTTGCTGCCAAAGGGGAACTTTTAAAGAAAAATCATTTAAGTTGAGTTTGAATAGATCAAACTTAAAGGCAATGAAGGTAAAGAAGATGAAAACCACCATTGGAATAATTTTGGCAATGGTTGCCAGTAAATTCACAATCGCAGCTTCCTTAATACCTCGGCTTACTAACCAGTGCACCAGCCATACAAAAATGCTTGATCCAATCAGTGAGTAGAGCGTATTACCTTCACCAAAAATAACGTGGTCTTTGCTGTCGGTAAACATGCCGACACCTGAAAAGGCAATCACTACATAACCGACAATACCAATGGTAGTACACAACCAATAGCCCCACGCCGAGCAAAACCCGATGAGGTCTCCAAAGCCTTCGCGTGCATAGTTATAAATACCGCCATCTAGATCTGGTCGTTGACGGGTTAAATGCAACAATGAGAGAGCCAAGAAAATAATGCCGACTCCGGTAATGAGCCATGCAACAAGAAGGGCAGAGCCGTTGGCGACTTGAGCCATATTTTGGGGGAGGCTAAATACGCCTGACCCCACCATAGAACTAAATACCAGCGCTGTAAGAGACAGTAATCCGATTTTGGCAGCAGACATGGTATTTATTCTTTAAAAAATTGAGAAAGTTCAGCAATGTGTTCTGGTCCAATACCACAGCAACCACCCACTAAACTTGCACCTGCTTGCTGCCATTGTTTAGCAAAAGTAAGATAAGCAGGAGCGTCTAAGTCTTTACGAATTTCATCCAGACCATCGTTAGCAGTAGCGCTTTCATCTTGTGGTGGGAACGCGTTGGCATAAGCACCAATTTGCACAGACTCAGGAATAAGTCCTTTAATTTCGTTAATCGCTTGCAAGATCACTTCAGGTTGGCAGCAGTTAAACAATACTGCTTTGGCATTTGACTGCTTTATAAAGTCAGCCACTTGTTGCATATTTTCGCCAGAACGAAGTAAAGCTTGTTCTTGTTTAATCTCATCTTGTAGCGTAAATGACACCCAATAGTCCTTACCATCTTGTGGCAATAATGCATGGACTGTTTCAACTTCTTTTAAGCATGATTGAGTTTCAGCGAGCCAGAAATCTACCTCTGGTGCCAATGTGTTAATAATTGGCTCAGCAAGATTTTTAGCCTGTTCCGGTTGGAACAAGTCGGCGCGGTAAGAACCAAATAACGGTGGTAAGCAGCCTGCGATTTTGACATTTTTGCCGCTTTCTTTAACTGCATTTTTTGCTTGTTCAATCGCAACATTAATTAAACGCACGCCGTCAGTTTCAAAACGTTCTTGACCAATATGAAATGGCACAACCGCATAGTTATTGGTTGTAATGACTTCTGCACCAGCGTTGATAAAGTCGAGGTGGACTTCTTTTACTGTTTCAGGTGCTTCAATGAGTGCAAGCGCAGACCACTCAGGTTGACGAAACGGAGCGCCACGGCGAGCCAATTCACGGCCTAAACCGCCATCTAAAATTTTCATAAATTACAACGTAAAGGGAGAAAAATAATTCAGCTAATCTAGCGTGTAGACGAATGCTATTCAATCGCGAATATGCTCGATATATTTCTAAATAAATTAGATTGTTATGAATATTTTTTCTTAAAAGGAATTCTGTAAATGCTGTTCAGTTTTACTGATGAACTTCATGTGAAAAAGAAAATAGATATTCATGAAGTATACAGACTAAAAATAGTCTTATAGCGCGCCGTATTGCTGCCAGCTTTCACCAGTATGCTGTGTTTGATAATACGCTTTAAGTTGTTCAAGCTGCGTAAAATGTACGCCTGACCAAATCAATAAACTAATTAATATGAGTACTTTAGATAAACTACGAACTTTACTTACTTGAGTAAAAGCCAACACAACAAAAAATAGCGCAGGTAAAAATATAAAGAACTGGATAGGGGAGAAAAATAGATGAGCCGTGCTGAAATATAACGCGAGTGCACTCATGAGCACATTTAAAACAGAACACAGTTTTTGATATTTACCGAGCTTAAAAGAATAGGCAGTAATGACAAATAACACGGCTGAGCTGACGTAAATAGCTGTACCGCCAATCATCCACATATAAAACCCACTTAACAAAAGATAAGCCAGTAGCAAAACAAGTACGAGCTTAAAACAAAACGGTAAGAGGCGAGGTGATGATTTTAAAGGCGTCATGGCAAGTCTAAATATCTCAACAGAAGTCTTAAAAAACAAAAGGACGAATCGAAATTCATCCTTTTGATATTTTACTTATACATCATCAAACTTAGTTTGCTTTTGCAACAGGGGCAGCAGCAGTTTCATCGTTTGCAGCTTTGAACGGAGATGTATAGTTCAAGCCAAGCGTAGAGCTTGTGTACTGACGAACTTTGTCGAGTAACACAGGGTCTTTGCTTAAGTCTTGTTTATAAGAAACCACAATTTCATGAAGCTTCTGGTTCCACTTACCTTCAGTTTGCTGAGGGAAAGCTTTTTCAAGCAAGTTAAGCATGATGTATGGAGAAGTCGAAGCACCCGGAGACGCACCTAACAATGCAGTTACAGCGCCATCTTTAGATGCAAAGATTTCTGTACCGAATTGAAGTGTTGCAGGTTTACCCGGTTCTTTTTTGATGATCTGAACACGTTGACCACCTTGGCTTAAACGCCAGTCTTCAGCTTTCGCATCTGGGTAGTATTTACGAAGTTCATTGAGACGGTCTTCATCTGACATCATCACTTGGCTCACCAAGTATTTAACAAGATCAAGGTTTTCCAAGCCAACAGTGGTCATTGGTAAAACATTGCTTTTATTTGTTGAAGCAAGTAAGTCAAGTTGAGAACCATTTTTTAGGAACTTGTTTGAATACGTTGCAAATGGTCCAAACAATACATATTTTTTACCGTCGATATAACGTGTATCAATATGTGGTACAGACATTGGAGGCGCACCAAGTTCCGCACGACCATATACTTTCGCTGTGTGCTGAGCAGTAATTGCTGGGTTGTCAGTAATTAAGAACTCACCACCTACAGGGAAGCCAGCATATTGTTTCGCTTCTGGTAAACCAGTAAGTTGCAATAATTTAACCGCGGCACCACCTGCACCGATAAATACAAAACGCGTTTTAACGTGGTCTGTTTTACCAGTTTTCAAATTTTTGAAAGACACCGTCCAAGTTTTGTCATCATTTTGGCTGATGCCAGTCACTTCAGTTGAAGTCTGTAATTTGAAGTTAGGGTTTTGGTTTAAGTGATTCACTAATTGTTTAGTGATTGAACCATAGTTCACGTCAGAACCAACTTCCATACGAGTCGCTGCAACTTTTTGAGTTGGATCACGATCGGTCATGACTAAAGGCGCCCATTGTTTAATCACAGCTGGGTCTTCAGTAAATTTCATGCCTTTGAAAAGCGGGCTTTGAATCATGGCAGCATAACGTTTTTCTAAGAATTTAACGTTATCGCCCCAAACAAAAGCAATGTGTGGAACTGGGTTAATGAATGTTTTTGGTTCAGCTAAAACGCCTTGTTTTACCTGATATGACCAGAACTGTTTAGCAACTTCAAACTGAGAAGCAACTTTTTCAGCTTTGGCAATTTCCATCTTACCGTTTTTCTCTTCGGTATAGTTCATTTCCATAAAGCCAGAGTGGCCTGTTCCGGCATTGTTAAAGCCGTTTGAACTTTCTTGAGCAACTTGATCAAGACGCTCAAACATACGAATTTGCCAATTCGGTTCAAGCTCAGTGAAATAAGTACCGAGAGTGGCACTCATGATACCGCCGCCAACAAGAACAGCATCAACAACTGGCTCATCTTTTGCAGTTTGTACTTGTTTTGACGCAATCGGTCTAAACAAGAAAACAATACCCGCAATTAAAATAAGAATGATTAATACCAGAAGGTATTTCAAAAACTTTTTCATGTAAGGGGGACCTTAAAATAAGTTATTTGAGTCACTTAAGGTGTGAGGAAACCTAGACAGCGTATCCAGACAAAACGGATATAAATGCGAAAGTAAAATTCTCCAAAACAGAGAACTTTGAAAAAAGAAAAATTACTTGGGATTATCGCAAACACTCTATATTTTAGACTAATTTTGCATTGACAATACAATTTTTATAATAAATGGGTTCTATTAAAATCATAAATATGATTTATATTTGATCAAATTAAACTTTTATAAGATTATTTTTAGTTTTAATTTTATTGTAAGTAATTGAAAATAAATTAATAAAACAAATTTGGTTAAACTTAAGCCATTTGAAGGATATGCTTCGATAAAAATAGGTGAATTTTTAATTTATGACCTATTGATGTAATTAATATCCTTGCATGACCTTATTTTTCTGTCATACATAGTTCTTATTAATATGAGTGCTATAAATAATAAATTAAGGGCATATTCCTGCATAAGAAATATGCCCTTAAAGATTTTATGATGCTACATAGAATGGTGCAGTCGAACGTGGTAACGCTTCGCGTCCACGAATTTGGTCTGCAATTTTCTCGGCAATCATAATGGTGGTTGCATTTAAGTTACCGGTAATAATCAGCGGCATAATTGAGGCATCAACTACACGCAAACCATTCATACCGTGTACACGGCCTTGACCATCTACAACAGCCATTTCGTCTTCGCCCATCTTACAGCTACAAGACGGGTGGTAAGCTGTTTCTGCATGGTTACGAACAAAGTCATCAAGCTCTGCATCTGTCTGCAAATGTTTGCCCGGGCTAATTTCATCACCACGATATGGGGCAAGCGCAGGTTGATGCATGATTTCACGCGTGATACGGATTGCATCACGGAACTCACGCCAGTCTTGTTCAGTCGACATGTAGTTAAACAAGATACTTGGATGCGCAAACGGGTCTTTCGATTTAAGTTTGATACGACCGCGTGAAGGTGAACGCATTGAACCCACGTGTGCTTGGAAGCCATGTTCTTTTACTGCATTACTACCATTGTAGTTAATAGCTACTGGCAAGAAATGGTATTGAATGTTTGGCCACTTAAATTCATCCGAACTACGGATAAATCCACCAGCTTCAAACTGGTTACTTGCGCCAATACCTGTACCATTGAATAGCCACTCGGCACCAATGGCAGGTTGGTTATACCATTTTAAAGCAGGGTATAAAGAAACGGGTTGCTTACATTTATACTGTAAGTACATTTCCAAGTGATCTTGCAAGTTTTCACCCACGCCCGGCAAATCATGAACCACATCAATATCCATTGATTTTAAGAAGGTACTTTGACCTACACCTGAACGCTGTAAAATTTGCGGTGACGCAATTGCGCCTGCACAAAGTAATACTTCACGTTTAACCAAGGCACGTTGCAAGTTGTTTTGATCAGCACCAATAATATATTCAACACCAATTGCTTGCTTTTGATTAAACAAGATTTTGTTGGTCGTCGCGTGAGTTAAAATAGTGAGGTTTGGACGACCTTTTGCCATATCCAAATAACCACGTGCGGTACTTGAACGGCGGCCTTTAGGCGTAACCGTACGGTCCATTGGACCAAAACCTTCTTGCTGATAACCGTTTAAATCGTCAGTACGTGGGTAACCTGCCTGTACACCTGCTTCAACCATTGCATGGAACAGTACATTATTGCCATTTTTGGGTGTAGCCACTGATACAGGGCCGCTATCACCATGATAGTCGTTGCCACCAATGTCACGAGTCTCGGCTTTTTTGTAGTAAGGCAAACAGTCGGCATAAGTCCAGTTTTCAAGGCCTTTATGGGTCGCCCATTGTTCTAAATCCATTGCGTTACCGCGGATATAGCACATACCATTAATTAAAGATGAGCCACCTAAGCCTTTACCACGACCACACTCCATACGACGGTTGTTCATGTGTGGCTCTGGGTCAGTTAAATAAGCCCAGTTATAGCGACGACCTTGAAGAGGGTAGGCCAAAGCTGCCGGCATTTGTGTACGGAAATCCAAGCGATAATCTGGTCCACCTGCTTCTAGCAGTAAAACAGTGGTATCTTTGTCTTCAGTAAGACGCGCAGCGAGTACATTTCCGGCAGATCCTGCGCCAATAATAATGTAATCATATTCTTTAATATTCATAACTATCCTTTTTTTACTAACAGTTTGCCTGAGCAATCTATAAAGACTGCTCGGCATATGTGATTTAGGTTGAAGGTTTTAGAGCGATTGAGGCATTAAAAAATGCTTTGATAATCGCCAAGTTCAACTTGAATAGATTTGATACGGGTATAGTGCCCAAGCGTGGTTAAGCCATTTTCGCGGCCCACACCAGATTGCTTGTAGCCACCAACTGGCATTTCGGCAGGTGATTCACCCCAAGTGTTAATCCAGCAAATACCAGCTTCAATTTGGTGAATAATGCGATGAGCGCGGCTAATATCTTGAGTGACCACACCGGCAGCTAGACCAAAGGTCGTGTCGTTGGCACGTTGAATCACTTCTGCTTCGGTTTCATAGCTTAAGATGCTCATGACAGGTCCAAAAATTTCTTCTTGAACAATCGCCATCTGGTCAGTGCAGTCGCTAAATACAGTCGGTAGTACATAAGCGCCTTTGGCAAGTTCGCCTTCTGTCGCACGACCACCACCGATTAATACTTTAGCGCCTTGTTGTTTGCCTGACTCAATGAAAGACAACACTTTTTCCATATGTGGGAAGCTAGTGAGTGGCCCGAAGTTTGTGTCTTCAGCCATTGGGTCACCAATACGAATACGTTTTACACGTTCTACAACCGCTTTTTCAAAGTCGGCTAAACGTGATTTTGGAACAAAGACACGCGTACCGTTGGTACATACTTGACCTGAGCTAAAGAAGTTGGCCATAACCGCAATGTCTGCGGCACGGTTAAGGTCAGCATCTTCACAAATAATGAGTGGTGACTTCCCACCAAGCTCCATAGTCACTTCTTTTAGTGTAGAGCCAGCAGCACTTGCCATCACTTTTTTGCCAGTTTCTACACCACCTGTGAATGAGATTTTTTCAATCACAGGATGTTCTGTGAGCCATTGACCGATTTCACGACCGGCACCTTGTACCACGTTAAATACGCCGTCTGGTAAACCAGCTTCTGTATAGATTTCTGCAAGTTTTAATGCAGTAAGCGGGGTTGTTTCGCTTGGCTTGAAAATCATGGCATTGCCGGCAGCAAGGGCAGGGGCAGATTTCCATAAAGCGATTTGGATTGGATAGTTCCAGGCACCAATACCTGCAACTACGCCTAAAGGTTCGCGGCGTGTATAAAAGAAACTTGATTCGCGAAGCGGAACTTGTTCGCCCTGAATAGCTGTTGCAAGTCCTGCGTAGTATTCGAGTACATCTGCACCAGTCACAATATCGACGGTAGATGTTTCGCTGTAGGCTTTACCGGTGTCGAGTGTTTCAAGACGGGCAAGCTCATCATTACGTTCACGGAGAATATCGACAGCACGGCGTAAAATACGTGAACGCTCCATAGCGGTCATGGCTGCCCAGATTTTTTGTCCTTGTTGGGCACTTTTTACAGCAGCTTCAATATCTTGTTCAGATGCCTGTTGAAGAGTCGCGATAATTTCGCCGTTGGCAGGGTTAATACTATTAAATGTTTTACCACTGGTTGCTTCAACGTAGCGTCCATGGATATACAATTGATGAACTTGTACATCACTCATTTTGTCTCTCCTGCAAAGGCTTGTTCGCAAATTGCAATTGCGTTTTTACATAATCGTAAGCAATGGAACGGGCCAGTTCGCTGTCAAATTCATTGTGACGGCTTAAACTGCCACGTAGCCATAATCCATCAATCAATGCTGCCAGACCTCTTGCGGCAACACTGGCCTGTTGTTCATCCATTAACTTGAGAAAATAAAACTTCAAGTTGGAATACAGGCGTTGATCATTAATCTTTTGCAAACGGCTCAGGTCCGGTACATGCATGCTTGCAGACCAAAAGTCTAACCAGACCCGCATTGCTTTTTCATTTACCTGACTAATGTCAAAGTTAGAGTCAATAATTGCCTTAATCTGGCTTTCCGGATGCGAATCTGCTTCTGCTCTGTACTGTTCGGTTTTCCGACGCAAAACATTGAGCATTTCTTGCATACAGGTATTTATTAACCCTTGTTTGTCGCCAAAGTAATGGCTGACAATACCGGTCGACAACTCGGCTTTTTTTGCAATTTGTGCAATGGTGGTATTGGATAACCCCACTTCATAAATTACGTCGAGTGCAGCGTTCATAATCTCTTCACGGCGCACATGCTCTGGTTTTACTCTGCGTTTTGTCATGATTGTCCACATCAGCACTTTTACGGGTGCTTTAAATTCAGCATGTTAACTTGCAGAGCATCATAGCACTTTTTTTATCATACTTGTTATTGATTGAACGTTCAATCAATAACAAGTATGATGTGTAAAAATCAATGAATTTTTGAATCTTACTTCGGGGTAGAAGAGATAGAATCAGAAGTTCTTACGGATAGGATGATGCGCATAAGTCCGGTACTTATCACGTTATTTTGGAAAAAATACACCGATTGCAAGGAGCAATAAGATGGTGTTGAAAAGTGATGGATATTCTTCAGACCATATTCGGTTAAATCGTTTTGTATTTTGGAGTTCGGCAGTCAGTATCGGCATTTTTGGCCTATTATTTGTGCTGTTTCCAGAAAAAAGTCAGTTTTGGCTGACCTATGTGCAAGAGCAGGTAAACCACTTTTTCGGGTGGTATTACATGTTGGTGATTGTGCTGTGTTTAGGCTTTGTGGCTTGGCTTGCCTTCTCAAAAGTGGGACAGATTCCTTTAGGAAAAGACCACGACAAACCTGAGTTTGGTTATTTGGCTTGGACCTCAATGCTGTTTTCGGCAGGTATTGGTATCGCGCTACTTTATTATGGTGTTGCTGAACCTGTTGACCATTTTCTAAGACCGCCAGAAGGTGAGGCAGGTACTATTCAGGCCGCCCGCAATGCCATGACCTATAGCTTTTTGCACTGGGGGATTCATGGCTGGGTACTTTATGCCTTGCTAGGTGTGACATTAGGTTATTTTGCCTTTAGACAAGATTTACCACTCGCACTACGTTCGGCACTCTATCCAATTTTTGGAGAGCGAGTTCATGGGCTGGTAGGTGATTTTGTCGATGGCTTTGGTATTTTAGCAACCGTAATTTCTTTGGTGACCAACTTAGGTATTGGTGCTTTGGTATTGGTTTCAGGCATTTGTTATTTAATTCCTGAAATACCGCATAGCTCTGCAACTTTAATCACTGCAGTTTTAATCATGATGTTTGTGGCGACAGTCACTACAGTGATCGGGATTGAAAAAGGCTTAGCGTGGTTATCGCGTATTAATTTACGTTTACTCTATGCTTTGCTTTTATTTGTATTTTTAACCGGACCGACTAACCATTTGTTAAATGGTCTTGTACAAAATACGGGCGATTACCTTAATAATTTTATGGGTAAAAGTTTTGATATGTATTTATACAATCAAAAAGCCAGTGGCTGGTTGGGTTCATGGACTGTGTTTTATTGGGCATGGTGGATTGCTTGGGCACCTTTTGTAGGAATGTTTATTGCCCGCATTTCCAAAGGCCGAACTATTCGAGAAGTGGTTTTGGGTGTATGCCTTATTCCATTAGGTTTTACCTTGGCTTGGATCTCGATTTTTGGAAATACTGCAATTCATTTAATTCTCAATCAAAAACAGAAAGTTTTAGGTGATATGGTTTTAAGTGACCCTGCATTGTCATTATTCAAATTACTCGAATATCTCCCGTTTAATCCGTATATTGCCGGGATTGTTGTTGTAATTTGTTTCGTTTTATTTTTGACACCGGTTGGGTCTGGTACACTAATGATCGCCAATTTGTCCTCGAAAGGGGGCACCAGTGATAGTGATTCACCGATCTGGTTACGCATCTTTTGGTCTGTGGTCATTACCATTGTAAGTATCGGCTTATTATTAGCAGGTAGTTTTAACTCCATGCAAAGTGCAGTGGTGTTATGTGGTTTACCATTTTCTGTGATTATTTTGCTTTATATGTTTGGTTTAGCCAAAGCCTTAAAGCAAGATGATTTTGACCCGAATGT
The DNA here is from genome assembly GCF_044778325.1 of Acinetobacter sp. BD54. Lineage (NCBI taxonomy): Bacteria > Pseudomonadati > Pseudomonadota > Gammaproteobacteria > Moraxellales > Moraxellaceae > Acinetobacter > Acinetobacter sp. BD54. The sequence continues at coordinate 237,386 of NZ_JANJEP010000007.1, read as the reverse complement.
TGCGAAAAAGCAGTTAGCTATTTCAAAAGACATTTCTATTCCATCGAATTGTGACCAGAACAAAGTGACCGAGGTTTTATAACCTTGGTTCATCACATTTATTTATATTTTTTGCGTTCAAAGCAGTCTTTTCATTATTGTTAAATAGTGAAAAGACTAAATTGAATATTTTATTTTTCTTCTATTCCTTGAGGATTGTATGGCAACAGATAATCCAAGAGCAGTTGATGATTTAACATTATCTAAATCTAAAAAAGACCCGCTTAACCGTGTGGTTTTTTATATTTCAGCTCTAATCATTTTAATCTTTTCTCTCGTTACTTTTTTATTTAACGATTTCGCAAATCGAACCATTAACACCGTCCTCGCGTGGGTAACGTCAACCTTTGGCTGGTACTATTTACTGGCTGCAACGCTGTATATGGTGTTTGTAATTTTCATTGCCTGCTCACGGTATGGTGAGATTAAACTTGGTCCTAAACACTCAAAGCCTGAGTTTAGTTTACTGAGTTGGTCTGCCATGCTGTTTTCGGCAGGTATTGGTATCGATTTAATGTTCTTCTCGGTGGCTGAGCCATTATCTCATTATATGCAGCCGCCTGTCGGCGTAGGTCAGACCTATGAAGCGGCACGCCAAAGTATGGTGTGGACGCTGTTTCACTATGGTTTGACCGGATGGTGTATGTATGCCTTGATTGGTATGGCACTTGGTTATTTCAGTTATCGCTATAACTTGCCGCTTACCATTCGTTCTGCACTTTACCCAATTTTTGGGAACAGGATTAATGGGGCCATCGGCCATAGTGTAGATACTGCTGCCGTCATCGGGACAATTTTTGGTATTGCGACCACCTGCGGGATTGGCGTGGTACAGCTGAACTATGGTTTACATGTTTTATTAGGACTGCCAGAGAATATCTGGATGCAGTTTGCACTCATTGCCATTGCAGTCGGTATTAGTATTATTTCAGTGACATCCGGAGTGAATAAAGGCCTTCGGATTTTGTCTGAAATCAATATTTATGTATCGATTGGTCTTTTACTGTTTATTTTGTTCTTGGGCAATACCGAGTTTTTACTCAATGCGCTAGTACAAAATATTGGTGATTATTTAACTCGCTTCCCAACCTTAGCCTTACAAAGTTTTGCTTTTGAGCAACCTAAAGATTGGATGAGCAGTTGGACCTTGTTCTTCTGGGCATGGTGGATTGCTTGGTCGCCATTTGTAGGTTTGTTTTTGGCCCGTATTTCTAGAGGCCGTACTATTCGTGAGTTTGTGTGCGGGACTTTAATTATTCCTCTGTTATTTACCTTAACGTGGTTATCCATTTTTGGTAATAGCGCATTGCACAGTGTTATTTTTGAAGGCAACCAGACTTTAGCTGCAACGGTATTATCTAATCCGGCACATGGTTTTTATGACCTGTTAGCGCAGTACCCGGGTTTTACCTTTATTGCTTCAGTCGCAACAGTGACGGGCCTTTTATTCTATGTGACTTCTGCCGATTCGGGTGCATTGGTTTTAGGTAACTTCACGACCAAGCTTACCCATATTGATAATGATGCGCCGCGTTGGTTAAGCGTGTTTTGGGCAATTGCCATTGGGTTATTAACACTCGCTATGCTGATGACCAACGGGATTACCGCTTTGCAGAATGCAACCATTATTATGGGACTGCCGTTTAGTTTCGTGATGTTCCTTGTCATGGCGGGGCTTTATAAGTCGCTCAGACTTGAAGACTACAGGCATGCTAGTCGAAGTATGAACGCGGCACCTGTTGTGGGTAACGTCGACATTCTCAATTGGAAACAGCGTTTGACTCGGGTTATGCATCATCCGGGAACGACTGAAACCAGACGAATGCTCGATACCGTTTGCAAACCTGCCGTTCAAGCTGTTGCCGATGAACTCATTAAGCAAGGTATGAACGTAGATGTGCAGCAAACACCACTTGAAGATGAAGAGGCGCTATATCATCTCGATATCACTATTCATTTGGAAGAAGAGCAAAACTTCGTTTATCAGATTTGGCCTGTTCGTTATAGCGCACCTAACTTTAGTCAGCGTGTAAAACGAGGCAAACAGTTCTATTACCGTCTCGAAACCTATCTTTATGAAGGTTCTCAAGACAACGACCTTGTGGGTTACAGTAAAGAACAGGTTATTAATGACATTTTAGATAAATATGAAAGACATATGACGTTTTTACATATTAATCGTATTAGCCCTGGGAACCGTCCATTATTCCCAGATCCACAAGCTTAAGGGGAATATGCATGGTTTCACCATATCTGCATTCTTTTGCTTTATTTTTCTCTTTGCTCAATCCTTTTTTAATGAGCATTTATATGATTGGCCTCATCCGCCATTCAGAAACCAAGGTATTTAACAAAGCCTTAATTCAAGGGAGCTTGATTGCTTATATCGTCTTTATGTTGTTTGCATGGGGCGGTGAAGCAATCTTTAGTAAATACCTGAATGTACGCTTTGAGGCTTTCCAGATTTTTGGTGGTCTTATCTTTTTGGTGATTGGTTACCGCTATGTGTTTCAGGGTGCAGATACCATTGGTGAAATGCGCGGTGCACCTGAACATTTGGCCGGCACTATCGCCATGCCTTTTATGATTGGGCCGGGAACCATTAGTGCAGCTGTGGTGACAGGTATTGAAATGTCGATTGGTGCTGCGGCACTTGTGATCGGGTTTACCATGTTTTTAACATGCAGTATTTTGATCTTGATGAAATTTTCACATGATCATTTGCGTTACAAACATGCAAAATATATCGATCGTTATTTCGATATTGTCGGGCGTTTATCTGCTTTATTAATCGGTACGATTGCTGTTGATATGATTATTAATGGCGTTACCGGACTGATCCATAAAGTATAATGAACCTCATATAAAACGATGCTGTGTCATTTAAAATGGAACAAAATGGCATAGCATCTTTTGATTATTTTTGACCGCTCAATAACTGTCTATTTAAGAAAAACTAAAAAATTATTAAAAATAATAGCTTAAAAAATATTCGTTCAAAAAAAGAATTAACAATATTAAAAAATACGATGCTATGTTGTGGATTTAAGCATGTTTTTTTTGTGAATTATCAACCATAATGTTTTCTGAGCTTGTTTGAGACAGAGTTGAGTCATGCCTACATTAGATGAAATGACAACCGTAACTGACGATCAGTCAGAATTAACCATGTCAGTTTTAATGACACCGGACATGGCAAATTTTTCAGGTAATGTTCATGGTGGAACAATTCTAAAGTTGCTAGACCAAGTAGCCTATGCTTGTGCAAGTCGTTATTCAGGCAGTTATGTCGTAACGTTGTCTGTAGACAAAGTAAATTTTAAAGAACCTATTTATGTAGGTGAACTCGTTACATTTTTAGCGAGTGTGAACCATGTGGGACGTACTTCAATGGAAGTGGGTATCCGTGTGGAAGCTCAAAATATTCAAAAGCGTACCGTTCGTCATACCAATAGCTGTTATTTCACGATGGTTGCGGTTGATGAGCATGGTAAACCACGCGAAGTGCCTAAATTAAATTTAGATACCGAGTGGAAACGTTGCCGATTTGAAGCGGCTGAACATCGTAAGGTGTTACGCCTACAAGAGAATCATAACCCTTCTTGTAGCATGTATAAGAAAACTTCTTAAAAAAAAGATCGAACCGCAGCATGGTTCGATCTTTTTTCTTCACCGAAATTTAACATCCTGTTTCGTTTCAGTAAAATTATCTCTGAGCTTGGAGGAGAGTGCAGAGATAATTAACGAGTTGCAGGAGCAGCTTCAGAAGCAGAACCTACAGCGTCAGAAGCAGCATTTGCAGTGTTTGCTTGCTCTTGAGTTGAAACAACAACTTTTTCTTCACCAGCAGTGTTATGTGCTTGGTCGTGCTTAGAAGCAGCGAAAGTTGAAGCAGCAGTTAAAGCTAGGGTAGTAGCGAGTAAAGTTTTAGCTAATTTCATTTTATGGCATCCTTAAATTCATTAAAAAATAAATCAAACCTAATCGTTCTGACCTACATAGAACATATAGGGCTGAATGATTAAGCTAGGACACATGCTAAGCCGAGCTTGGGATTACATCAATTAACTTAACAATCTATTACGCCTATCTTAACAATATGAAATATAACGTCCGTTTATGTGCGTCTACTGTAAAATTAAAGCGCTACTTGAGCGCTAAAAATGTGAAAGAATATTTCGTATTGAGTAAAAAAAAAGCAAGTTAGTTACGTAAACAAAACACTCTGGCATGAATTGTGAATGTCCATAAATAGGATATTTCGTTTAATTATTATTTTTCTAAAGTTAATTTAGATAATTGATGAGATGTATGTCACATATTTGGTGCTTTAGCCTGATAATTGAAAAGTATATCTTCAAAGTGAAAAATTATTTTCATGCTAATTAAACAGTGATATACCTTTCTTAGTTTTTAAACCTTGTTGATTTGAGCCGCTTGTGAAACTGATTGCCCAAAAAACTGTTCCTACCCATATTATTTCAGGGTTTTTAGGAGCAGGGAAAACGACATTATTGCAACATTTATTAAGTCAGAAACCGAAAGATGAAGTGTGGGCTGTCTTAATGAATGAATTTGGGCAAATCGGAGTCGATCAACAACTCCTACCTCAAGATCAAGGTTATGCAGTCAAAGAACTATTGGGCGGCTGTTTATGTTGTAGTAGCCAACTTCCTATGCATATTGCTTTGGCTCGCTTGTTAAGTGAACAAAAGCCAGACCGACTCTTTATTGAACCTACAGGGCTTGGACATCCTTCGCAATTATTTGATCAGTTAACGGAACCACATTGGCAAAACAGCTTAGCTATGCGTGCACTAGTGACTGTGGTTGATGGTAGTCGTTTGCATGACACCAATTGGGTCAAGCAAAACCTATATGAAGACCAATTAAAAGCTGCACAGATTGTGGTGGTCTCTCATGCCGATACCATGACTTTTGAAGATGAACAGGCACTTGTTGAGCTTAAAGAAGAATACCAACCTTATCAGCAACAATGGCTAAAGACTGAACATGGTCAACTTGAACTGGCGCAAATTGATGTGCCTGCGCGTTTAACTGCACGCTCTATACAGCCTTTACTCAAGCTGCAAAAGCAAATGACTGAAGCCGAAGTTGCAAAAGAAATTCACCAACTGCCTTATCATTATGTCGAGTCGGCGCAGGGTTATATGGTCGCGGGTTGGAAATTTCCTAAGCGTTGGAAATTTGAGTTTTATACTTTGCTCGATGTGTTGTGTGCACAACAAGACTGGCTACGTATTAAGGGAATTTTTAATACAGATCAGGGATGGAAGACCTTTAACTTTAATCCTGAGCGGTTTAACTATAAGTCTGGTGAAGAGGGCATTGATAACCGCATTGAAATGATTAGCCAACATGAACATGACTGGCTGGCATTTGAAACTGAACTATTAGCTTGCAGAATTGAACAATAGAGAACATTGAAGTACTTCAATATTCTCTATGAGAGATTTAATTTTTTATATTAAGTACTTGTTTCGCTTGTGCATGATCGATGTCTTTTTCCCAATGGGCAATGACTACGGTCGCTACACAGTTACCAATTAAGTTGGTGCAGGCACGGATAATTCCGATAAACCAGTCTACAGATAGTAAAAGTACCAAACCAATTGCAGGTAAACTTGGAATTACGGAAAGTGTTGCAGCAAGAATCACTAAGGCTGACCCCGGAATGCCGTGTGCGCCTTTTGATGTAATAAGCGAAACCAATAAAATAGCCAGTAAGTCGTGCATGGAGAGATTGATATTGCAGGCCTGTGCAATAAAGATCACGCCTAATGTTAAATAAATTGAAAAGCCGTCTAAATTAAAAGAATAACCAGTAGGAATAACCAGACCGACTGTTGAATCTTTAATTCCCAAGTTTTTAAGCTTTTTCATGATTTGGGGTAAAACAGAATCAGAAGAGGCTGTCCCTAAAACAATAGCGAGTTCATCTTTAAAATAGCCGACAAATTTAAAGATATTCAGTCCGGTGAGTTTTAAAATTGAACCCAAAATAATGACAACAAATAAAATGCAAGTCGCATAAAAGAGTAAAACTAAATAACCGAGTTGCAGGAGTGAATCTAAACCAAATTTTGCAGTGGTATAAGCAACTGAACCAAATACACCAATCGGTGCCAAGCGAATAATGAGTCCCATAATTTTAAAGAAGACTTCCGAAAAAGCTTCAAGCGCTTGACGAACCAACTCCGCTAAATGTTTAGGAATTAACAGTAGGGAAACGCCAAATAAAATAGCGATGAGTAAAACTTGTAAAATATCGCCGTTAGCAAAAGCGGCAGTAAATGTTTTCGGAATAATATTGAGTAAAAACTCTGAACCTGTATGCATGTCATGAGCACGTTCGGTATAGGTACTTAAATCTTTAGCATCTAAATGAGTAATATCGATATTCATACCGACGCCCGGTTTAAAGACATAAGCAACAATAATTCCCAAAATTAAAGCAATACTCGTGACCACTTCAAAATAAAGAATCGTTTTTGCACCGACTTTGCCCATTTTTTTAATATCGTTTGCACCATAGATTCCCAGTACCACTACACAGAATACAATCGGGGCAATCAACATTTTAATGAGAGAAATAAAACCATCACCAAGAGGTTTTAAAGCTAGGGAGAAATCATGAAAAGCAAGACCTACTGCAATACCGAGGAAGAGAGCGCAGAGGACTTGTAGAAATAAACTACGTTTAAGTTTTTGCCACATAAGTCATCAAATCAAGAGAGGAATACAACCCCTTTCAAGCAAAAAGCCCGCCAACTTTGAAAGTGGTTAGATGTTTTGAAATAAGATGCAAATGGAGAGGATAAGAAGTTTTACATTACTGAGTTTTTTCTATAATTTTTTAATTAAAATCGAGTATTCTTAGCGCCAAATTTTTGGACATATTAACTATGGCGCTTAAAGCAACAATTTATAAAGCAGATCTGAATATTGCCAATATGGATGACCATATTTATGGCGATTATCAACTGACGCTTGCCTTACATCCTTCTGAAACTTTAGAACGATTAATGGTTCGTGTCATGGCTTTTGCACGTTTCGCAAGTGATAGCCTTGAGTTTACCAAAGACCTTTTTGAAACCGATGAGCCTGCACTTTGGCAAAAAGACTTAACAGGACAGTTAGAAACCTGGATTGAAGTTGGTTTACCGTCTGAAGATAAAGTGAAAAAAGCCAGTGCCCGTTGTAAAACTGTGGCAATTGTCGCTTATGGTTCACAAGTTGAAGATTGGTGGAAGAGAAACAGTAAAATTAAAACATTGAGTAATGTTCAAGTTTGGCAGCTAGCACCTGAAAGTACAGCAGAGTTAGAGCAGCTTTGTGAGCGTACCATGCAGCTTCAGTTAAATGTTATGGACAACGAATGGACTTTGTTAAGTGACAAGGGCCAAGCGAATGTCGTGTGGACCCAATTACAGTAAAACTGAAAAGCGCAACAAATTTTACAAATTCACTTGCTAGACTAAAGATCAAGTCTGAGCTGTGAAATTAAACGAATGGGAAGATTATGATCACTGAATTAGAAATTATCGATTTAAAAGTAGGCGAAGGTAAAGAAGCGGTTAAAGGTGCCTTAATTACGACTCACTATACAGGTTGGTTAGAAGACGGCACTAAATTCGACTCTTCCCTTGACCGCGGAAATTATTTCGAGTGTGTTATTGGTACAGGCCGTGTGATTAAAGGTTGGGACCAAGGCATTATGGGAATGAAAGTTGGCGGAAAACGTAAACTTATGGTTCCTGCTCATTTGGCTTATGGCGAACGCAAAATGGGTAAAATTATTCCGGCAAACTCAAATTTGATTTTTGAAATTGAATTATTTGATGTAAAAACTCGCGATGATTGAAATCAAACCGTTTAGAGCTCGACTTTATCTATAAGCTTTAAATATAAATATATTCGATATTTATATTTTAGCTTTTTAAATATTTAAGATTATTTTCAGTTTATTTAATTATAAAGGTGAACTGAAAAACTGTTCTGTTAGGACAGTTTGAACTTAAGAACTAAATAAATGTGAATTTTAGTTCTTAAGTTTAAATTTCACATAAATAATCTATATTGCTATTGAGACGCTATTTCATGATTACCCGCTTTGCATCTCCTTTGTTGAACCTCACGCTTGGCTTGGCTCTAGCAGGCTTGTCAGGTATGGCATTAGCTAACCCTCCTAAAATAGATGCTTCAACACTTACGGTCATTGGGTATCATGAAATTACCGATACTAAAAATGCCTTAATTCCTCAGTATGCGGTCACCACTCAACAATTTACTGAGCATGTCGATTGGTTGCAAAAAAATGGCTTCCATTTTATTACCGTAGACCAGTTAATCCGTGCTCATCAGGGCAAGGCAGCACTTCCAACCAAGCCAGTTTTATTAACTGTAGATGATGGTTATCAGTCTTTCTACCAAAATGCATATCCTGTTATTAAGGCTAAAAAAATCCCAGTGGTACTTGCGGTAGTGGGTTCATGGTTAGAGCCAAAAGCAGGGCAGAAAGTCGATTTTTCGGGTGAAGAAATTCCACGTGATAAAATCTTAAGCTGGGGTGAGCTCAAAGAAATGCAAGATAGCGGGTTTGTTGAAATTGCAAGCCATAGCTATCATTTACACCGCGGTATTACAGGCAACCCGCAAGGGAACTCTGAACCGGCGGCAACGACACGTTTTTATGATGTAAAAACTAAAACTTATGAAAATGACAGCCAATATCAGGCTCGTATTTATAATGATTTAAAAAAGAATAATCAGCTACTTAAAGAGCATGGTATACGTTCACCACGTATTATGGTGTGGCCATATGGTCGCTATAATATGCAAACGGTCCAAATTGCTAAAAAGCTTGGTATGCCAATTACCATCACGCTTGATGATGGCGCAGACCATGCGAAACAATCTCTACAAAATATGAGCCGTATTTTGGTAGAGGGCGGAATGAGTACTAATGATTTGGCTCAAGAGATTAAGAACCGTGAATTAAACTTAACGGATAACAACCGTCCGCAAAAAATCATGCATATTGATCTCGACTATATTTATGATCCGGATCCGCAACAACAAGAACGAAATTTAGGTCACTTGTTAGACCGAATTAATGCGATGGGTGTAAATACAGTTTATTTGCAGGCATTTTCAGATCCGGATGCTAATGGTTCTGCCGATATGGTATATTTCCCGAACCGTCATATCCCAATGCGTGCGGACTTGTTTAACCGTGTAGCATGGCAAATTCAAACCCGTACGCCTGTAAGCCGTATTTATGCTTGGATGCCTTTATTGGCTTGGGAATTACCAAAAACTGATCCGGTATCAAAAGATTTAGTCGTGACAGAGCAGGCAAAAGCTGGTGAACACCTAAATATGGGTTATATCCGTTTAAGTCCGTTCTCACCTCAGGCTCGCCAAACTATTCGTGAGATTTATCAAGATTTGGCCAAGTCAGCGTCTTTCAATGGAATTTTATTCCATGACGATGTCACATTATCGGATTATGAAGATGCAAGCCCAGATGCATTAAAAGCTTATGCGAAACAAGGCTTACCAACAGATTTGGCAAAAATTCGTGAAAACGATCAAGATTTGCAAAAATGGACTGCATATAAGACAAAATATCTAGATGATTTTGCAATGCAACTTGTTGAAGACGTGCGACAATATGAACCGTTCTTGCTTACAGCTCGTAACTTATACGCGCAAGTTGCCTTAAAACCATATGCGGAAAACTGGTATTCACAATCGCTTGAAGAGTCATTAAGACGCTATGATTTTACGGCTATTATGGCAATGCCTTATATGGAACAGGTCGATAACGCCGATCAATTTTATAAAGACATGATTGATCGCGTGAAAAAATATCCAAATGGCATTAAGAAAACAGTTTTTGAGCTACAAGCAACAAACTGGCGCAACAACGAAAAGGTACCGTCAACAGAAATGGCAGCAACAATTCACTCACTTTATCAGCAAGGTGCAATGCACGTTGCATACTATCCAGATGACCCAATCAAAGATCATCCGGACGTGAACGTGATGCATAAAGCATTTGCTGAAAAATCATCTCGTCTTGTGCCATAGGCGAGGCTGAAACATGACAATCTTTGCTGCTATATGGTCGCATGCCTTAAAATTCGTTTTCTATTATCCATTATTTATGTCGTATTTATGGATGATTGGCGCGATCATTTTCTATTGGAAGGAACGTAAAGCTCCGCCTTATGATCAGCCAGCTCCATTAGAAAGCTATCCTAAAGTTGCTGTGCTTATTCCTTGTTTTAATGAAGGGGATAATGCAGAGGAAACGATTACTCATGCTTTAAAACTGGATTATCCTCATTTTGAAGTGATTGCGATTAATGATGGCAGTTCGGATAACACAGGTGAAGTGCTGGATCGGTTAGCTGAACAACATGAAAAACTCCGTGTTGTTCATCTTGCACAAAACCAAGGTAAAGCCATGGGGTTGCAAGCTGGAAGCTTAATGACCGATGCCGAGTTTTTAATTGGTATTGATGGTGATGCTTTACTTGATCCTCATGCAGCAAAGTGGATGGTTCGTCATTTTCTTCAAAATCCGACTGTTGCAGCCGTGACGGGTAACCCGCGTATCCGTACCCGTTCAACTTTATTAGGTCGTATTCAGGTTGGTGAGTTTTCTTCGATTGTCGGCATGATTAAACGTGCTCAGCGTACCTTTGGCCGTTTATTTACCGTATCTGGTGTTATTACCGCTTTTCGTAAGAGCGCTGTTCACCAAGTGGACTATTGGTCACCTAATATGTTGACTGAAGACATCGATATTACTTGGAAATTGCAACGTGCCGGCTGGGACATTCGTTTTGAACCGAATGCCTTGGTTTGGATTTTAATGCCTGAAACTTTAAACGGATTGTGGAAACAACGTTTACGTTGGGCAATGGGTGGAGCACAGGTATTAATTAAAAATATTGATGTGTTCACCAAACCAAAATTGAATTTTTTATGGCCTTTAATGTTTGAGCTTTGCTTAACTTTAGTCTGGTCATATTTAATGCTGGCAATGGCTTTGTTGTGGTTGGTACATTTTATTTTACCGGTCCCTGCATTAGCCGTTGTGAGCTCTCCATTTTTACCGTATGGTAGCGGTATTTTATTAGGGGCAACCTGTCTCATTCAGTTTGCTTTAAGCAAATGGATGGATAGTCGTTATGAACCGCATCTAGGAAAAAACTATTTCTGGATGATCTGGTATCCATTGGTCTTTTGGCTAATCACCATCTCGGCAACTATTGTGGCATTTCCAAAAGTCTTACGACGTGGAGATGAGAAACGTGCGCGTTGGGTGAGCCCGGATCGGGGCATTCGTGGATGAAATGCAAGAGTCATGAGATTTTAAAGATCGTGCTGTATTGATGTCTGGGGAAAAACCACAGCACTTCGTTAGGTAAAGAGAAATGAAGACAAATTCGTTGATTATTGATTTACGCCGTCAATTGCCATGGCATAAACGCTATGCTTCTACAACAAGCACAGCCATGATGTGGGCGGCTTGGTTGTTGTTGTGGCGTCCATTCGTGTTTATCTGGGTATTGGCTGAGCTGCAAAAAACTCATTTAGTACATCGTTTGTTCAGTGCATTCGGTGTAGGAATTGAACATGGTATTACAGCGCTGATTGCGTGTGCAGTCGGGTTGCTACTCTGGAGTCATGTATTGCCTGAACGCCGTGTAGAAGGTAGTGAACTGAACATGAAACAGACAGATGACTATGCGCGCTATTTTGATTTGCCTGTGCAAGAAATTGAGCAGGGCCGTAGCCAAAAAATTACGGTCGTTCACCATAATGAATTTGGTAAAATCATTAGAGTTGAATAAAGTACATTTATAAAAGAAAGCCCACATCATGTGGGCTTTTTTTTCGCTAATTTCGGTATATCCATAAGTTTTAAACTGTAGAGCGCAGTGCTTGAGTAGGACTTATTTACCTTTAAAAACAGGAGGTCTTTTTTGGAGCATGGCGAAAACACCTTCTTGAACATCTTCTGTTGTGAGTAAAGGTTGAAGATGCTTTTGCAGTTGGTTAAAAGCCACTTCGTAACCTTCATTGACTGCCTCACGAGCAGAGGCGAGAGTCGCTTTTACAGCAAGTGGTGCAGCTTGCGCGATATGTTCAGCAAGTTCTATGGCACGTTTAAGCTCTGTACCTTCTGGACATATTTCTGTAATGAGGTTCATGTCAAAAGCAGCTTTGGCATCGAAAGAGTCACCAGTGAGTAAATAGCGCATGGCTTTGGCCCAACCTGCGGCTTGAGTAAAACGCGCAGTTGCTCCGCCAAAAGGTAAGATGCCACGTTGAACTTCCATTTGAGCAAATTGGGTATTTTCACTCGCAATCGCAATATCTGCATTGAGAAATAATTCTATACCAGCGGTATAGCAATAACCCTGCACTGCCACTATCAAAGGTTTACACAGTTTTCGGCCTATTGTGCCCCAAGGGTTAATTTCGTTTTCACTAAAATCAAATACACCCGTAGCAAGCTTAGGTTGTAACTCAACCAAATCTAAGCCAGCTGTAAAATGGTCACCGTGAGCAAAAACAATCGCGCAGCGCATGGCATCATTATTTTCATATTCAGTGAGCGCTAGTGATAAGTCTTTGATCATGTGACTATCAAAAGCATTACGTTTTGCTGCCCGATCTAGACCAATTAAAAAAATATGTCCGCGAGTTTCACGGCTGACTTTTCCTTCTTTATTTGACATATTGTCACGCTCTTTATTTGTATTTAATCATGTTTTAAACAATCATTTAAAAACTAGCAAATAGAAATTGTTAGCGACTCGATCAGTATTTCTTTTGTTTATCTATTGAAATAAATCAATTTCATGCGAAAAGGATAAATCCTTAGACATGTTATTTTCCATGATTTATTTAAATTAGCAGTTTGCTTCGCTTTATATTTTTCTCATAATACGCTGTCAAATTGATCTCAATAAGCAGCTTCTCTTATGTCACCTCTAGAAATTTTCGCGGTCTTAATTAGCCTCATTGGAGTTGGATTAACGGTAATCCGTAATATGTGGTGCTGGCTGTTTAATTTCTTTGCTTTTGTCCTATATGCCTATTTGTTTTACGAATTTAAGCTTTATGGCGAAACGATTTTGCAATTCTTTTTTATGGTCGTAAATTTTTATGGCTTTTACTATTGGCTCAAAGGAAAACAGCAAGATCATGACATTCGAATCGAGCCTATTGCAGTTCAAACAGTTATCATTCAAATGATTATTGCCGCGGTAGGTGGCTTAGTCTTTGGTTTGGTTCTTAAAAACTTTACCGATGCAGCGGTGCCGATGCTCGACTCACAGCTTGCAGCATTTAGTTTGCTTGCAACTTACTGGACCAGCCGAAAGCATATTGCGACATGGATCCTTTGGGTATTTGTCGATATTGTTTATGTCGGCATGTTTATCTATAAAGATCTGTTTTTAACTTCAGCCTTATACGCAGCCTTTGTATTAATGGCAGCTTATGGTTGGTATCAATGGGAAAAGGTTAAAAGAAAGCAGAACTTAGGTGCTGGGCAGCTTTAATTGGGAGAATAAGCATGTTGTTGAGTTTAGATGCTTATAAACAACAACAGTTTGATCAAATTGCTGCAAAAATTATAGCTGAGCCTGCAAAATATATAGATTTTAATTCAGTAGCGGATTTTTATAACGCTGCTTGGCTCAAGGACTTTCCACAAGGCACTCAGGCCTCTGCGACAGGTTTAGATGATGGGGCAGAAGAGTTTTATGCAGTAGTACAGTTTAAACAGCAGTACTTAAAGTTTGATATTAAAGAAAATCATTCAACACTGAGTTTTCAGAATATGAATGGTGAAACTTTTAAGTGTAATTTTTAATTGAAGAAATAAGAGTATTAAAAAAAGCGACTTAACGTCGCTTTTTTTAATAGATAAATTTTGAAATTTTATCTGCCGTTGCGATGACTAGAGCAGCGATATCTTCTTTAAAGGTCTTCTCATCATAGGTGGTAATTGGACAACTGACTGAAAGGACAGCCACCATTTTTCCATTTGATTGTTTGAAAATAGGTGCAGCACAAGCAGCCATGTCATGGTTGTAATGCCCCCAGCTCACCATCGACTTTTGAGTTTTTACATAATTCAATTTTTGCAATAACGCTTTTAAACTGGTTGGGGTAAGTTCTGAGTAACTATCCCAGTCATTAAAATTGCGATAGCGTTGTCGTACTTCTGCCTCTGGTAAATCTGATAATAACATTTGACCAATAACTGTAGCATGGGCAGGCCAGCGAGTACCTAAACTAATATTGCTGGTAAACGTACCCATAGATTGAACGTTATTTACAAAAACAATGTGTGTACCTTCTAAAACGGTCAGATGTACTGCAAGTTTGGTCTGGTCACGTAGTTCTTTCATTAAAGGCGTTGATAAATCAAGTAATGAAAGCTTTGATAAACTGTTAAAACCAAGCTCCATAACTTTTGAATCAAGCGCATATGTTTTTTGTGAAGCCTTTCTTAAGTAACCGCAAGCTTCAAGTGTATAGATAAGCCGAAATGCACTAGAACGGTTCACTTCCAAAATTTCGGCAATTTCTGTAATCGTCATTTCTTGTGCTTGTTGATTAAATGCTTGCAAGATGGCTAAACCACGCACAAGCCCTGGTACTAAATACCGATCATCATTTTTTGTTGTTTCTGATTCTTGCGAATCTTCTTCAATCTCTAGGCTCATTCGTGTCGTTTTCCTATAAATAAAACAGGGTTCGAATTGGGGCATTATGCTTTATTTTAGAACTATTGTAATTATAAAGATTACATAAAACATTTTTTATATTTAAAACATTGTTTCCAACTTGAAACGTAACAAATTATTTAAAATTTATTAATCAATTGATTTTAATGTTTATTTTTACTTTGACAAAAATTAATCAAGAGGATTATGCTTAGCTTGTGTTTTGAAAATCAAATTATGTTTTGTATATAAAACAAAATGAGGACGCAAGGTATGAGTTGGATCTCAGTTTGTCAGCAGGGTGACGTTAGCGAAGATGAGCCGAAAGCCGTCGAAGTTGAAGGGAAAAAAATTGGTGTTTTTTTTGTCGATGAAAATTACTTCGCTATCGAAAATGTTTGCCCTCATGCGTATGCCTTATTAACGGAAGGATTTATCGAAGATCAGACTGTTGAATGTCCATTGCACGAAGCAATTTTTGACATTCAGACAGGTGAGCTAAAAAGTGGACCCGGGTGTAGAAACCTATGTACGTACCCAGTTCGTGTTGAAGGACAGGATATTCAAATTCAACTCTAGTCCTCACATGTACAAGGAAGCAGAACAATGAAGACATTTAATGAAAAGTTGGCAAGCTGGATTCATGCAACGCCGGCAACCGAAGCAGGTATCAACAATATTCAAGTTCCAGGTCAATCTGAATTGTTGGTTTGGCAAACACGTTATAAAGAACCGACTCTCTACGAACAAGACTTTGTAAAGAACTTGATTCAGGCATTTTCTGCGGGCGCAACAGAATTAGATGAGGTTGTTTCTGCACTTAATCAACAGGGTTTCCGCTGTGAATCTGGTGATGAATGGACTTCTGAGAGCTTTACAGAAGAAATGCAACGTTTAGGTTATTGATTCAGGGAAGAATAAAATGAACGCAATCGTATCAACTTCACAAAGCGCTGAAGAATATTTAGAACTTGGTTTACGTGACCAATGGCATCCGGTTTTAGCAAGTTGGGAAGTCGCTGCTAATCCGGTTGGGATTACCCGTTTAGGTGAAAACATTGTGGTTTGGCGTGATGCCGAAGGTCAGGTACATGCGCTTGAAGATCGCTGTCCACACCGCGGTGCTCGTCTTTCACTCGGCTGGAACTTGGGTGATCGAGTTGCTTGCTGGTATCACGGTGTTGAAGTTCGTGCTGATGGTGTGGTTGCTGATGTGCCAGCCGTTCATGAATGCCCAATGACTGGAACCAAGTGTTTAAAGAGCTATCCGGTCATTGAACAGCATGGTGCAATCTTCATCTGGTTTGGTATCGATGCAAATGAACAACCTGCACCGCTTGAGTTCCCAGAACAACTGGCAAGCGAAGAGTGGAGTTCATTCCTTTGCCAAGCAGACTGGAAAGTAAACCATCAATATGCCATTGATAACGTCATGGACCCAATGCACGGTACATATTTGCACTGTACTTCACATTCAATGGCAGAAGGTGAACGTACCGCAGAGATGAAACACCGTACAACTGAAAATGGTTTTGTTTTTGAAAAAGAAGGCCAAACAGGTGTGAACTTTGACTGGGTTGAATATGGTTCGACTGGTGCAAGTTGGTTACGTCTTTCAATTCCTTACCGTAAACAGTTTGGTCCGGGTGGTGAATTCTGGATTGTGGGTTACGCAACGCCAATTGATGCCAACAATACCCGTGTATTTTTCTGGCGCTGCCGTAAGGTGAGTGGTTGGCAACGTAATGTATGGCGCTTCTTATATCGCAATCATTTAGAACAATTGCATTGGGATGTATTGGAACAAGACCGCATTATTTTAGAAAACCTTGCGCCAAATGCACGTGCACGAGAATTCTTATATCAACACGATGTTGGACTTGCACGTTTACGCCGTTTAATGAAGAAAGAAGCTGAGAAGCAATTAAAGAAAATTGCTGCACTAAATGCATCAAACCGTATCGAGATGCAGGAAGAAGCTCATGGCTAATGTAGCGTTGTTGCAAGGCAAAAAAGTTTTAGTGACTGGTGCTGCACGTGGTTTAGGGCGGGATTTCGCTCAAGCCATTGCTGAGGCAGGCGCTGAAGTTGTAATGGCAGATATTTTATCTGACCTCGTGCAACAAGAAGCGCAAGCGTTACAGCAACAAGGGCTAAACGTTCATGCAGTAACAGTTGACCTTGCCAATGCAGACTCTATTGAAAATGCGGTTGCAAAAAGCGTGGAAGTATTACAAGGACTAGATGGCCTTGTGAACTGTGCAGCGCTTGCAACCAATGTCGGTGGAAAAAATATGATTGATTACGATCCTGAACTTTGGGATCGAGTCATGAATATTAATGTGAAAGGCACATGGTTAATTACAAAAGCGTGTATTCCACATTTAAAACAATCGGCTGCCGGCAAGATTATTAATGTTGCGTCAGATACAGCACTTTGGGGCGCACCGAACCTGATGGCTTATGTGGCAAGTAAAGGTGCAATTCTTGCCATGACACGTTCAATGGCAAGAGAGTTGGGACAGTTCAATATCTGTGTCAACACCTTGTCTCCGGGACTGACTCTGGTTGAAGCAACCGAGTATGTGCCACAGGAACGTCACGATTTATATGTCAACGGAAGAGCGATTCAACGTCAGCAACTTCCACAAGATTTAAATGGAACAGCATTGTATCTACTGTCGGATTTGTCCTCTTTTGTGACAGGTCAAAATATTCCGGTCAATGGCGGTTTTGTCTTTAACTAAGGAGTAGTCAAATGATTACAGGGATTGAGATTTTAAAGTTTGGAGTTGAAGATAGAGCCGCTTCAAACAAGTTTTTGGCAGATTTTGGTTTAAGCAAAAGTACTTCGGATATTGAAGGTGCAGATTTATACCAGACTCAAAACGGCAGCAAGATTTATCTATTTAATTGTGATGATAACCGTTTACCGCCTGCTATTGAGCAAGGTTCAACTTTACGTGAAGTTACGTGGGGTGTTGAAAATGCTCAAGACCTTGAAGACTTGGCAGCTCGTTTGGCCGATGTAGAGGGTTTTAAACGTACTGAAAATACAGTTCAGTGTCTTGACCCAAATGGCATGACCATTCGTTTTGAACAAAGTTTTGTAAAAGAAGTACCAGAACTTAAAACGGAAGGCATTAACCAATACGGCAACATTCAACGTGTGAATGCAGCAAGTCCTGTTTATGAAAAAGGTCAACCTGTTGCGATTGGACATGTGGTGTTCTTCACACCAGATTTAGCAACTACTGAAAACTTCTATATTGAAAAAGTAGGCTTCCATTTATCTGATGCCTATAAAAATCGCGGTGCATTCTTACGTTGCCGCGGTGAAGGTTATCACCACGATTTATTCTTACTTAGCGTTCCAAATAAACCTGCGGGCCTAAATCACGTTGCATTTGTTGTTCGTGATATTCATGAGGTGATTGGAGGCGGTTTACATATGAACCGTTCAGAGTGGTCAACCTTTATTGGACCGGGACGTCATCCAATTTCTTCTGCTTATTTCTGGTACGTCAACTCACCATTGGGTGGTGCATTTGAATATTACACCAACGATGATTATTTGACCGAAGAATGGCAGCCACGTGTAGAAGAACATCGTCTAGAGCTTTTCACCGAGTGGGCGATTGAAGGTGGTCTTGATGACAAAACCCGCCGTCAGGTAAAGCCTGTGTAACAGGCATTGCTTTACAAGGAAGAAAGGCTATGGAAAAGATTGTAATTGTAGGGGCGGGGCAAGCTGCAGGTTGGGCAGTTAGTACCTTACGTCAAAATGGATATGTGGGTGAAATTCATGTGGTCTCAAATGAAGATCAGGTGTTTTATGAGCGTCCGCCACTGTCTAAGCAAGTACTTTCAAAAGAAGCAACTTATGAAAGTTTGAATCTGTTCTCCGCAGAACAGGTTCAAGAGTTCAACATTCAATGGCACAAACCGGAAATTGCAACAAAAGTCGATCGCGAGCAAAAGCAGGTTCATTTAGAAAGTGGACAGATTTTACCCTATGACAAATTGTTGATTGCAACAGGAAGTCGTGCCCGTGTACCCGTCAATACATGGCAGTTCATTCCAAATGTTGTGACTTTGCGAAATGTACGTGACTGTGAACGTCTGGCTGAAATTTTAAAGAATGCAAAAAATGTGGCTGTGATTGGCGGTGGCTGGATTGGTTTAGAAATTGCTGCAACTGCACGTAAGCAAGGTAAAGATGTTCATATTTTTGAATATGGCGACCGCTTATGTGCAAGAAGTGTGAGTCCGGAAGTTTCTGCATTTTTAAAAAATATGCATGAGGCTCAAGGCACAAAAATTCATTTAGACAGCAAGAACCTTCACTTAGTAGAAGCATCAGATCAAAAAGTTGAAGTGGTGAACCATCCTCAACATAGCCAGTTATTTGATTGTGTTGTAGTGGGTGCAGGTGCCGAAATTGCGAAAGAGTTAGGCGTGCATGCTGGGCTCGATGTGAAAGATGGCATTGTAGTGAATTGTTTTGGACAAACCTCAGATCAAGACATTTATGCCGCAGGTGATGTCGCGATTCATCCGGGTTTGGGCTATTGCATTCAGTCTTGGGCAAATGCACAAAATCAGGCGATTGCAGCTGCGAAATCAATGCTCGGAATTGAAACTGAATATACCGATATTCCTTGGCTTTGGTCTGATCAATATCACTTTAATATCCAGATTTTAGGCACGTATCAACCTGAAAAGACCAAAGAAGTGGTGATTCGCCAAGGTGGTGAAGATCAGGTGAGCTATTTATATCTAGACCATGAAAATCGCTTGCTGAATATGATTGCCATTAATGACTCGAAGTTAATCAAGCTGGCAAAGCGTTGGATGCAAGCCAATACCGTTTTAGATCCAAAATTATTAGCAGATGCTGAATTTAATGTCATGAAGTTAAAACCGTAAACATTAAATCTGGTTCTCATTACCAAATCGAAGGAATGACACATGAGTAATGAAGAAAAAAGTGGATTAAAGCATTGGGTACCTGCTTTTGTCCTTATGGTGTGTGTAGTACTGGCATTTTTCGACAAGATCAGTATTGCGGTTTTATTTTCAGACCCACATTTTCAAAGCTCGATGGGAATTGCTGAAGATAAAGCCAAGCTCGGATGGCTTATGACAAGTTTTTTACTTGCTTATGGTTTTTCATCAGTCTTTCTAAGCTTTTTAGGCGACATTTTTAACCCAAAGAAAATGTTGTTCTGGAGTGTGACTTCTTGGGGTTTACTCATGCTTTGCATGGGCTTTACCACCAGCTACTCAGGAATGTTGATTTTACGGGTTCTACTCGGTTTGGCAGAAGGTCCGCTATTTGCTTTGGCGTACACCATTGTTAAGCAGACTTATACAGACCGTCAGCAGGCACGTGCCTCAACCATGTTCTTACTGGGTACACCGATTGGTGCATTCCTTGGGTTCCCAATTACGGCAGCCGTTCTGGCACATCACGACTGGCACACCACTTTTTTTGTGATGGCTGCACTAACACTCATTGCAATTTTAAGCATTGTTTTTGGTCTGCGTAACTTACAGCTCAAGAAAACTGTTGAGCTTGAAGGTGAAAGTAAACGTACTAACTTCAAAGGCCATATCGCCAACACCAAAGTACTTGTGAGCAATAGCGCGTTCTGGTTGGTGTGCTTATTCAATATTGCCTTAATGACTTATTTATGGGGCCTAAACAGTTGGGTTCCTTCTTATCTCATGCAAGACAAAGGATTCAACCTCAAAGAGTTTGGGGTGTATTCAAGCTTTCCATTCATTGCCATGTTAATTGGCGAAGTGGTTGGTGCGTTTTTATCTGACAAATTAGGCCGCCGTGCAATTCAAGTATTCAGCGGTTTATTACTCGCGGGCATCTTCATGTATGTGATGGTCATTATGACTGAGCCATTATTGATTATTGCTGCCATGTCTTTAAGTGCTATGGCGTGGGGCTTTGGAGTAGCTGCGGTATTTGCTCTGCTTGCCCGAGTAACCACCTCAAATGTAGGTGCGACAGCGGGTGGAATATTTAACGGTTTAGGCAATTTTGCAAGTGCAATTGCACCTGTACTAATCGGTTACATCGTGATGCAAACACATAGTTTTAATTTGGGAATTACCTTCTTGGCTGCAGTCGCTGTCATTGGGTCGTTGTTCTTGGTTCCTCTTTTAAAACGTTATTAATTCACTGTATAGGAGTTTAAAAAATGACTACACAACAATTCGAATCGTGGAAACAGCCGGAAGGCGCTTCTTTAGAAGATTGGTTAAACACACGTATTGCTCGCTTTGAGACTCGTAAATATGACTTTGAGGCTTTGAAGTTCCAAGCCGATTACGACCCGAAATATCGTCGTGCTCAAATGCGCTATATGGGTACGGGTGCAACTGGTGTTGCAAATGACAGCAATACTGTACCTGCAGAGAACTTTACGTTTTCGACTATGGTGCTACCACCACAGTGTGAAGGTCCTTTGCATATTCACCACGACGTTGAAGAAGTTTTCTTTATGCTCCGCGGCGAAATTGATTTGTTTATTGAGCACAACGGCGAGAAATTCCAGACCCGTTTAAAAGAGCGTGACCTGATTTCAATTCCACCGGGGATTTACCGTGGTTTATTTAACCCAGGTCAAGAAGACGCCTTGATGTGCGTGATGTTGGGAACAGGTAAACCAACAATTCCTAACTATCCACCAGAGCATCCATTGTCTCAAATCAAACGTTAATTGTTTGATGAAGTGAATAAAAGGAAAGAATTAAAAATGATGACACTCATTGAAAAGTTAGCAGAATTTCCGGTGAAAACGGTCAATGTTCAAGGCCAGCAACAAGCCTATCGGGAAGCTGGTCAGGGCGAATACCTTGTGCTGTTGCATGGCATTAGTTCCGGTTCTGCTTCATGGGTAAACCAACTTGAAGTGCTGTCTCATCATTTTCATGTCATTGCCTGGGACGCACCGGGCTATGGCAAATCAGATGAACTTTTAACGGATCAACCGAATGCGACCGACTACGCAAAGCGTTTAGCAGCTTTGTTTGATGCTTTAAAAATTGAAAAAGCAATAGTGGTGGGACACTCCTTAGGTGCCTTACAGGGCAGTGCATTTGCTGCACTTTATCCAGAGCGAGTGAAACATTTGGTGGTCGCTAACTTGGCGCAAGGCTACCAACGCCACGATGAACAGACACAAATTCAGGTTTTTGAAAAAAGACCAAAAATGTTGAAAGAGCTCGGCGCTAAAGGAATGGCCCAAAGTCGTGGACCTCATTTGATTTATAAACAAGAGCCACAAGCCTTAGCTTTAGTTTCAGAGGTGATGCAGCAGTTGACCCTACAAGGTTTCACACATGCATCGTACTTACTGGCATATGACGAAATACGTAATTATTTAACCGATTTAAAAGTCCCATGCACAGTGATTGCAGGGCAGCAAGATCAAATCACTCCTGCGTTAGGTATACAAGAGCTTGCTCAGGAGTTGCAGTTGGAACAGCGCTTCGTCATAGAAGATGCAGGACATTTAAGTTATGTCGACCAACCGCAAGCATTTAACCAAATTATGTTGACGATTCAGGAACAATCGTAAGAGAGATTAAGGATTATGAGCTTCCAAGTTGAAGGAAAAGTTGCAGTTGTTACCGGTGGCTCATCTGGGATTGGGCTGGCTGCTGTTGAAATACTGGTTGCAGAGGGCGCAAAAGTTGCTTGGTGTGGTCGCGATGAAGAACGTTTAAATGCTTCTAAGCACTATATTTTAGAAAAATTTCCACATGCCAATATTTTTACCAAAGCATGTAATGTTTTGAAAAAAGAAGAAGTTCAGCAATTTGCCAAAGAGGTCAAACTCAATTTGGGCAATGTGGACATGCTTATTAACAATGCTGGACAAGGCCGTGTTTCAAATTTTGAAAATACACAAGATGAAGACTGGATGAAAGAGATTGAGCTGAAATATTTCAGTGTTTTACATCCGGTACGGGCTTTTCTTGACGACTTAAAACAGTCGGCAAATGCCTCAATTACCAATGTGAATTCGTTACTGGCATTGCAACCGGAACCACACATGATTGCGACTTCATCTGCACGTGCTGCACTGTTGAATTTAACCCATTCGTTGGCACATGAATTTACTCAATATGGCGTTCGTGTGAACTCGATTTTACTCGGAATGGTCGAATCTGCGCAGTGGAAACGCCGTTATGAAACCCGTTCAGATTTAAATCTGTCATGGGAAGAGTGGACCGGCAATATTGCAAAAAATCGTGGCATTCCTATGCAGCGTTTAGGCCGTCCAGAAGAGCCTGCACGTGCTTTAGTTTTCTTGGCATCACCATTGGCATCTTACACCACAGGTTCGGCAATAGATGTCTCAGGTGGTTTTAACAAACATTTATAAATATCAGGTGCTGTCATGAAAAAGTTGATGATGATTGGTTTTGGCGCAATGGCAGCAGAAGTGTATGCCCACTTGCCCCAAGATCTGCAACTCAAGTGGATTGTAGTGCCATCTCGCAGCATTGAAAAAGTGCAGTCACAAGTCTCTTCTGACATTCAAGTGATTTCAGATATTGAGCAATGTGATGGTACGCCAGACTATGTCATTGAGGTGGCAGGTCAAGCAGCAGTAAAAGAGCATGCTCAAAAAGTTTTAGCGAAAGGCTGGACCATTGGTCTGATTTCGGTGGGTACTTTGGCTGATAGTGAATTTTTGGTTCAACTTAAGCAAACTGCCGAAAAAAATGATGCCCATCTGCATTTACTGGCAGGGGCTATCGCAGGTATTGACGGTATTTCTGCTGCTAAAGAAGGTGGCTTGCAAAAGGTCACTTATAAAGGCTGTAAAAGTCCAAAAAGCTGGAAGGGCAGTTATGCAGAGCAATTGGTCGATTTAGACCATGTTTCAGAACCTACGGTCTTTTTTACTGGAACTGCTCGTGAAGCTGCTATGAAATTTCCGGCCAATGCCAACGTTGCAGCAACGATTGCACTTGCAGGGCTTGGAATGGATGAAACCATGGTTGAGTTAACTGTTGATCCAACTATCAACAAGAACAAACACACCATTGTGGCGGAAGGTGGCTTTGGACAAATGACCATTGAACTGGTGGGTGTGCCGCTGCCAAGTAACCCGAAAACATCAACTTTGGCTGCGCTTAGCGTGATTCGTGCTTGTCGCAACAGTGTAGAAGCAATACAGATTTAAGAAGGATTTGATCATGGCAAAGGAAATTTATATTGCGGGTGAATGGCGATTAGGCCGTGGTGCAGTCATTCAAAGCCTGTTTCCGGCAGATCAGTCGGTAAACGCTGAGCTTTCAACAGCAACGCTTGAAGATGTAAATGAAGCAATTGAAAAAGCGGATCAGGCTTGGCGTCAACCCAGCTGGAGAAACAGCTTGCCGCATGAGCGTGCACGTATTCTCTATAAAGTTGCAGACATTATTGAAGCGCGTGTAGATGAATTATCAAAACTGCAAACCCGCGATAATGGTAAGCCTTTAACCGAAACTCGTGGTTTGGTGATGAGCGCGGCGGCAACCGCACGTTATGTTGCTGCGGCATGTGAAACGCTAAATGATGAGTTAACTACTCAACGTGCTCCCGACTTTATGACCATGAGTGTGCATGAACCTGTAGGTGTTGTAGCAGCTATTACCCCTTGGAACTCTCCAATTGCGAGTGAGGTTCAAAAGCTTGCTCCTGCTTTGGCAGCAGGAAATGCCGTGGTGTTAAAACCAGCAGAAGCGACTTCACTGATTGCTTTAGAGCTTGCCAAAATTTTTGAAGAAGCTGGCTTACCAAAAGGTTTACTCAGTGTGTTAGTGGGGCGTGGTTCTGTAATTGGTGATGCAATTGCTCAGCACCCATTGGTTCGTAAAATTTCTTTTACAGGTGGCACAACTACAGGTCGTCATTTGGCACACATTGCCGCTGACAAACTCATTACCACTTCACTTGAGTTGGGTGGTAAGTCACCCACCATCGTTTTACCGGATGCAGATGTCGAACTGGCTGCTAAAGGTGTGGCTTACGGTATTTTTAGCTCGGCAGGCCAAGCGTGTATCGCAGGTTCTCGCTTGTTTATTCATAGCAGTCTTTACGATCAGTTTTTAACGCGTTTGGTTGAAATTACCAAAGGCTTACGTGTGGGCCATCCGGAACAGGCAGGCGTGCATTTAGGACCACTGGTCAATGACAAACATTTGCAGTCAGTTGATCGCTATGTGCAACTTGCTAAAAGCGAAGGTGGTCAGGTTCTGATTGGTGGTGAGGCACTTACGACTGGTGATTATGCCAAAGGAAGTTATTACTTACCGACCATTATCACGGGCTTAAATAACAGTGCTCAAACCTGTCAGGAAGAAATTTTTGGTCCTGTTTTAGTCGTTATGAAATACGACAACGAGCAAGATTTAATTGCCCAAGCCAATGACAGTTGTTTTGGTCTTGCCGCAGGTATTTGGACTGAAAGTTATCGTAAAGCTTGGCGTATTGCACGTGCATTAGAAGTGGGAACGGTATGGATTAATACCTACAAAAAATTCTCGATTAGTGCACCGTTTGGTGGCTTTAAAGACAGTGGGATCGGGCGCGAAAAAGGCCGTTTGGGCATTTTATCGTACATGCAACAAAAGAGTATTTATATGGGGCTGAATGAACAGCCTAACCCTTGGTGCGATTAATAAATTCAAGGACTGAAAACAAATTTTGAGGAACAGACATGACTGAACGTGTAAATGTAGGCGAAGCAATCGCAAGAGTTTTAGAAGCGCACCAAGTTGATAGTATTTATGGTGTTATTTCCATCCACAATTTACCTATTGCCGATGCAGTAGGGCGCCGTGAAAAAATGCGCTTTGTTGCAGCACGTGGTGAAGCGGGTGCGGTTACTATGGCAGATGCACACTCACGCTTTAAAGGCCTAGGTGTAGCGTTGACCAGTACAGGTGCTGGCGCTGGTAATGCAGTGGGTTCACTGATTGAAGCAATGAATGCGGGTAGCCCTGTATTGCATTTAACGGGGCAAGTTGAGCGTGAGTACCTTGACCGTGATGCAAGTTTCATTCATGAAACCAAAGACCAACTTACATTCTTACGTGCATCAAGCAAAGCGGCGTTCCGAATTACCAGTCCAGACAATGCCGTTGGTGTGATTCGTGAGGCTATTCGTGTCGCAACTACAGTTCCAATGGGACCGGTAAGTGTTGAGCTACCCATTGATGTACAAGCAGCAGAGATTGATTTGCCACTTAATCTTGGGCCAGTGAAAGCACTTGAGTTGCCACAGGCAGAGCAAGCTGAAATTGATCTTCTTGTAAGCGAGATCAAAAAAGCAAAACGCCCGATTTTCTGGATTGGTGGTGGAACTTTAAATAGCATTGCCGAAGTTAAAGCAATTGCAGATTTAGGTATTCCAGTTGTTTCATCGACTCATGCTCGTGGGGTGTTGCCAGATGACCATCCACGTAGCTTAGGTGCTTTCCATAACTCGGCAGGTGTTGAGCAATTATTAAAAGATGCTGACCTGATGGTGGTAGTGGGTTCTCGTTTACGTAGTAATGAAACAAAAACTTATTCGGTTGAATTCCCTGAAAATATTATTCAGGTAGATGCAAACCCAGTAGCTCAGCAACGTAATTACAAAATCCGCAACTTCATTTGTGGCGATGCCAAAGATGTCTTAACACGTGTGTTAGAACAGCTTCAAGGAACTTCAAAAGTTGATGCCGATTACGATGCTGCTGTAGTAGCTGCTAAACAAGCTGCGATTGATGCACTGCGTAAACAAATCGACCAATACGCTTTAATTTGTGATCACTTACGTGCAGCTCTACCTCAAGATGGCATTTTTGTACGTGACATCACCATGTCGGGTAGTACATGGGGCAGTCGTTTATTCCCGGTACAAGCGCCAAACCAAAACATCCACTCACTTGCGGGTGCAATTGGTTTAGGCCTTGCAACAGCAATCGGTGCTTCGATTGCTAACCCTGACAAAAAAGTAATTGGTTTAGTTGGCGATGGCGGCTTAATGCTTGGTATTGGTGAGATTGCAACCATGGTGCAAGAAAACACCAACATGGTCTTAATGATTATGAATGATGGTGGTTATGGTGTAATGCGTGGCATTCAAAATAACTACTTCGGTGGTCGTCAGTATTTTAATGAATTACATACGCCAGACTACAAACTTCTTGGCGAATCAATGGGTGTGAAAAGCTGGAAAGTCGGTAGTGCAGAAGAGTTTAAAACGGTTATTCAAGAGGCTGTCGCTTTTGAAGGGCCAACCGTGATCGAGCTCGATATGAAATCGATTGGACCATTAAACTTCGCGGGTCCACCGCAAAAGAAACTGTATTAACCAGTTTGGATGGTTTAGTACATATGCGATGGGAGCTGCTAAGCCATCCTTTTTTTAGATAAATTTTTTTGTCTAAAAAACAATAAAAACGAAGTTTTACAGGTAAAACAAATAAAGTTCCAGCAGGACGCTGGAACTCAATCAAGGATGTAGAGATGAAAAAGACTTCATTGATCATGGCATTCATTGCACCGCTTACGCTGGGGGTAAGCGTCAATGCATTTGCAAAAGACTCATTGCTTGAATGGAAAAGTGATGATGGCACAGATTCATTAAAGTTAGGTGGGGTGGTTCGGTTAAATCAACGTTATGAAGATTGGGAAGGGCCAAACCGTGGTTTCGGTAAGCTCTATTTTGATATTTTCAGGGTAGATCTCAAAGGTAAGTTTGATGATGCCTATATCAACGCCAGCTATCTATTTCAAGACCAACAGAAAACGTCCATTGAAAAAGCGTACGTGGGCTATAACCTAGATGCCAATAACAGCATTGAAGCGGGTTTGGTTTATAAACCATTTACGATTTATCCCTATCCGCAAAATGGCTGGACCTATCATATTCCATTCTTTTTAGGATATGGCAATAACATTGCACCGGGGCTTAACTGGAATTATCACAACAAAGATTGGGATGTAAAACTGGGTTATTATCCGCAAATGTTAGAGACCAACTTGCGTTATTCACCTGAAAGTGCAACTTATGATGACTTGCAAGAAAATGCATTTCCATCTCAAAAAGCTTATCAGAATGAAAAACGTCATCAGTTTAATACCCGCATTGTGCGCAAGTTAGAAACTGATTTCGGTAAGCAAGAGTTTGGTGTCTCGGGTGCAATCGCTCAGCTACATAACAAAGTGACCGATAAAGACGGTAAATATTATGCAGTCGGTTTGCATACCGAAAACAACTACAAACGCTTTAATTTACAAAGCTCGGTCATTCATTATCAATACGATGCTAAAAATCCGGATGGTGTAAATAGTGACATGACTTTAATGGGCAATAATGGTTTTACACCTGCTTATTTCATTGCTTCGGAAGGAACCATTGCCAGTTTAAACCTTGCTTATACGTTGCCTGTGACCAATATGGGCAAGCTAAAAGCCATTAAGTTTTATAATGATTATAGTTATCTCGATAAAAAACGTGATGATTGGTCAGACTCGCAAATGAACACTACAGGGATGATGTTTATTGCTTCACCATTTATGGTTTGGGCAGATTATACCTGGGGTAAAAACTCTAACATTATTGGTGGGGCAACCAACTCAACAGGGTATACCTCTGCAACTTCACCAAATAGTGATAAATGGCTATACCGTATTAACTTTAATATCGGATTTACTTTCTAAAATAAGCAGCATTAAAAAAACCACGCAATCGGCGTGGTTTTTTATTTAATAAGTGAAAATTTTTAATACCTGTTTTTTTCAAACTTATTCCAAAACACAAAGGCAGTTACAAAGGCCAAAATGGTTAGCGCGAAAATATAATACATCGCACCAATATCACTATATTGACTGAGCCAATGCACTAAAGGCAGCGTCATACCGCCAACAATTGCATACGATAAATTATAAGAAAATGAAATGCCTGAGAAGCGAACAGGCGCGGGGAACATTTTAACCATACTGCTCGACACCATGCCGACAGTACCAGAGCATAGACCCAACAACATATATAAACCAAAAATGGTTGAATGTGCCGCGTGCCCCAAACTGTTATAAAAAACTGCCGCTGTAAGTGCCACGGCAAGCGCACCGACCATCATGACTTTGCCACAGCCAAAACGGTCAGTAAAATAGCCTGCTAAAATACAGCCCACCATTTGCATGACAATGGCTGCACTTTGCATTTCAAAAGTCTGTGCGCGCTCAAAGCCAAATGAACCAATCAACAAATTTGGCATGGCTAAAATCACCACCACCACACATCCCGTTAAAAACCATGTAAATAACATGCCAATTGCAACGGCTGTTTTATGCGTTTTTAAGACTTGTTTTACAGGCATTTCTTTAGAAATTTCTTTACGGGCCTGCATGGCTTTAAACACAGGGGTTTCTTTCAAATACGTTCTTAAATAAAGTGCAACGAGTCCAAAAATACCACCCACAATGAAAGGAATACGCCACGCCCAGTCATGGATTTGTCCTTCACTAAAATTAAGTGAAATCCATAGAGACATCAGTGCACCTAGTAAAATTCCTAAAGACAGCCCAGCGGTGAGTAAACCATTGGCCAGTCCGATTTTTCTTTCAGGCACGTGTTCAGATACAAAGGTCCATGCAGCTGGAATTTCACCCCCAATCGCAATCCCTTGTACCACACGCATAAGTAACAAAAGTAGCGGTGCCAAATATCCGATATTTTCAAAAGTGGGCAAAATCCCGATAAACAAGGTAGGCAGCGCCATCAGCAAAATAGAAAGCGAAAATAGTTTTTTACGCCCCACCAAATCACCAAAATGGGCCATGACAACCCCGCCTAAGGGCCTAAAAAAATAACCTGCTGCAAAAATGCCATAAGTATTGAGCATGGCCCAAAACGGACTAAGCGTGCTTGGGAAAAAGAGGTCGGAAATGATTTTGGCGTAAAACACATAAATCACAAAATCGTAAAACTCTAAAGCTCCACCCAATGAAGAAAGGGCAAGAGTTCGTTTATCTTCTTTATTAAGATAGTTCGCGTCCTGCAAAGTTAATTCCTGATCCATTTTTTACTTAATTGTTGTAATTGAAGTTTTGATATTAATGGAAAAGTGAAATAAAAGTAAATGGAGGAAATTTGTTCTATAGGGTAACGCCGATTGGTCTTACTCAGATGAAAAAGCTTTAAAACAAAAAACACTTTAGATAAAACAAAAACAGATGTAGGAATGACTTTTCTTTTGGGCCGTTCAGCGACACAATAAAACTTATCATAGCTAGTTTAATAAGAGATTCAAAGGATGAGTGTGGTTTTACCTGTCGCGAAGCGTGGTGAAGATATTTTAAAATTAATTGCGGCTCCCGTTTCGGCAAATGAGTTAAACAGTAATTGGCTTTATCAGCTTGCTGATGCTATGCATGCAACCATGCTTGAGCGCAATGGAGTAGGGATTGCTGCACCGCAAGTTTATATCTCTAAACGCGTTATTATTGTGGCTTCTCGACCAAATCCACGTTATCCGGATGCACCTGAAATGAATGCTTTGGTCATGGTAAATCCAGAAATTTTAGAATTTTCGAGTGAAATGTGTTTGGGTGAAGAAGGCTGCTTAAGTGTACCGGATGAGCGTGGACAAGTTGAACGTGCAGAAATGGTCAAGGTGAAATACTTAACACTTCAGGGTGAAACAGTTGAAACAATTTTTCACGGTTTTCCTGCTCGTATTGTTCAACACGAGGTCGATCATTTAGATGGAATCTTGTTTGTAGAAAGAATAAGCTAATCTTCAGTTTAAAGTTTTGAAAAACCTATAATGACCTTGAAATAAATAAGAGAACGGAATTAAAATATTTATATCGTGATTTTTAACTCATTACAAAAGATATAATTTTAATATTATCAGCAGGTTGTGCTGAAATTTTGCGCGATGTTGTAAATCTCCTCATTTAAGGTTACTGACCATGAAAACCCCTCTCCCAGATTATTTGGCAAATGTTATAGAAGCCTGTGACATCGATAACAGCGGTCATCTCGCCGATTATATTCCTGAGTTGGCCAATGCAAACCCAAATCGATTAGCTTTAGCAATGTCTACGGTAGATGGTGAAATTTATTCGGTCGGCGATGATGATGTTGAATTCACCATACAATCGATTTCTAAACCTTTTGTGTATGCTTATGTTTTACAACAACTTGGCATTGATGCAGTTCTTGCGAAAGTAGGGGTAGAGCCTTCGGGGGAAGCCTTCAATGAAATCTCATTGGGTAAAGATGGCCGTCCAAAAAACCCGATGATTAACTCTGGCGCAATTACTGTACATTCCTTGATTCAGGTCAAACATGGTTTGCATAGTGCAGAAATTCTACGCCGTTTTATGAGCGAGCTTGCTGGTCGCGAATTAAGTTTTGATGAGTCTGTTTATGATTCGGAAGTCAAAACAGCCTACCGTAATCTTTCGATCGGTTATATGTTGCGAACGGTGGGGATTTTGGAAACTGACCCAGTCGATATTGTGAATGGTTACATTCGTCAATGTGCGATCATGGTTACAGTTAAAGATTTGGTACGTATGGGCAGTGTACTTGCCAATGGTGGGGTTGACCCTAAAACTGGAAAACGATTACTGAACCGATCTGTAGTGAGACAAGTGCTCAGTGTCATGATGAGCTGTGGTATGTATGATGCCGCGGGTGACTGGCTTTCAACTGTCGGTATTCCTGCTAAAAGTGGTGTAGCAGGCGGTATTTTGGGTGTGCTGCCGGGTCAAGTTAGTATTGCTGCTTTTTCACCTCGACTAGATGAGCACGGTCATAGTGTTCGAGGAATCGATATTTTAGAGCGATTATCTCGTGATATGGGATTACATCTCATGGAAGGTACGCCTTCTGCACAGACCATTGTACAAAGTCATTACCGTACTGGGAAAGACGCATCATTGAGTGTGTATGTGCTTCGAGGGGTATTGAAATTTACCGAAGCTGAAATGTTGTTGCGTATTTTACAAGACGAGACCACTGACCAAAGCACAATCGTGATTGATTTAACCCAGATTTCACTTATCCACGATGTGGGTAAACGTATGTTCTTAGAAGGTGTAGATCGTCTGATTGATGATGGTCATACCCTTGTTTTGGTTGATCCTGAACAGCGCCTAGATCATGCGAGAACCGCTAAAGATCGAGAACTTCATGTTTATCATGATTTCGATGATTTATTAGAAAAGCATGAGATCCGCTCTAAAAAAAAGACTTATAGCGACATCGCGGCACTTCTAAATTGTTGAGGTGTTTTTCCTAGATGTCGCTTAAACATTGCACTGAACGCGCTGGGGTTGGTATACCCCAGTGACTCTGAAATTTGGGCAATAGATTCGCCATTCGCGATTTTACTCAAGGCAAGTGCAATATGCATTTGCTGTACCCATGCCCGATAAGACAGCCCCGTTTCTTTTTGAAACATGCGCATTAAAGTTCTAGAACTCGCACCAATATCATCGGCCCAATCTGTTAAATCTTTTGAACTGTCAGGCGTATGTAATAACTCTTGGCAAATTTTTAAGAGTCTTTTGTCTTTCGGCCACGGAATCTGAATAGGCAACAAATTGGCCCGATGGATTTCTTCAAAAATCAAAATTTGTAAAGAACGGGAAAGTTCTTGAGAAGTGGCCGTATTTGGAGCATCTTCTCGTTCAATTTCATTTAAACGTATTAAAAGCTCATGCAACAGGTTGCTTACTCGAATAATAAAGCAATATTGTCCCATGAGTGCGGCTGCATTTACTTCAACCAACGCCGTATTTAACTTCACGTGACTCAGTGAAATCACACTGTGCTCTACATTTGCCGGAATCCATAACGCACACATGGGCGGCACAATCCAGACATGATTAGGTGTAAACACCTGAATGTTGCCAGTGGACGCATATAAAAACTGAGCACGTGTATGCGTGTGGGTAGGCGTGATTTCTCGGTAAGAATGTTCAGAAGAGAGTCCAATTACTAGTTCAGACAAATCGGACTGAATAAGAGAATCGGACATAAACTATCCTAAAAGTTGTCACTTATACAATGATTATTGGAAGATAACTTTATAAGCGACAATTTACAATAAGCATCTCATTTAAAAATATTGGAGTTTTTCAGGTATGACGTCTTCAATACAATTGAAAGATGGTATTGCCAATACCGTTGCAAATGATCAGTCTCAAGGAATGATTATTAAAATTGTAGGCGCCGTGGCGGTTGCACATTTACTGAACGATTTAATTCAGGCAGTGCTACCAGCCATCTATCCAATGCTAAAAGCAAACTTTTCGCTGAGTTTTGCGGAGGTTGGCCTGATTTCGTTTGTATATCAAATTACAGGTTCGCTGCTACAGCCTTGGATTGGACTTTATACCGATAAACATCCAAAACCGTATCTTCTCCCACTTGGAATGGTCGTCACATTCTGCGGCATTGTTTTGTTGGCATTTTCACCAAGTTTTGCTGTGTTGTTATGTGCATCTGCACTGATTGGGGTAGGGTCTGCAACCTTTCATCCTGAGGCTTCGCGTGTGGCGCGTATGGCATCGGGTGGGCGCTTCGGTACAGCTCAGTCGACTTTCCAAGTGGGCGGAAACACAGGTACTGCCATTGGTCCATTATTAGCAGCATTATTAATTGTTCCATTTGGGCAGCATGCAGTTGCGGGCTTGGTGATATTTGCACTTTTAGCGATTTGGGTTTTATTCGGTGTAAGCCGCTGGACAGTAAACCATGCTAAAAGTCAGGTGGTTACACGTGCTACGCAAGCACATACCAAATTGCATGGCCGTAAGCTCATTATCGCCTTGGGCACAATTAGTGTATTAATGTTTGCTAAATTTACTTACATTGCCAGCATTAGTAACTATTTTACTTTTTATTTAATTCAAAAGTTCCATATTAGTATTCAAACAGCTCAATTACACTTATTTGCTTTTTTGGCAGCTGTGGCTGTAGGTACATTTGCGGGTGGCCCAATTGGCGATAAGATCGGCCGTAAAGCTGTGATCTGGGTTTCATTTGTTGGCATGGCGCCGTTTGCATTAATGATGCCGTATGCAAACTTATTTTGGACAACGGTTTTCTCAATTATTGCAGGTTTGGTGTTGTCATCTGCTTTTGCAGCGATGGTGGTTTATGCACAAGAAGCTGTTCCGGGCCGTGTAGGCATGATTGCAGGTTTAATGTTTGGTCTTATGTTTGGGGTAAGTGGTATTGCCGCAGCGGGGCTAGGGCATTTAGCGGATATTAACGGCATTGAATGGGTATTTGGTTTATGTTCATTGTTGCCATTACTTGGTTTTGCAACAGCACTTTTACCAAACACAAAAGTTAAATAAATGAAAAGGCTCTCAGCCATATTCAGCTGAGAGTCTTTTTAATATGAACATAGCCTCATTAGAAAGACTATTTTTGAACACCAAACTTAAATACGGTAACACTGTTATAAGTTTGATTTGGGTTTAAACGTGTAGAAGGGAAAGCCGGTTGATTCGGGCTGTCTGGAAAATGCTGTGTTTCTAATGCTAGTGCGTCTGCTTGTCGATAAAGTACGCCATTTGCACCAACAATATTTCCTAATAAATGATTGGCTGTATACATTTGGACACTTGGTTCAGTGGTTAAAACCTGCATGGTTCGTTTAGATTTTGGGTCAACCACAATAGCTGCAAGATTTAATTTCCCTTGAGTCTTTTGATTAATTACCCAAGTTTGGTCATAGCCATATCCATAGGCCAATTGCTGATTATTTGCTCGAATATCTTTTACGATTGCTTTAGGCGTTCGAAAATCAAAAGGTGTACCTGCAACTGAAGCAATTTCACCTGTTGGTAAAGAGTTTTGATCGGTTACCAATATACGGTCTGCATTGAGTTGTACCACATGATCTAGCACGCCATAAGGATTGTTCCCAGCGCCTGATAAGTTGAAATAACTGTGGTTGGTAAGGTTGACGACTGTAGGCTGATCAGTTTTGGCTTTATATTCAATCTTAAATTCATTTTGATCTGAAAGACTGTAAATCACTTCTACATCTAATTTTCCAGGAAAACCTTGATCTCCATTTGGACTGGTTAACTTCAGAGAAGCTTTAACAGTTTCACCTTTAGAAATGAGGGGTTTAACTTGCCAAACACGTTTATCAAAACCAGGATTGCCGCTATGTAATGAGTTCGGGCCATTATTTTTTTCGAGGTTATACGTTTTTCCATCTAAGCTAAATTTAGCATTGCCAATCCGGTTCGCATAACGACCAATTAATCCGCCAAAATGAATACCTTCCTTGGTATCAGTGACTTCATAGCCTTTTAGGTCATCAAAGCCCAAAACAATATTATTTTGTTTGCCTTGGGCATCGGGAGTCAGGATTTGTGTAATTACACCACCAAAACTAATAAAAGATACCGAGACTCCATTGTTATTACTCATGGTGTATAGATCAACTTTTTGGCCATTTTGAGTCGTACCATATGGTTTTACATTTAACGTTGCTGCATTTGCCAGTTGTGCAAAGCTATAAACCGTAACACCTAAAATTGCTAATTTTTTCATGCTTATACTCTATTTTGTAATAGTAAGACTGGATGAATATAAAATTGATTTTTCATCTTTTTAAAGAGGTTTTTATTATATATAGTGTTAATAATAATCGATCAGTTAATGCTGAGTAGTGAACAGTCGATACCATTTAGGGTTATAAACAAATTAATTTTATTAGCAAACTTCAGCAGTAAGCTATTTTTATGAATCATCCTAATTCAATTTTAAAATTTTCACTTGATCTAAATAGTCTCTCATTTGATGTAGACAGCCAACATATTCACCATGAGCAGGGCTTAGGTTTTATTAATTCAAAAAGTATTAGCAATGGTGTTATTGATGAGCTTGCGATTGAAAAGATGATTTATTTTATTGAAGAAATCATCGAGTCGCAGCCACTCAGAAATCTCAATATAAATGGTATAGCCGTTACGGCTGATACCGCCATGGCACAACTGAGTAAGTTATTTTTTAGTGCTAAAAAGCAAATCAGCCGTATCGAGCTTGAGCATGGATTTAATGATTTCTCAGCCTGACAATTCATCATGAATCCAGTTTAAAAATAGCTCAATTTTAGGAATAAATTGGTGGGTTCTTGGATATACCAAGTGATGAGCAGAGATTGGAATCGATAGCTCATCTGCAAAAACTCTAACCAACTTTCCAGATTCTAAGTAATTTTGAGTGAGTAAATTACTTTCTAAAACAAAACCTAGCCCGTGTGTGGCTGCCTCAAGTGACATATAAGAGCGGTCAAAACTCAAAGTGTAGGGAAATTCAGGAATGCTTAAACCCTGATGGGCAAACCATTGGGGCCAAGTCACTAAGGTTGAACGCGATAAAATCAGATCTTTCTTTAATAAATCTTGAGGTTTATGCACAGGACTACGTTCCAGTAGCTTAGGGGACGCAAGCACTTCAAGCTTTTCATTACGAATGGTTCTGATTTCTACCCCTGTCCAGTTGGGTAAACCATGACGAATATCAATATCGATCTTATCGCGGGTAAAGTGCAAATTTTCATATGAACACGATAGGTTAACCTGAATCATGGGGAACTTTTCTTTAAATGATTCAAGGCGAGGGAGCAACCAAAGTAAACCAAAACTTGGGGATGAATGAATATATAAACTGTCTTTAGGGCTTTTATCGGCAGCTTTTTCTGTGGCTAACATTAGGTTATGCAAAATGGTGGTGACATCTTGAAAATAGCGTTCACCTGAAGGAGTAAGTGTCACACCACGGGCACCACGAATAAATAAACTCTGCCCAATCATTTCTTCAAGCTTAG
The DNA here is from genome assembly GCF_044778325.1 of Acinetobacter sp. BD54. Taxonomy (NCBI): domain Bacteria; kingdom Pseudomonadati; phylum Pseudomonadota; class Gammaproteobacteria; order Moraxellales; family Moraxellaceae; genus Acinetobacter; species Acinetobacter sp. BD54. The sequence continues at coordinate 200,682 of NZ_JANJEP010000007.1, read as the reverse complement.
CAATTTGGTGACTCACTGCCGAAGGGGTGAGATTCAAATGCTCGGCTGCCTTAGCAACATTGCCAAAACGGGCAGTTTGCTCAAAAGCCTGTAATGTTTTAATGGAGGGCATCTGATTGAAATTGTTTTCACTACTGTCCATGAAATAATCCGTTTTTATCCCTAAAACTTATTTGAAAATAGCATAGACATGAATTTTTTTCATGCCTAGTTGAATTCGACATGATTGCTGGGCTTTGTGAAAAAAGGGATTCTAAGTCAGAACTCAGGAAATAAAGCGTAAAAGAGGATTCAACATGTTACTACAAGGAAAAGTGGCATTAATTACGGGTGCAGCATCAGAACGTGGAATTGGGCGAGCAACCGCAGAAATCTTTGCACAACAAGGTGCCAAAGTCATTATTGTTGATTTAGATCTTGCTCAAAGCCAAAACGCTGCAAAGGCGCTTGGCGAAGGACATATGGGTCTTGCTGCCAATGTTGCAAATGAAGAGCAGGTCAAAGCTGCTGTTGAACAAGCGCTACAGCACTATGGAAAGATTGATATTTTAATTAACAATGCGGGCATTACTCAGCCTATCAAAACACTTGATATTCAACGCAATGACTATGACCGTGTTTTAGATGTCAGCCTGCGCGGAACACTGATTATGTCGCAAGCGGTTATTCCATCTATGAAAGCAAACGGTGGTGGAAGCATTGTGTGCCTATCTTCAGTTTCAGCACAACGCGGCGGTGGTATTTTTGGCGGGCCACACTATAGCGCTGCTAAAGCAGGCGTGTTAGGTCTGGCAAAAGCGATGGCTCGTGAGTTTGGTGGTGACCAGATTCGTGTAAATTCTCTTACTCCCGGTCTAATTCAGACTGATATTACTGGCGGTTTAATGAATGATGACCGTCGTCACGACATTTTGGCAGGTATTCCACTTGGCCGTTTAGGTAAAGCACAAGACGTTGCAAATGCAGCACTATTTTTGGCAAGTGACCTGTCAGCTTATTTGACTGGTGTAACACTCGATGTAAATGGTGGCATGCTTATTCATTAATCGCTCACCATTTAAATAAAAATAGAATGATGGTCACAAGAGGATACTGTGGCCAAATGTAAAGGGATTCGCATGATGGATACAGTATTTTCATCTGAAGTAGATACAACGATTCGTAAATCGGCGTATCGAAAAATTGCATTTCGGCTCATGCCATTTTTAATGCTTTGTTATTTTTGTGCCTATTTAGATCGGGTAAATGTAGGTTTTGCCAAGCTTCAAATGATGAGCGATTTACAGTTTAGTGAAGCTGTATATGGACTAGGCGCAGGGATTTTCTTTATTGGTTATTTTCTCTGTGAGGTGCCAAGTAACATTGTACTTCACAAGGTAGGTGCGAGACGTTGGATTGCCCGAATCATGATTACATGGGGCATTTTGTCAGGCTGTTTTGCCTTTGTTCAAACCGAATGGCAATTTTACACCTTACGTTTTTTACTGGGTGTCGCCGAAGCTGGACTAGCTCCGGGTTTGTTGCTCTACCTCACTTACTGGTTCCCGTCTTACCGCCGTGCACGCATGACTGTACTGTGGTTTATCGCAATTCCAATTTCGGGAATGATTGGTGGCCCACTTTCAGGTTTAATCATGGACCGAATGAGCGGCGTACATGGCTGGTTTGGCTGGCAGTGGATGTTTGTAATTGAGGCCATTCCCACAGTGCTTGTCGGCTTGCTTGTACTTGCTATTTTAAAAGATTCAGTTCAAGACGCCAACTGGCTAACCCAAGGCGAAAAAAACTTGGTGAAGCAAGAGCTTGCTCAGGATAACCAGCACAAAGAAGGCCATGCTAGCGTCAAAGAGTTCATCGCAGATAAACGGTTATGGCTACTGGCAGGTATCTACTTTTGTGTAGTGATGGGCCAATACGCAATTACATTTTGGTTGCCAACTCTCATTCGTAACTCAGGTATTAGTGATAACTGGCATATCGGTTTGCTCACAAGCCTGCCTTATATGTGTGCCATTGTGGTCATGATTTTGGCGGGGCGTAGCGGCGACCATTTCCAAGAACGCCGCTGGCACTTAATTATCCCGATGTGTGCAGGTGCTTTAGCACTCACATTTGCAACTTTATTCGCTTCAAATCTAACGCTCTCTTTAATTTGCCTTTGCATTGCAGCCTCAGGTGTGCTGACGGCATCCTCTTTATTCTGGATGTTACCGACCAACTTTTTGGGCGGTGTTTCCGCAGCAGCAGGTATTGCAGCCGTCAATAGCTTTGCCAACCTTGCCGGATTTTGCTCGCCGTATTTAATTGGTTGGATTACTACTAACACGGGTTCAAATGCAATCGGCATGTTCTTAATCACAGCAGTATTAATTTTCGGTGCCAGTCTGGTTCTGCGTGTTCCGGCAAAACAGGTTAATCGTTAATAAGGAATAGTAAAAGACAATGTTAAATGTTGATAAAGCAGGCCAAATTGCCGAGTTGCAACAACGTGCCTACCACATTCGCCAACATGCTTTACGTATGGGGCAAGTACAAGGCCAAGGCTATGTTGGACAAGCTTTAGGTGCAGCAGATCTACTGGCAGTATCTTATTTTCATGCCATGAAATATCAGCCTGAAAACCCTGAATGGGAAGGCCGTGACCGTTTTTATCTTTCTATTGGACACTATGCAATTGCACTCTATGCAGCCTTAATCGAAGCAAAAATTATCCCACTTGAAGAACTTGAAACCTACGGTGCAGATGACAGTCGTCTACCGATGTCGGGTATGGCTTCTTACACACCGGGTATGGAAATTACAGGTGGCTCATTGGGTCATGGTCTTGGAATTGCAGTTGGTGCATGTCTAGGGCTGAAACAGAAAAAGTCGGATGCTTTTGTCTATAACTTACTTTCCGACGGAGAGCTAAATGAAGGCTCAACATGGGAAGCCGTAATGTCTGCTTCGCATTGGAAACTAGATAACCTGATTGCCATTATTGATGTGAATAATCAGCAGGCAGATGGACATTCCAGCGAAATTTTAGCGTTTGAGCCGATTGTAGACCGTTGGCAGTCATTTGGTTGGTACACCCAACGTGTAGATGGCAACAACATGGAAGCTTTGCTTGAGGCATTCGATCAAGCACGAAACTATAAGGGAACATGCCCACGCGTCATTATTTGTGACACCAAAATGGGTAAAGGCGTGTCGTTCTTGGAAAGCCGCGAAAAAACACACTTCATTCGTGTTGATGAACATGAATGGGACGACGCTTTAAATATTTTGACCCACTATGGACAGTAAGGAATACACCATGAGCCAGTTAGCCAATCCCCCTAAGAAAAAACTAACCACTTCGGCAATGATTGCTTCTATTGCTGCCGAGGGCCAACCGACCAAACCAGCTCCATTTGGACATGCACTGAATGCCTTAGCAAAAGAGCGTGACGATATCGTGGGTTTGTCAGCGGATTTATCAAAATATACTGATCTACATATCTTTGCCAAAGAAAACCCAGACAAGTTTTTCCAAATGGGCATGGCAGAACAACTTTTGATGAGCGCAGCAGCAGGACTTGCTCGTGAAGGATTTGTTCCTTTTGCAACAACTTATGCCGTGTTTGCATCACGCCGTGCCTATGACTTTATTTGTATGGCGATTGCAGAAGATAATCTTAATGTCAAAATTGTGGCGGCACTCCCGGGGTTAACCACGGGCTATGGCCCAAGCCATCAGGCGACTGACGATATTGCAATTTTCCGTGCTATGCCGAACTTGATGGTTATCGATCCATGTGATGCCTTGGAAATCGAACAGGCGATTCCTCAGATTGCCGCGCATAATGGCCCCGTATATATGCGTTTATTGCGTGGTCAGGTTCCGTTAGTGCTCGATAAATATAATTACCAATTTAAATTGGGTAAGGCACAGGTGATTAAACCGGGTAAAGATTTACTCATTATTTCTACTGGTTTATTGACCATGCGTGCGCTTGAGGCAGCTGAAGAACTTGAAAAAGAGGGCATTGAGGTTTCAGTGCTGCATGTGCCTACCATTAAGCCTTTAGATGAACAAACTATTTTGGATGAAGTCGCAAAAGGTGGCCGACCTGTTTTAACTGCCGAAAATCATTCAGTCATTGGTGGGTTAGGAGAAGCTGTTGGCTCACTACTTTTAAGAAATGGTCAACATCCTCGTTTTGATATGATTGGTTTGCCAGATGCATTTTTAGATGCAGGCGCATTACCCACTTTGCATGATCGATATGGTATTTCAACTGAAGCAGTTAAAGAGAAGATTAAGGCACATTTGAAGTAGAAAGATTAAACTTTCAAATTGAAAAGGGCGTGATGGGGAATTCCTTCACGCCCTATTTTTAAACAGGGTTATTTAAGAACTTAAACAATCGAGTCATCTAAATTCGGAGCTAACCAACGCTTCGCTTCATCCAGTGTCCAACCTTTACGTTTTGCATAATCTTCAAGTTGGTCTTGAGAAATTTTACCCACGTTAAAGTATTCACTTTGAGGATGAGAATAATAGAAACCGCTTACCGAAGATGGCGGCATCATTGCAAAGTGCTCAGTCAGTTTAGTACCGATTTTGTCGGTAGAGCCTAACCAGTCAAATAACACTGCTTTTTCAGAGTGCTCAGGGCAAGCAGGATAACCTGGTGCAGGGCGAATACCGACGTATTTCTCTTTAATCAGCTCTTCATTGCTGAGCTGCTCATCCGCTTTATAGCCCCAGAACTCTTTACGAATACGTTCATGTAAATGTTCTGCAAAGGCTTCAGCAAAACGGTCAGCTAATGACTGCACTAAAATTGCAGAGTAGTCATCACCTTTGGCTTTGTATTCATTGGCCAGTTCTTCTGCACCAAAAATCGATACAGTGAATCCGCCCAAGTAGTCTTGCTGCTCGCGGTCAGCACGAATGTAATCTGCCAAAGACAAGTTTGGTTTGCCTGTCACCTTGTCAGATTGCTGGCGTAAGTGCTCAAAAGTATGCGTAACATTTTGACCAGCTTCATCAAATACGCTGACGGTATCTGCATCTGTACGCTGAGCAGGGAACATACCGAATACGGCACGAGCATCAAAACGATTGTTGTCGATAATATCTTTCAACATTGCTTGTGCTTGGTTGTACAAGTCAGTTGCCGCTTCGCCGACCACTTCATCTTCTAAAATTTTCGGGAATTTGCCAGTTAAACTCCAAGAAATAAAGAATGGCGTCCAGTCAAAATAATCCACGAGTTTAGCAAGCGGATAATTCTTTAAAACTTGTGTTCCTAAAAGATTTGGTTTTGGTGGCACATAGCTTTCATCAATTTTAAAACCATTTTCAACCGACTCTTTATAGGTCAGTTTGGCTGCTTTTGGTTGTTTGTTGGCTAAACGCTCACGAATTTTGGCATATTCAGCACGATGCTCTTCAATAAATGCTCCACGCATTTCTTTCGAAAGCAAGGTTGTCGCTACACCAACAGCACGTGAAGCATCGGCAACATAAATTACCGCATCGTTTTGATACTGAGGGTCAATTTTTACTGCTGTGTGTGCTTTAGAAGTGGTTGCACCACCAATTAATAAAGGAATGTTAAAGCCTTTACGCTGCATTTCTTTAGCAACAAATACCATTTCATCTAAAGATGGGGTGATCAGACCAGATAACCCAATGATGTCACATTTTTCATCAATCGCAGTTTGCAAGATTTTCTCGCAAGGGACCATTACGCCAAGGTCAACAATGTCATAGCCATTACAGCCAAGTACTACGCCTACAATATTTTTACCAATATCGTGTACGTCACCTTTAACCGTTGCCATTAGGACTTTACCTTTAGACTGTCCTTCGGTCTTTTCAGCTTCGATGTACGGGTTGAGCCATGCCACTGCTTGTTTCATGACTCGGGCTGATTTTACAACTTGTGGCAAGAACATTTTGCCTGAACCGAACAAGTCACCGACCACATTCATGCCGTCCATCAGTGGCCCTTCAATTACATCTAAAGGACGTTTTGATTTTAAGCGGGCTTCTTCGGTGTCTTGGTCAATATAAGTCGTAATACCTTTAACCAAGGCATATTCAAGACGTTTTTCAACTGACTCATTACGCCATTCAAGGTTCTCGGCTTCTTTTGTTGCACCACCTTGTCCACGGTATTTTTCTGCAACTTCAAGTAATTTTTCAGTCGCAGCCTGACCAGACTCACCTTGATTCTGATTTAAAATGACATCTTCAACCGCTTCTTTTAGCTCGGTAGGAATATCATCATAAATAGCCATTTGACCTGCGTTCACAATACCCATGGTCATGCCTTGTTTGATGGCATGGTACAAGAATACAGAGTGAATGGCTTCACGAACTGGCTCATTACCACGGAATGAGAACGAAACGTTAGACACACCACCAGAAATCATGGCGTGCGGTAAGTTCTGTTTAATCCAGCCCGTTGCTTCAATAAAATCGACTGCGTAGTTGTTGTGTTCTTCAATACCAGTCGCAACTGCAAACACGTTCGGGTCAAAAATAATATCTTCAGCAGGGAAGCCTACTTCGTTTACTAAAATGTCATAAGAGCGCTTACAGATTTCACGTTTACGTTCAGCAGTGTCGGCCTGACCTACTTCGTCAAATGCCATCACAATAATTGCAGCACCGTATTGACGGCAGAGGCGGGCTTTTTCGACGAACTCGTCATAACCTTCTTTTAAGGAAATTGAGTTAACAACCGGTTTACCTTGTACGCATTTTAAGCCAGCTTCAATGATTTCCCATTTCGATGAGTCAATCATGATCGGCACACGTGAAATGTCAGGTTCGGATGCTACAAGGTTTAAGAAATGCACCATCGCATTTTGCGAATCGAGCATCCCTTCATCCATGTTAATGTCAATAATCTGTGCGCCAGCTTCGACTTGTTGCTGTGCAACTTCTAAAGCTTCTGCAAAGTTCTCTTCACGAATGAGACGTAAGAATTTTTTAGAACCGGTAACGTTAGTACGTTCACCAACGTTTACAAACAATGAATCATCATAAATATTAAATGGTTCTAAACCACTTAAGCGGCAAGCAGGTACGGTTTCAGGCACTTGGCGAGGCGCAATGTCTTTTACCGCATTGGCAATAGCTCGAATATGGTCTGGTGTCGTACCACAGCAACCACCAGTAATGTTAATCAAACCGCTTTCAGCAAACTCTTTTAAGAAAGCTGCAGTTTGCTCTGGAGTTTCGTCATATTCACCAAATGCGTTTGGTAAGCCTGCATTTGGGTGCGCTGAAACAAAGGTATCTGCGACATCGGAAATAGTTTTTACGTGAGGGCGCATGGCATCTGCACCAAGGGCACAGTTAAAACCGATTGAAAGCAAATCGCCATGACGAACCGAATTCCAGAAAGCTTCCGCTGTCTGACCTGTTAAAGTACGGCCTGATGCATCGGTAATGGTCCCTGAAATCATAATTGGTAATTCGCGACCAATTTGTTTGAATACTTCTTTGACTGCAAAAATCGCTGCTTTACAGTTTAAAGTATCAAATACAGTTTCAATCAGGATAATGTCTGCACCACCTTCAATTAGTGCATGAGTCGCTTCAATATAATTTTCTTTTAGTTCATCAAAGCTAATGTTACGAAAAGCAGGGTTGTTCACATCTGGAGAGATTGAACATGTACGAGATGTTGGCCCCAGTACACCTGCCACAAAACGAGGCTTGTCTGGCGTTGAATACTTTTCGCAAGCTGCTTTGGCTAAACGTGCTGCTTCACGGTTAATCTCTGGAACAAGATCTTCCATGTGGTAGTCAGACATTGAAACACGTGTGCCGTTAAAGCTGTTGGTTTCAATAATGTCTGCACCAGCATCGAGGTAGGCTTCATGAATACCTTGAATGATTTGAGGCTGTGTTAGAACCAAAAGGTCATTGTTACCTTTTAAGTCATGTGCCCAATCAGCAAAACGCTCACCACGATAGTCAGCTTCTTCCAATTTATGGCGCTGGATCATGGTTCCCATTGCACCATCAATAATCAGAATGCGTTTAGCAAGAAGCGCTTTTAGGGTGGCAAGCGTAGACATAGAAAACCCCGATCTTTATATGAATTTAAAAATGCGGCGCTATTGTAACAGAATAGCAGCACAAATGATGATCTACGAAGGTCAGTTGTAGCTGACTAAAAAGTTAAAAAAGAGATCGCTTTATGTCAAAAACAAAAGAATTTTCATGAAATATTCATCAAATGATCATGATATTGAAATATTTCATGCTCAATATGCCGAAATATTACAGTTGCTTTGTATGAAAAATAGACATATCGGTAATTTTATTTATTTTTTTGCTGTAAAAATAAGCACAAAAGGAGCTCATAATTAATGGTTTAAATTATTGTATTTTAAGAAAAAAATAAAAACAGTCGGGGAAAGGTGCATCAAATGAGGTCAAAATATAAAAAATTGACTTCATCAGGCGCCTCTTTGTCATATAATTGTCATAATTTAATTTAAGAATACAGAGGATTTTATTATCCTCTTACCGTCTGCATGAATTCTAATCTACCCCCTGTTTCGGATTCAAAACTTGCGGCAAACCTGCAAGCAAAATCGACGAATGTACATGTCCCGACACCTAAGTTTTTTATGCCGGTGTTTCTGACGATTATTATTGCAACACTTATTTATATTGGGTTTCAGGTCAGTGCTGATTTAGCGCATGTTCCACCTTTAAGCCTTTATTCAGTTATTCTTTTATCTACTGCACTCTTGATTGCACTAGGCTTTGAATTTGTAAACGGTTTCCACGACACTGCTAATGCAGTTGCAACGGTTATTTATACAAATGCTTTGCCTGCACCGGTTGCAGTCATGTGGGCAGGTTTTTGTAATTTCCTTGGGGTAATGGTCGCAAGTGGTGCTGTTGCGTATGGCATTATTGCATTGCTTCCAGTTGAACTTATTATGAACATGGGCAGTGGTGCTGGCTTTGCAATGGTTTTTGCATTGTTGATCGCTGCAATTCTTTGGAATCTTGGTACTTGGTTCTTGGGAATTCCTGCTTCTAGCTCTCATACCTTGATTGGTTCAATCTTAGGTGTGGGTATTATGAATCATCTGTTGAGTGCATCGACTGGCGTAACGACCAGTGGTGTTGATATGGATCAGGTGATTAAAGTAGGTAAGGCATTATTATTTTCTCCTTTAATTGGTTTTGCTTTTGCGGCAATTGTATTCTTGTTGGTTAAAACTATTTTCAAACGCCAATTAGAATTATTCCAGCCACCTGAAGGGAATAAGCCACCACCAGCAATCATTCGTGCAATTCTTATCTTTACCTGTACAGGTGTGAGTTTTGCACATGGTTCTAATGATGGCCAAAAAGGTATGGGTCTTATCATGCTTATTTTGGTTGGTTTAGTGCCATTAGCTTATTCATTAAATAAAAACCTCGATACACAGCAGGTTCAATCATTCCACCAGCTTTCTTCTCAAACTGCGGTTTTGTTAAACCAAAATCAACCAGAATTGACTGACGAAAAAGCGCGTTCGGTTTTAACTAAATACATTCAAACCAAGCAACAAACGCCTGAAGTTGTGCCTGCATTGGCAAGCATGACTGACCATTTGGGTGAGCGTGTTTCTAGCTATAGCAACTTAAAAGATATTCCAGAAGCTGCAATTAGCGAAATCCGTAATGACATGTATTTGAGCACAACGACGTTTAAGCGTTTGGATAAGGCAGATGCTTTACCAAAAATGGATGACTCACAGAAAAAGCTTGTGAAAGATTATCGTAGTAGCTTGGATTCATTCTTACAATACATTCCAAACTGGGTGAAAGTGGCAGTCGCATTAGCGCTTGGACTTGGTACTATGGTTGGTTGGAAACGTATTGTGGTAACTGTCGGTGAGCGTATTGGTAAGCATCACATGACTTATGGTCAAGGGATGTCTGCTGAACTTGTTGCAATGAGTACAATTGCTGCAGCAGATGGTTTAGGTATGCCGGTTTCAACAACACACGTTTTAAACAGTGCTGTTGCAGGTACTATGGTTGCCAATAAATCAGGCCTGAATTTCAATACTGTAAAAACAATTCTCTCTGCATGGGTATTTACACTTCCTGCAACCATCTGTTTGTCTGGTGGTCTATACTGGTTGTTCTTACAGTTTGTATAAGCTGTCTGTTTGAATAAAAAAAAGCCACTAGCATGAGTGGCTTTTTTTATTTCTATATTTCAAAAAAAAAACATTTTTTTAGGGTAAATTCACTAATAAGTTAATGGCTATCTAGAACACCTGTAGTAAACGGTTTAGCTTAAAATTTTTATGAAAGGATATAAGATGAAAACGGTTCAACTCGACCAATTAAAACAACAATTTCCACTCATTCAAACATTACAAGACTATCAAGAAACATTTTGGTTTAATCCTCACCGTTATCCTTTAAATGAAGCACTAGCGAAAGTGGGTCTTACAGAACAGGATGTAAAAGAAGCAGAAGCAAGGCTAGCGCGTTTCGCACCTTATTTGGCAAAAGTCTTTCCTGAAACTCAAGCCCAGCATGGAAAAATTGAATCAGCACTAGTAGAAATTGCGGACATGCAACAAGCTCTATCGCTACAAAAACATAAGACACTTACAGGGAAACTTTGGCTGAAAAAAGATAGCCATTTACCTATTTCGGGTTCAATCAAGGCACGTGGTGGTATTTATGAAGTATTGGCACATGCTGAAAAATTAGCCATAGAGGCGGGACTTCTCAAATTAGAAGATGATTACAGTAAATTAGACCAAGACTCATTTCGAACATTTTTTTCCAAATATCAAATTGCAGTAGGTTCTACCGGTAACCTTGGTTTATCAATCGGTATTATGAGCGCGAAGCTAGGGTTTAGAGTGTCGGTACACATGTCTGCCGATGCAAGGCAATGGAAGAAAGATAAGCTACGTTCACTTGGTGTAAATGTGGTGGAATATGCCAGTGATTACGGAGTTGCTGTAGAAGAAGGGCGTAAGGCAGCCGAACAGGACCCATTTTGTTTTTTTATTGATGATGAGAATTCGACCACTTTATTTTTAGGTTATGCAGTTGCAGGTTTGCGTTTAAAACAACAGTTTGAACAAAAGCAAATTAAAGTCGATGCAGATCATCCCTTATTTGTATATTTGCCATGCGGAGTAGGGGGCGGTCCTGGTGGGGTGAGCTTTGGGTTAAAACTTGCTTTTGGTGAGCATGTACATTGTATATTTGCAGAGCCTACCCATTCTCCGTGTATGTTACTTGGTGTTTATACAGGCCTGCATGATCAGATTTCAGTAAATGACATTGGTTTAGACAACATCACTGCTGCAGATGGATTAGCTGTTGGCCGTGCTTCTGGTTTTGTCGGACGTGCTATGCAGCAGTTAATTGACTGTTACTACACCATTCATGATGAATGTTTATATGAACTCATTGCGCTTTTAAATCAAACTGAGAATATTCAAGTTGAACCCTCGGCGGCGGCGGGCATGATGGGGCCATATTATGTGCAAACTACTCCTGATTATTTGGCTTTGCATCAATTGTCAGCTGAAAAGTTACAGCATGCGACACATGTGGTATGGGCGACAGGAGGAGGAATGGTTCCACCTGATGAAATGCAAAAGTATTTAACGTATAGCCAAAACAATTAATTGCACAAAAAAGCCCAATTCTAAAATTGGGCTTTCAACGTTATTATTTTTTAGAAAATTTCCTAAATGGAAGTTTCTCGGCTGCAAAGCCATAGATGGCAGCAAAAGGAAGAGCTGTACGCGCCAAATAAGCTACACGCCATAAACCGCCATGGTTAGCCCCCTCCATCATCAACTCTAGAGGGTGGTCGAGTACGGTTTCAGGGTTTGCAACAGAAGAATCATTTCTTAAGTCATGAATCCATAACGCCGCCATAATGGCATTCGTGGTTTCTGGACTAAATGCTTCTACATCAAAAAGTTCTGCGCCATTAAAAGCAGCTTTAAGAAGTGGATTCTTTGTGACCGAATGAGTTGTGGTAGATGGTGCGATATTAATACTTACACGTTGACCTTGATGACGGGCAAGTGTTGCACGCCATTGTTGAATACGTTTTGCCAAAGCATAGTTTGGTCCTTGTTCAACTACCAAACAGTCTGCAATACCATAAGTTTTGCCATTTTCGCTAGTAATCAAATCTTGATAAGGTGCTTGGAAAAAACGTTTGAGTGAGAGTGTAGAAACACCTTTCACAGCCATTTTTTGTAGTTGTGAACGAGATTTAAATTTCTCCTGAGCAGCTTCTGCAACTTCTTTAGGTACTGCATAAACATCGGTTGGTGTGCACATAAACATTAAGCTGGTATCAGGTTTATGTTCACTCACATATTGCATAATACTGTCCATTGCCATAGAAACACGGACATGTTTTTCTCCGTCTAAATAAGCAATAGCAGCCAAGTCTAATTTTTGAGGAAATTGAACTAACCACTGGGCAATTTCTGGTATTTGCGTTAATAAATTGGCACCCAATTTATCTCTCAATGCTGAAGCTTTTGCCGAAGAGTCAATTTTTTCAATACTTGGTGCAATAAGCGTTGCGTTTCCTTGCTGGATTGTATTTAGAATTTTCCCCCAAACTCGTGGGTTTGGTAAATCTATTGCAACAATATTCGCTTTCCATTTTGCTAGCCAAGGTAATGGTCCTGCTTCTGAGGCTGCACCAAATAACACCATCGTACGGTCAGATAAATCAAACCATTCAGGATGAGCAGCAGCTTCACGTAAAGCCTTAGCATGGCTTGGTTCAATAATACCTGCATTTTCCCATTTTTGAATTTGGTCAAGTAAGCTTTGCCCGCTCAGTTTTTGGCCTTTATATGGAACATACCATTCTGGTGCAGCTTCACTTTCGCCTTTAAATCTTACTGTATTTAAAGGAGTAGAAGTGGGGATGTGTAGAGCATCTTTTAAAAGATAGTGTTTACCATCGCGGTAATAATCAAAAAGATGATGAGCCTTATGCAATCCCTGTTTTGCAATGGTAATTGGATTATTGCTGTTAGTAATTCCGTGCTTAACAAGTGCCTTAAAGTAAATAGGATAATTTTTTCGCCAATTTTTTTCAGCCAAAATCTGTTGAGCAGTTTTATTATCTACAATAGATAAAGCTTCTGACAAAATCTCTTGGCCTGTAAGAGACGTGCTTTGCTTTTTGATCGAGGCGTGAATCGGAAATTGTAGACCTTCAGCTGGACTCTGGCTGGACATAAAATATCTCGCTTGTACGATAAGGTTAATATACAGGTGTATACATTATCTATGCCAACGAAAAGAAACGTGTGGCAATAACTGCCAAAATAAAATTCAATATTTTTGTGATGAATATAAGATGAGTCATTTTTTATGATAATTACATCGCATTTTACCTTCATTTTTTTTCACATTTTTAGAACATTTTTATAGACTTACGTTACATAAATAGTTATTTTGTATAGAGCGAATTCATCAGGTTTGACCTGAAGGTAAAATGATCAAAATGTATCAATAAAAAGATACAACGATGAGTAAAAACTAGACTTTTTTATTAAATGATCAGAAAAGTCAAACGAAATAAGAAAGAATTGGGGTGAAACTAGATAGAAGACAACGTAAGATTGTCTTTTAAAAATCTTGGGGATATGGTGATTTTTTACACCATAATTTTCTAGTTTCATCCCATCTAATTTTGGGCTGGAACCCTCCATTTCGGTATTCAGTTCATCATTTAATAGAAGTCTCTATCTAATGACTTTAAAAGAGTACTTCTAACAACGTCCTTTTTTCGCCTGTCCAGGTGGGCAAAAACCTCCTGGGTGTCCGTAATACGGAGAGTCAGGATCAATCACAATACTACCCTCAGGTGTATGTACTGCACAGGCTGATAATGACATTGTGAAAATTGCTGCGGCACAAAGAAGTAATGTTTTCATGTTGTTCTCGCTTTTTTATCATTCTCCCTTTTACTATAGAAATGTTTTGATTATATTTCGATCGGTTTTTGGTTAAAAAATATCTTTTAGCAGCTAAATTAAGAAGAAATTAAGGAGAGCGCAAAATCGTTCTAAAACCTACATGGGTGGCAGCTAAATCAAAATCTTGGGGATAGCGGCTACTATTACGATAACGTGAACAGTAATTTTCAGCACATAAAAACGATCCACCTTTAATCACATATTGAGTACTGCTCATTTCTTGTTGTCTTAAAGCAGAATAATTACCCATGTGCTGGTCATGCGCACCTTGATAAGGAGATGATGTCCACTCCCAAACATTTCCAATCATATCGAATAGTTTAAAACCGTTAGGTTTAAAACATCCGACAGGCGCAATACCAGTAAAATGATCTTGGTTCAGATTTTCAAAAGGAAATGCACCTTGCCAGTAATTCGCTTGTGGATGCTGGTGCTCATCGGTAGGTGCTTGATGTAAAGGAGTATCAGTTGGTGAGTTTGCTTTAGCGGCATATTCCCATTCAAGTTCTGTGGGTAAATCACGTCCTAACCAAACTGCATAATGTTCAGCATCATTCTTAGTCACGTAGCGTACAGGTTCATGAGGATTAGGAAGAGCACCATTTTTGCCGTTTGGTGTTCTCCATGTATATCCTGTCTTAAGTTGCCACCATTGCTGAGGATGATGTGGGTCTGGAGAAAAAACAGCAGCTTGTTTTTGTTTTTCAGCATCGGTGATATAACTAGTTGCCTTCACAAAACTCGCGAACTGAGCAACAGTGACTTCAGTTTGATCAATCCAGAAACCTTTAACTTCCCGCTGTTTTTTTCCAAAGTTAAGTTCATCTGGATAAGCTTTTTCAGAACCAAAATTAAAATGCCCATCTGGAATGAATACCATGCCTGCGGTTGTATTTTTAAGCCAGCCTGTAGGAAGTCCTGTATAGCTCTTACACTGTTCGATGGAACCCAAAGCAGCCGATTGAATGGCATGCTTTGGTAAAACCGTTTTAGCGTCAGCGTTATGTTCAGACTTGCTACAACCTGTGATGAACAACACGCCGATTGTAGTACTTAAAACCAGTTTCAATTTCATTTGGCGTTATATTCCTGTACGCCATTTTGTTCAGTGTATTTTTGATAAACCGCTAATAGCTCTTGAACTTTTGCAGGGTAAAGCTGCGCGACATTGTGATTTTCTCCACGATCAGTGGCAATGTTATAGAGTTCCCAAGAACTTGTTCCTAATTCAGGGCGACCTTGAAGTGCGATTTTCCATTCACCCTGTTTTGCATATTTACTACCATGCAATTCATCGGCAAAACTGAAATTGGTAGGGCGTATCGTTTGTGATTTATTTTCGAGTACAGACTTCCAAGAATAACCGCTTGGCGTATTAATGGTTCGGCCTTTATATTGCCCTTGAGGTACTGGAATATGAGCATAATCTAATAACGTTGGAAAAACGTCGAGTACCGATGCAAAGCTATGATTGGTTTCTTCAGCTTTCTTTTGGTTTGGTAATTTCACAATAGCAGGAGCGGTAGTTGCACCTTCACCAGCTGTATCTTTCCATAAGTGGAAAGGTGCTGCACTGACCTCGGCCCAACGTGGTCCAATATAATGGTAAGAAGTAGAGGTACCTACATTTGCTACAGAATTATCAAAACCTGATTCACTGCCATAGCTTCCGCGAACAAAACCTTCTGCGCCATTATCAGAAACAAAGAAAATTAAAGTGTTGTCGTAAAGATTATTTTGTTTGAGATATTGAATAATTCTGCCTACATTGGCATCAAGATTTTCTACCATGCCTGCGTAGATTTCCATTTTGCGTGCTTCAAGCGCTTTTTGTTCAGCTGTTAACTCATTCCACTTGCCATATTTTTGTGGTGCATTTTGAGTTGCAATTGGTTCAGCAGCCTCAAAATTTACTGGAATAATTCCAAGCTGCTTTTGGCGTGCAATACGGGCATTACGGATAGCATCGTAACCAACGTCATAAACGCCACGATATTTTTCACGGTATTCTGCTGGCGCTTGTATAGGCCAGTGGGGTGCTGTGTAGGCTGCATAGGCAAAAAATGGTTTGCCACTATTTTTACCTGACTCTAAATAGCTAAGTAATTTGTCGGTAAAATAATTGGTCGAGAAAAAGTCATCAGGCAATGCTGAAACAGGAATAATTTGCCCATCTTCGGTATAGGTTGAATTTCGCTTAAACGCACTTGGAGCTTGTTTAAAGTGATGGTCTAAACCTTGTAATAAGGTAAATGAATGATCAAAACCTTTAGCATGTGCATTGGTTTCAGGTGTTAATCCCAAATGCCATTTACCGCTAATATAAGTTCGATAACCATTATCTTTGAGTACCTGAGCAATCGATAGTGAGCGTTCATTTAAATAGCCTTCGTAGCCAGGCTGTCCTTTTAAATGGTCCGGGGTAAGTTCTGCCATAGCACCTATACCTGCCAAGTGGTGATCAGTACCAGAAATGAGTTGTGAACGAGTAGGCGAGCATGTAGGTGCAGTATGATAGTCAGTTAAAATTCGGCCTTCTTGCGCTAAACTATCAATGTTCGGGGTATGAATTTCGCCACCAAAAGCTCCTAAATCTGAATAGCCTAAGTCATCGGCCATAATGAATAAAATATTCGGCTGCTTTGGTGTACTTACCGCAGTTTCTTGTGAATCATTATTGTTACATCCAGCTAAAGATAAGCTAAATAAAGCAATAGAAAGACTAGATAGAAGAGCTTTGTACTTCATTGTATCATCTGAATTATTAAAAGAATTGTGCTTGAGTTTAATCAGATGGTTTTTGCAATCAAAACAAGGAATTGATCAAAGAAAATCAGAAAAATATCTGAGAATTTATCTTGATAAATAAATGAGAAAAAAAGAAAAGCCCATATTGGGCTTTTCTCAAAAATATGGATTTAAAAAGGTAGGCGAGTAAGTTGATCTAAGAAATGAGGAATCACTCTTGGCTCAATCAAAATCGTTACAATTACGCCGTAAGCCGCACCCCATAAATGGGCACTATGATTAATATGCGTATTGCCACGTTTACCTGCCCAAATGCTATAAGCAACATAGAGAACTGCAAAAATAATAGCTGGCACAGGGATGAAAAATACAAAAATCAGCTTCCACGGCTGAAATAAAATATAGGCAAACAGAACAGCAGATACGGCTCCTGAAGCACCTAGACTTGCCCAGTTTGCATCATTTTTATGTTGTAGGTAGCTTGGCAAGATCGCAAAAATTAATCCGCCTAAATAGAACAGCACAAAACCCATGTCATAAAAATATTGGCGATAAAAACTTTCGATGATGCTGCCAAAGAAAAACAGGGTAATCATATTAAAGAGCAAATGAGTACCATCTGCATGGATAAAACCATGAGTAATGAATCGATCAAATTGTCCACGTTGCATTGCAGGCGGCCAGAAGATCAGACGGTTCATGACATTTTGATTGCTAAAAGCAAGTAAAGACACAATGACCGTAATAATAATAAGAGTAATGGTGTGATTAAACGGCAAATGCAACATAAGAAATATTTAAAAATGATCAATACTAATGGCAATAATGCCATTAAAAACACAACTTGAAACCCTGTTGTGTATAAATCCGACAAATTTAGTTGATTTTTTTTAAATCTACCTCATCTTCGGTTAATATAAAGGCATCAGCTTGAGGAATATTGTTATGTCGACTGAGAACACCAACACTGCTGTTGCAGAAGAAATTCCGAACCTTTTGATTACACCATCTGCACAAGAGTATTTGCACGAATTATTGGCGAAGCAAAATACTCCGGGAATTGGCGTTCGAATTTTTGTTGAACATCCGGGTACACCACGTGCAGAGTGCTGTATGGCATATAGTGCACCAGAAGAAGTGGTGCCAACGGATTATAAACAGGACTATCCTGATTTCCCTGCATATATTGATGCGCCGTCTATCCCTTATCTTTTAGACGCTGTTATTGACTACAACAAAGATCGTTTTGGTGGTCAGTTAACTTTCCGTGCTCCAAACTCTAAAGTGCCGCGCGTAGGGCCTGATGCATCAATTGAAGAGCGTATTACCTATGTACTTCAAGCAGAAATTAACCCGGGTCTTGCAGGACACGGCGGTAACTGTAGCTTAGTTGAAGTGCAAGATGACCCTGAACATGGTCTTACTGCTGTATTGAAATTTGGTGGCGGTTGCCAAGGTTGCTCAGCAATTGATGTGACTTTAAAACAAGGTGTTGAAACAACTTTGAAAGAACACATTCCTGAACTACAACGTGTGGTTGACCAAACAGACCATACACAAGCAGAAGGTGCTTATTTCAAATAATTAAATTATTTGAAAAGTGAAATAAAAAAGCCTCGGAATGAGGTTTTTTTATTATTCAATATAAATAATGATAATTATTATCAATATCATTTGTAATTTTATTTATCTTTGTTACAATGCGAAACTGAAAATGAGAGATGTTTAATAAATCAATATATTGGGAATACTTATGTCGAAGCGTATTATCCAGTCAGTGCTTTCTGTTTCAGTACTGGCAAGTATGATGTCTATGGCTTTTGCTGCACAAAATGAGCAAGAACAAGCTGAACAAACATTAGAAAAGCCTGCTGAACCTGTGAAATTGGAAACAATTTTTGTAACAGCAGAAGAGCAAGTGAAGCAATCGCTCGGTGTATCGGTTATTACCAAAGAAGATTTAGAAAAACTACCAGTTCGTAATGATATTTCTGACTATGTACGTCGTATGCCAGGTGTCAACCTGACAGGCAATAGTGCTACTGGGCAGCGTGGTAATAATAGACAAATTGATATTCGCGGAATGGGCCCTGAAAACACGCTTATTTTAGTGGATGGTAAGCCAATTAACTCTCGTAATTCAGTCCGTTATGGCTGGAAAGGAGAGCGTGATACACGAGGCGACTCAAACTGGGTACCAGCAGAAGCCATCGAGTCGATTGAAGTTTTACGCGGACCAGCAGCTGCTCGATATGGTTCTGGTGCTGCGGGTGGTGTAGTTAACATCATTACTAAAAAAGTAACGAATGAAACTCATGGTTCAGTAGAGTTCTATACTTCACAGCCTGAAGACTCCAAAGAAGGTTCATCAAATCGTGTTGGTTTTAATGTAAGTGGGCCATTAATTAAAGACGTTTTGTCTTATCGTTTATATGGTAATTACAATAAAACGGAAGCTGACGATGTTGATATTAATAAATCTATCGGTAGTACAGCAGCTGGCCGTGAAGGTGTTAAAAATAAAGATATTTCAGGCCGTTTAGCGTGGCAGGCAACAGACCAACAAACTGTCTTGTTCGATGTTTCTTCTAGCAAACAAGGTAATATTTATTCTGGCGACTCTCAGTTAAATGCAAACGCAGAAGCAGATGCGATTCTTTCGCAGCTCATTGGTAAAGAAACCAATACCATGTATCGTGATAGCTATGCATTAACGCACGAAGGTGATTGGTCTTGGGGTAAGAGTAAGTTAGTTGCTCAATATGATAAGACCCATAACAAACGTCTACCTGAAGGCTTGGCGGGAAGTGTAGAAGGAAAAATTAATAAGCTTGATGATAAAGCCACTTCGCGTTTAGAAACTCTTCGCTTTAACGGCGAGGCTAATATTCCTTTTGAATACTATTTACCCCAAGTATTAACTGTAGGTACCGAATGGGTTGAAGACAGATTTAAAGATAATATCTCGACAACTCAAGGTAAAGACAGCAGTGGTTCAGGTTATGGCGATCAATTAGCGAAAGGTGATCGTAGTAAAATGGAGTCACGTATTGCTTCTGCATATATTGAAGATAACCTGAAAGTTACAGACAGCACAGATGTTGTATTAGGTTTACGTTTTGATGACCATAGTAAATCTGGCTCTAATTGGAGCCCAAGCTTAAATATTACTCAAAAACTCAATGATTATTTCACTTTAAAAGGTGGGGTAGCAAAAGCTTATAAAGCACCAAATATGTATCAAAATGCCGAAGGGTATTTATTAAGTACAAATGGCAATGGCTGTCCTGCTAATATTGAGTCGCGTTGTTTATTACAAGGTAATGGTGATTTAAAACCTGAAACATCGGTAAACAAAGAGCTCGGTATTCAGTTCCAAAAAGATATCGTGAATGCGAGCTTAACTTGGTTCCGTAATGATTATAAAGATAAGATTGTTGCGGGTACTCATGTTGTCGGAACAGTTGATGGCTCAAGTACAAATGCAAATACAGGAGCTGTGACCAATACGAAGTGGAATATTTTGCGTTGGGAAAATACGCCTAAAGCCTTAATTCAAGGTTTTGAAGGAAGTTTGGGGTTAGACTTCGGTGATATCCGCTGGACTAATAACTTTACCTACATGATGGACTCGAAAGACAAGCAAACTGGGAATCCATTATCTTTAGTTCCAATCTATACAATTAACTCAATTTTTGATTATGACATTACTGATCAATTGGATGTGAATTTTGTATTTACTCAATATGGTCGTCAAAAATCACGTCAATTTGCAGAGAATAGACTTGAATCCGGTATAGGTTCAGGAGGTACGAATTCTGCGCTTAAGCCAAGTACGGTAAAAAGCTATAGTACTGCTGGTATTAATGTTGGTTATAAGTTTTCAGACCAAATTAGTACGCGTGTTGGTGTGAGTAATCTGTTTGATAAACAAATTTTAAGAGACAGTAATTCTATTAGCCAAACTTATAATGAGCCAGGTCGAGCTTATTACGCATCTTTTAAATATTCTTTCTAATCAATAAAATAACAAAGGCGCTTTAAGCGTCTTTGTTATTTAAAATCTCTAATGCTTTTTCTGAATAATAAAACTTCTCTAAGTATACACGGGCACGACGTCTTAAATGTCCTGTTGTGACTAATTGTTGTAGTACGGGTACAAGCAATTCGGTGAGTTCATGCTTCACTAAATTTTCGTCTATATTAAGATCACGGAGCAACAAATCAAAATTACGTTCCTGATTACGTACATACCAAGTATAGATACCATCATGTACTTGCTGTTTTAGATAATCAGTTTGACGAATGTGGTCCCAGATTTCATGTCCTAGGCCAACGGTTTTTGTTAAATCTTGAACTTCTATATAGTTTTTTAAAACAGAAAGTGGCGAGGTTTTAACTTTATGCCAAACATTTGCCTGAAAATGGTAGAGTTTATCATTGTCAAAATGTTGGTTTAAAACACGCTCACTCATCTGGCTGAGTTTTAAAATATTCTTTTGCAAGTAATGGTTAATGGTATCGTCAAGATTAGAGTCGGTTACTGTTTCTAATACAGATTTGCCCATCTTCATAAAACGACCTACACCGGGCACGCGTTTTGACATAGATTCATCTAAATAATCATGCATTGTTTGCTGAATCAATTGAGTCAACAGTGCAGAAAAGGCAGGGTTATTCACAATTGTTTTAATGAGTTTTTTACGGTGCTCTTCTTTACTGGCAACGTATTGTGCAATTCGATCAATGGTTAAAACAGGAATAACATCTTCAACAGTTGCGGTGTCATTTGCAGGATGAATCAATGCAAAGCGGATATGCTCAGCAATCTGTTCAATAAGAAAATCCGAAGCGGGTGTGTCTAAAATCTGCTTTTGAATGAGCTGTTGAACCTGTTCAAACGTCCAAAGGTGTTGTAATTGTCGACTCCCCAACCAATGATAAAACTGCTCAAACTCTTGTTGGATTACCTGAGTCTGAGCAAATTGCTCATCTAAAAAATCTAGATGAGCTTCAATAAGTTTTTCAATCATGGGTTGGGTAGACATAAGGTCTCACAAGTTGGAAGTTTTATTTAAGGTGTTGTCGTTTTTGACGACTGGTTTGTTTCTACTTTCAGTAAAAACGGTACGTATTGTTGGATAACCAACTGTTCAGCTTCCAAAATTGGCATATGGCCTACGTTTTCTAAGATAACTGGAGGCTGGGCATTTTTTAAAAGCCGTTTTAGCTCGTTTGCTACTTCTACATTAATAATTTTATCCTGTTTACCCCATAAAATGAGTGTAGGGGCGTCAATCGTTTTAGTAAGTACGGCAAAAGAATCTGGGGTATAGACTTTATTGAGTGCGATCAATTGATCAACCAGTTTCTGGGTTTGAGGTGCTTGATTAATCATCAGTTTTTCTTGAGCTTGCAGGAACTCTTTCGGAATAAACGGAGGATTAAACATGGTTTGTTTTAATAAATAATTAAAATCACCTTTTTTAGAGACTAAAAGTTGTTTTAGATAGGTTGGATCTTTTAGATAAATTGTGTTGGCAGAACGGAAAATACCACCGCTATCGACTAAAAATAGACTTTTGGTTTCAAATGGATATTGTCCAGCATAGAGTAGGGCAATAGATCCGCCGAGTGAGTGCCCAGCAATATGAATTGGGCCTTTTAAATTGGCGGCTTCAACAAAGCGACGTAATTTTTCAGCTAAGTTGGGAACCGAATAATCAAAGTCTTGCGAAACGATAGTTTCGCCACTGCCCGGTAAGTCAGGAATAATAACGTGATAATTTGTCGTGAGATAATGGGCAACTCGGTTCCAGTTATCTCGACTGCCCGCTAGGCCATGAATGAGTAGTAAAGTTGGCTTTGTGCTAGAGCCACCTTCACTATATGACCAAGTGATATCGCCCACCTTTAGGCTTTTGCTTTGCAGTCCTGCCCAGTTACGTTCCTGCTGTAATATTGTTTGAAAGCTGACATCAATATTATCGGCTGCCTGCGCTTGAGAAATGCTCATGACTGACAATAAGCTACAAGCCAAAGTCAGTGCAGTAGCAGTTTTTTTCATAGAGGCTTTAATTGATGCGGACAGCCTTGTCATAGATTTCATCCTTGATGCTTAAGCGAGTTTGAAAAATTATTGAAAAACTTTGCCAATGAGTCATTTGCCAAACGTTTGGAATCAAGAAAATTATAGTCAATCTATAAACTAAAGTATGTCTATTTTTTCACTAAACAGTAGGTAATTGTGCGGTGATCTTCCTTATAAAACTAATTAAAGTTTTAAAAAATTTTCCTGAAAAAGGATTTATTTTTTGTCAGTGACATTCAAATTTTGACACATTAAAATGATTTCTAACCTTGAAAAAACAATGGAAATATAAAATGCCTACTGCGCAAGAAGTTTTAGATCGTTTGAAAGCAGGTAATCAACGATTTGTAAATGGAAATACTTCCCTTGCAAAAACCTTATCACATCATGAACGCGCTGAAATGGCAAAGGATCAAAATCCATTTGCAATTGTATTAGGCTGTTCAGATTCTCGTGTACCAGCAGAAATGGTATTCGATCAAGGTCTTGGTGACTTATTCGTAATCCGTGTTGCTGGTAATGTTGTTGCACCTTCACAAGTCGGTAGTGTTGAGTTCGCGGCAGAACGTTATGACTGTCCGGTTGTAGTTGTATTAGGACACAGTCATTGCGGCGCGATTCAAGCGACAATTGATACGTTGATGAACCCTGAGCACCCGCCATCTTCTAACTTAATGTCGATTGTGAACCGTGTTCGTCCATCAGTTGAGATTTTAATGCAGACTGATTTAAAAAATGACTTGAAAAAACTCTCATGTCATGCGGTGCGTTCAAACGTATTTGCTTCGGTAAACCAATTACGTCATGGTTCGGCTGTATTAGAGAATCTGATTGCAAAAGGTGAACTGATTGTCGTTGGTGCTGAATATTCGCTAGAAACTGGTGAAGTTACTTTCTTTGACTTCTGATCATAATAAAAATATTTAAAACTAAAAGGTGCCTATAGGGCACCTTTTATGTATGGGTAAGCTAAATTCAGTAATTTTGATTGTGCTTGGGCATTTGGATGAATCAAGTCATTTTGCATTAGTTGCTTTTGCCCAGCGACGCCATCAAGAAAAAAGGGTAGCAATTTCACCTGATATTTTTGACTTACAGTTTTGTAGTTATTTTCGAATGCTTTGCTATAAGCCGTACCATAATTGGGCGGAATCTTCATACCAAAAAGAATAACCTTGGCTTTTTGCTTCTGGCTTAATTGAATGAGCTGAGACAGGTTCTGTTGAATCATTTGTGGTGGTTGACCACGTAAGCCATCATTCCCGCCTAATTCAATAACAATTACCTCGGGTTTATAAGTTTGTAAAAGTTTTGGTAATCGTGCCAAAGCGCCACTAGTGGTTTCCCCACTCACACTTGCATTGACCACTTTATGTTGTTTGGGATACTGTTGGTCTAAACGTTTTTGTAGTAATTGTACCCAACCTTGTTTAGGGTCTATTCCATAACCGGCACTGATACTATCTCCTAAAATTAAAATAGTTTTTGCCGAGACGAACATGGGCAACATGCTCAATGAGATGAGCAAGAGACTTTTAGAACCAAACAAATAAGATTTATACATTTGTGTTTCGACCCGAATACTCAATATATAGGACTGTTCACATCATGCCACAACCTATCATTGCTGCCCATCAAGTTACACAAACTATTCAGATTAACCAAAATCAGTTTACGATTTTAAAAAATATTGATTTAGAGATTTATGAAGGGGAGCAGATAGCAATTACAGGACGTTCTGGTTCAGGAAAATCGACTTTACTGGGTATTTTAGCGACTTTAGACCAACCCTCTGAAGGTGAGGTTTGGTTATGTGGTCAGGCGGTTCATGAGTTAACAGAAGAGCAACGTGCCCAAATTCGAATGCAGTATATTGGCTTTGTCTTTCAGTCTTTTCAGCTTTTGCCACAGTTAAGTGCACTTGAAAATGTGATGTTACCGCTTCGGTTACGTAAAGATTTTGATTATAAAACAGCTGAGAAAAAAGCTTTAGATTGGTTGCATCGGGTAGGCTTAAGCCGTCAAGCTGAACAAACGCCTAAAGTTTTATCTGGTGGAGAGCAACAACGTGTGGCAATTGCTCGGGCTCTCATTGCCGAGCCACAAATTATTTTTGCCGATGAACCGACCGGAAACCTTGATGGTCAAACCGCCCAAGAAATTGAAACTCTTCTTTTTGATTTAAATCGAGAGCTTGGTACCACCCTTATTTTGGTCACACATGATCGTAATTTGGCAGCACTTTGCCAACGACATGTGGAGTTAGATGATGGCCGACTAAAGACGGTACAGGGTGGTTAAACTATGCGTAATCTTCTCAAACCACTTTTGTTACAAAGCTTTCGTACCGGAGGCTTATATTTACTTATTATTGCGCTCTCACTTGCGATCAGTGCAACCACCGCTCTTAAGTTTAGCAATGACCAAGTTAAAAATGCGGTAAGTCTACAAGCAGCGCAAATGTTAGCAGCAGATTTGGTTCTGTCGAATAATGAACCTATAGACGCAAAATGGCAAAAAAGGGCAGATCAGCTTGGCTTAAAGCAGACTAATGTGACCATGTTTAGTTCAATGGCACATACTCAAGATCAGTTTGTCATGGTCAATGTAAAAGCAATAGAACCTGCATTCCCATTAAGAGGAAAGCTTGAGATTGAACCTATAGCGCGTGGTATCCAACCAGATGAAGTATGGTTGAGTCAAAGGGCAGCCGATTTACTTAAAGTTAAACTAGGCGATATAGTATCTATTGCAGATGCGGCATTTCGCTTTAGTGGCGTGATTGTGCGAGATTCAAATCAAGAACTTGGTTTTTCTGGTTTTTCGCCTACTGTCATTATTCATCAAGCAGATATTGCTAAAACTCATGCAATTCAAACTGGTAGTAGAATCGATTATCGACTGTTAATGTCTGGTCAGCCTGAACAGGTTCAGTCATTTTCAAGGCAATTTAAGCAACAGCATCAACCTGCAAATGAACAGGAAGAAACCATAGGGTTACGTTTACGCGATGCCAGTGAATCAAATAGCAGATTATTACGCCCGTTAGAAAACCTAGATACCTTTTTGCAATTAGCCAATATTTTAACAATTTTATTGTGTGGTATCGCCATTGCTTTAACGAGTCAAAGATATGTTCAGCAAAACCAAGATCACATTGCTTTAATACGTTGTTTAGGTGCGAGTAAGTTTCAAATTTTATGGGCCTATATCGGGTTACTTTGTGTAGTCAGTGCAATTTCGATTGTGATCGGTAGTCTCTTAGGAATAATGATGGGCTATGGCTTGCTTGAGCTCATGCTACAACTGATTCCACAACTAGAGTTAAGTTTCTCTGTGGTTGGTTTTTTACTTGGTCCCTTACCAATTGCCATTTTTACCAGTGTAATTGTGCTACTTGGATTCATTTTGCCAAGCATTTGGGAGTTGTTAAATACTCCTCCCATCCGTGTTATTCGGGAACAGGCAAAATCCCGAAAATCATTATTCTTTATGTTCTTTGCGGGTATTACCAGTCTTGTTATTTTTAGCTTAGTTTTAAGTGAAAATTTAATGCTCAGTATTTGGGTACTAACAGCGATTATTCTGCTTTGCATTTTACTTTACACCGTTGTCTGGCTATTGCTTCGTGCTTTAAAAAAGATGAAAACCCGTTTGTCTTTTTATATTCGTTCAGCATCGCAAAGTGCCTTACAAATTACAGCACTGGCTTTGGGTTTAAGCCTCATTACCGTGTTAAGTGTATTAAGAACAGATTTATTAGAGCGTTGGCAACAGCAATTACCAGAGGGAACACCAAACCAGTTTGTTTATGGCCTACCACCATTTGATTTAAAAGCTTTTGAGCAACAGTTGAAACAAAATGGTTGGCAAAGCACACCGTTATATCCAAACATTCGTGGGCGATTAGTTGCCAAAAATGATGTCCCTTTTTCAGAAGAAGCTATAAAGCAAAATAATTCTTTACGTCGTGAATTAAATCTAACTCAGTCAAGTGCTTTACCAAATGATAATGTCATTACAAAAGGTCAAGCTAATTTTAATGCTGTTGGCCAAGTTTCAGTTGAGAGTAAAACAGCAGAAAGTTTAGGAATCCAGATTGGTGACAGGCTTACTTTTAGTCTGCCAGAAGGTACCTTGCAAGCTAAAGTTATAAATTTTCGGAGCGTTGAGTGGGAAAGCTTTAGTCCTAATTTTTTCTTTATTTTTTCGCCTAAAACTTTAGATGAAAATGCTGGTAGTTACTTGGGTAGTTTTTATGTGCCTAAGCAAGATCAACCTAAAATGATCCATATGATTCAGCAATTCTCCAATACGGTTTTTATTGATGTTGATCGAATTTTAGACGAAGTAAAGCGCTTAATGAATGTTCTAGTCAAAATCGTGACTGTGCTTGCAGCGTTAGTTGGCCTTTCTGGAATACTCGTTTTAATTGCTTGTTTAAATCTATTAATGGATGAACGCCGTCGAGAAGTGGCTTTGTTGCGTTCATTTGGTCTCTCTAAAAATAAAATGAAGCAGATGCTCAGCCTGGAAATTGGTTTTTTAGGGTTGTTAGCAGGCATTGTTGCCTGCTGTTTTGCCGAGGTAATTAGCGCAATTGCAAGTTATAAAATGAATATGGCTTTACAGTGGCATATTGAAATATGGTTAATTTTACCGCTTGCCATGATGTTACTTTGTGCTCTTATTGGTCGATATAGACTCGGTTATCTTTGTAATTTACCACCACTACAAAGTTTAAGAGAGTTGAACCAGATTTAAGTTAGGGCAGTATTTCTGGATTCTGAATTAAAACCTCATGCCAAAGTGGAAGTAATGGTGAGTTAAGCTGATTACAGTAAACATAGAAGCCGACAGTCATGAAAAGTCCTCCCACTAACCCTAAGAATTTTAGGAGGCTTTTAAATTGAGTGCGGTAGCTTAAATACCAAATGAATGCGAGTAAGGCACCCATAATCATACCGCCGACATGTGCAGCATTATTAATACCTGTTGCGACAAAACCGAAAATAAGGTTAATGGCCATAATCATTAATAATGCTTTTTTATCAAGTATGTAGGCTTGATGTGGCAAGGGTGGAAATAAAGAAAGAACGGTTAACGCAGCACCTAATCCCATCACAGCGCCCGAAGCACCAGCACTGACATGGGGAAGTAAGCTCTGATCAAAATGTTGTAATAATTCATGCCCATTTTGAATATTAATATAACTACTCAAAAGGCTACCAAACAAGCCTGCAAGTAAATACAGACCAATAAAGTATAAACGTCCAAATAAAGCTTCAGCCACATTACCAAAAATATATAAAGCCCACATGTTGAGCATAAGGTGAATAATACCAAAGTGAAAAAACATGCTGGTAAATAGACGTTCTGGCTGCCCGGAAAAAGTAAGTGGTGTAAAATCTGCACCCCAGTGAAGTGCATCTTTTATAGCTGGGTCACTAATGTCCACTCCAGATATAATTTGCCAGATGAACAAACCTACATTAATCGAGATCAGTAGGGCGGTCAGCCACCAAGCTTGTACATTGAGTTTACGATTAATGTGCGGAGGCTGATATTGAGTCATGCTATGCTTTTGTTATATATGAACATGCTTTACAGCTTAACATGAAAAAAGTTGAATACAGGAGATCAGGACGAACATGAAAGCCTTTATTGTTCGCGTGTTGTTAATTTTTATTGGGGCAATTCTCCTTATTCAGCTTTGGATCTTCTCAAGTTTGGTTTGGTGGCGTACGCATGAAGTTGATACCACCATGTTTATGCGAATTGATTATTGGTCAGATCCATCTGAGCCGATCATCCATGAATGGCTTGACTATGATGATATTAGTGACAATTTCAAACATGCAATTTTAGCAGGGGAGGACGCAAAATTTATTCATCATCATGGTTTTGACTGGGATGGTATTCGTTTTGCGCTAGAGCGTAACAATGAGCAAGGAGAGGTCGTTGCTGGTGGTTCTACCGTATCTCAACAACTTGCAAAGAACTTGTTCTTATATAATAAGCGTTCATTTATTCGTAAAGGCCAAGAAACTGTAGCGACATGGATGATGGAGCGCATGTGGTCGAAACGTCGAATTCTTGAGGTGTATATGAACTCTGTTGAATTTGGCAAAAATTTGTATGGCGTTGAAGCAGCGGCCCAATATTATTACGGCAAAAGTGCCAAAAGCTTAACGCGCGAACAAGCTGCTTTTTTAGCCGCGTTATTGCCTGATCCGAAATATTATCAAGATCATCGCAATGATCGTAAACTACAATATAGAAAACGCGTTATTTTACGTTATATGAATAGCACCCAGATTCCTGAATAACACTGTCTTAAAGATGTGTTATTTTTTTAGTTTTTATCAAATTGACATAATTTTGCAGCATACTATTTTGCAGAGATTTTGGTTGGAAAGAGATTAGGTTAGACATGAATACAGCGATTACAGCAACGACCCCAACAGAATATAGTTATAATGACCGTTATATTAATCGTGAATTGTCTATTCTTGACTTTCATTTGCGCGTATTGGAACAGGCCGTCGACCCTTTACATCCATTACTGGAACGAATGAATTTCTTACTCATTTTTTCGCGTAATTTAGATGAGTTTTTTGAAATTCGTGTAGCAGGTGTTATGGAGCAATTCGCTCTAGGCAATGAAAGTCGAAGCCCGGACGGTTTAACGCCAAGACAAGTCTTACAAAAAATCTCTGAAACTGCTCATGCTGCAATTGAGCGCCAATATCGTATTTTAAACGAAGAAATTTTACCTAAGTTACGTGAAGAAGATATCTGCTTTTTACGTCGTGGTGAATTAACACCAGCTCAATCAGCTTGGGTAAAAAAATATTTTCAGGAACAGGTTGCGCCTGTTTTAACTCCAATCAGTTTAGATCCAGCCCATCCATTCCCGCGTTTAGTCAATAAAAGCCTTAACTTTATTGTGACTTTAGAAGGTAAAGATGCGTTCGGGCGACAAATTGATTTGGCTGTTGTACCAGCCCCACGTTCATTGCCACGTGTTGTACGATTACCAGATGAGTTAACGGGTGGTAAAGAACATCATGTCATGTTGTCTGCAATTATTCATGAACATGTTTCAGACTTGTTCCCGGGCATGACTGCAACTGGTTGCTATCAATTCCGTGTAACTCGTAATGCCGATTTGGCACTTAATGAAGACGTTGAAGATTTGGCAAAAGCGTTAAAAGGTGAGTTAAGTTCACGCCGATTTGGTCGTGCAGTACGTTTAGAAGTAACCCAAAATTGTCCGCAGCATATTTATGAATATCTACTTGAAGAGTTCGACTTAAACGAAGAACAATTATATAAAGTTGATGGCCCTGTAAACTTGGCTCGTCTGGTTTCGAACTTTAAACGTCCTCATTTGCGTTACGACTCACACACGCCAGTCGTACCAAAAGTGTTTAAAAAGACCGAGAGTATTTTCTCGGCTATGCAAAAGCAGGATATTTTACTTCATCACCCATTTGAGTCTTTTGCACCTGTTATTCAATTACTCCGTGAAGCAGCACGTGACCCGCAAGTACTCGCAATTAAACAGACACTTTATCGTAGTGGTGCAGACTCGGAAATTGTTCAAGTTTTAGCAGAAGCTGCGCGTAATGGTAAAGAAGTGACAGCGGTAATTGAGTTACGTGCCCGTTTCGATGAAGAGTCGAATATCGAAGTGGCTAATGTTTTACAAGAAGCAGGGGCAGTCGTTGTTTACGGTATTGTGGGTTATAAAACCCATGCCAAAATGATTATGGTGGTACGCCGTGAAAACAACAAACTGGTGCGTTATGTTCATTTAGGAACGGGTAACTACCATGCTATGAATGCTCGCATTTATACCGATTACGGCCTAATGACCACCGATAAAGACTTGTGTGAAGACGTACACCGTATTTTCCAAGAGCTCACGGGTATGGGTAAAATGGCAAAACTGAAAAAGTTACTCCATGCACCTTTTACTCTGCATGCTCAGCTCATCAACTTTATTGATGAAGAAATTGCCAATGCAAAGGCTGGTCGTAAAGCCCAAATTATTGTCAAGGTAAATGCTTTAACTGAAGTTCAGCTTATTAATAAATTGTATGAAGCTTCTCAAGCAGGGGTGCAGGTAGATCTCATTATTCGTTCGATTTGCTGTTTACGTCCGGGATTACCAAATTTATCGGAAAATATTCGGGTACGTTCAATTGTAGGTCGTTTCCTTGAACATACTCGAGTTTATTACTTTAGTAATAATGGCGATGCTCGTATTTACTGTTCAAGTGCGGACTGGATGGATCGTAACTTATTTAATCGTGTTGAAGCATGCTTCCCAATTGAAGATCCTGCTTTGAAAAAACGTATTTATCAGCAAGGACTCCTTAATTATTTACAAGATAATCAGCAAGCTTGGTTGTTACAGGGCGATGGTACATGGGTACGTGCCCAGCCAGCCGAAGGCGAAAAATTGCATAATGCTCAAAGAGAATTATTAGAAACTTTTAAATAAAAAATTATTTTTAAAAAGCCGACATCATGTCGGCTTTTTAATTTACTGAATTTCATAATAATTTAATTAATTTTTCTAAATGGTTGTAGGATAAACGGCAATAATTTGAATTAATGCAATATGTTTGAAAAATATGTGATTCTTTACATAAAACATTGAATTTTAAAAATATACAAATCACAAGAAATCTACTTTAATACGCCGCATTAAATATACTTAACTTTGGTAAGTGAATAATATGCAAGGCTTTATTAAAAGTTTATTTATTAGAATATTTTTGGGGTTAATGCCAGTGACTACTTATGCGGATCAGAAGTGCTATGGAGATATTATTGTATTTCAGAAATTTGATGATCAAATGATATATCCTTATTTTATACATCCTTCTAGAGAGAAAAATAAGAAGAATGAAACACAAAATAAGACAATCGTGATTCAGAAAAGAAAACTTACTCAAGAGGAATTGTTAGCACAAAAGAAAATTGACGATAATCAGTTAAAAAAAATTGAAGAAAAGAAAAATATTGAGAAGAAAAAGCAACTTGATGCAGCGGTCGCGAAAGAAATTTTAGAAAACGGTGAAAAAAAATGGATGGTGCAAGTTGCTTTGGCACCTAATCAAAATAAAGCGAATATGATTCAGTCCCAATTACAGGCTAAAGGGTATAAAGTTGTTACCAGCCCAACCACAAAAGGAATACGAGTCATGGTCGATCCTGCCAATGACTACGCAATTGCACAAATTATTCGAGAAAAAATAATTGCAGATGATAGCTTGGACTTGAGATCGGCTTGGGTATTTAAATGGGCTTCTCTAACAGCACAGTAAAATAAAAAGGAGTCCGAAGACTCCTTTTTTTATTCATGTAAGTTTGTGGTAATTTTCTGCATGATTTGCAGAAGAACATCAAACTCACTTTGCAACGGCGTACTTTTACGAGTAACAAGTGCTAAAGTACGGCTAGGTGCGTCTTCAATTGGTTTTGCAGTAATCTGATCATTAAATTTGATCATACTATTTTCAATTGCGATTTCTGGTAAAAGAGTAAAGCCTAAATCGGAAGAAACCATCTCAACCAATGTTGGTAGAGAACTTGCTTTTAAGCGGTTATCGTTTTTACGTTCACCAATTGGACAGGCACTTAATACGTGATCACGTAAACAGTGGCCTTCTTCAAGCAAAATAAGACGTGATAAATCGAGATCATCAAGAGAATTTGCTTGAAGTGCATTTGTATCTTGCTTACTACAAACAAGATATAAATTTTCTTTTGAAATTTCAGCTACTTTTAAACTTCTTGTGTCAAAAGGTAGAGCAAGGACAATCATGTCCAAATTACCATGTTCTAGGCGCTCTACAATCTTCTCACTTTGAGCTTCATGTAAATGCAACTGAATCTTCGGTAATTGTTGATGCACTTCATCAAGTAACCGTGTCAGGATAAAAGGTGCAATTGTTGGAATAACACCCAAATGAAGATCACCTGTTAATGGTTCACTCATTTCACGGCTTAAACGCATTAAATCCTGAGCATCTGCTAGCAATACACGGGCTCGAGCAACAACTTGCTCACCTAATGGCGTTAAACGCACATTCTGACGGTCACGCTCAACCAGAACGCCACCTAGTAACCTTTCTAGCTCCATAATGCCGCCCGATAAAGTCGATTGGGTAACAAAAGAGCGACGTGCTGCTTCAGTAAAATGCAAAGTTTCCGACAACGTAACTAAATATGATAGCTGTCTTAGTGAGGGTAATGCAGCCATAGTGTCCTAGTATGATGATTTAAAATGATGCGCAAATAAACCGCTAAGCTGTGGAATAAAATGGGCAGGGATATCATGCCCCATTCCATCAATTAATTCAAACTTAGCACCGGAAATTGCTTTTGCTACGGCCTTACCGTGACTCGGTGGAAGTAAGCGGTCACGAGAGCCATGCAAGACTAAAGTGGGTTGCTTAATTTCACGGTCCAGTTGCAGTAAGGAACCTGTACATAATATTGCTAAAAACTGTTGAAGTACACCAGCAGGATAGTAGCTACGTTGATAAAGTTTTCTTGCAGTTTGAACGGCTTCAATATGGTTAATATAACCAGGAGAACCAATCAATTGGAATAATTTTAAACTGTGATTCACAATTCCTTCTTCATCACGTGATTCTGGCTTGCCAATCAAGCTTAAAAGTTGCTTAGGGAACGGCGGCGGTAAAAACGGTTGATTATTACTGGTAAACATCAAACCTAATTTTTCTACTTTTTCCGGATATTTTGCAGCGAGAATCTGGGCAATCATGCCACCCATTGAGGCACCAATCACATGTGCTCTGCTTACTCCTAAACGGTCGAGAAGCATAGAAACGTCATCTGCCATATCATAGAGCGTATAAGGTGCACCCTGATTTCTTAGCCCTAAAGCAAAACGTCCCATCAATTTCATGGTATTTAAACGTTTACCTTGATGGCGGACTTTTGAAGAAAGGCCAATATCCCGGTTATCAAAACGAATAACACGAAAACCTTGATCAATGAGTGATTTGCAGAAAAAGTCCGGCCAAAATAGCATTTGGGCACCTAAACCCATAATCAGCAAAATAGTCGGATGTTCTGGTTTTCCACCTACTTCTACATGTAGCTCGATACCATTGCCTAAATTGACTTTGGTTTCCTGCATAAATGGAGTGTACGGTGAAATACTAAATTGTAAGGCGCTATTCATGTTATTCATTCCTTGAGGGAATACTCAAGATCATGAGCATTCCCAATTTAAACCTTATGCTTGGGCAGGAATAAGATCTGGAACAAGCTTAGTTAAAGTTAAACGTTGCTTGCCTGCTGTTGCACCTAACAATACGAAACCACGCAATGTTCCTTCATTGTCAATTGCTTTGGCAAGCATACCATCGTCGAATTCTTCAGTTTCCCAATTTACATCCACATCAACCGGTGCCGGTAAAACTGTAAGCGGTGCAGCCGGAGTTTTTACCGCAACCGGCATAGCAGGGTAATGTACATTTGTTTGTTGACCACTTAATGTTTTTGCTAGAGCGCGGGCTTGTTGCATAATTGGCATTACATATGGAAGCAGGGTACCGTTAACTTCCGCACAGTCACCAATCGCATAAATATCTGCTTGATTGGTTTCAAGTAAACTATTGGTAATCACACCACGGCTGGTTTGAATATTTGCACTTTGAGCAAGAGAAATATTCGGTTGTAAGCCAATCGCTGAAAGCACAATATCAGCAACCAAAGTCTGACCATTTGCCAATGTAACCGCGTAATCTTCACCGTTATTGATTTTACTGACTTTTTCAACGGTTGTGCCTAAGGCAAATTTAACACCCGCTTCTTCAAGATTCTGCTGGAATGCTGAAGCAATGTGTGAAGGTAATAAACGGCCTAATGGTTGAGGCGCTAAATCAATTACTGTTACATCATATTCGCTATGAAGTAAGTCATTGGCAAATTCACAACCAATTAAACCTGCACCCAAAATCACAACACGTTTATCTTTGCGCTGAGCTAGATTTTCTCGGAAAGAACGATAGTCAATGAGTGAGTTCACTACATGGATGTCATCACTACCATCACCAGCAATAGCAAGGCGAATCGGGTTAGCACCGACAGCTAAAATTAATTTTGAATAGGGTTGCTGAGAAATAACGCCGTCTTTTTCTAGAACAAGTTCATGACGCTCAGCTAAAATTTCTTTCACCCAAGTAAAAGGTTCAATACGCATATTGAGTTGGGCACTCATTTTTGCAGCATCACCTAATGGAATCTGTTCTGGGGCTTTTTTTCCTGCAAAAGCGTTGGATAAGGTTGGTTTTGCATAGTTCACCGCATCATCCGCACAAATCATCACAAGTTCTTGCTCTGGGTTAAGCTTACGGAATTCACGTGCTAAGGTATAACCCGCCATGCCTGATCCGATAATGACGATTGGATGCATTTTTTTCTCCAGAATTAGAATTGTTAATTTAAAACGGTGATTGGTGATATATAAAAAAGACCATGTAAATCATGGCCTTTTAATTTAAGACATTAGATTTCGATCATTTCGAAGTCAGCTTTTGAAACGCCACAATCAGGGCAAGTCCAGTCATCAGGGATATCTTCCCATTTTGTTCCAGCTGCAATGCCGTCTTGTGGCCAACCTTCTGCTTCATCGTAAATCCATCCACAAACGATACATTGATATTTTTTCATGAGACTCTCCGCACTGATAAGTTTGCTCAAAGCTGCCTTTCAGTAAAACTATTCCATCTATTAATAATGTAACTACGATCCGCTCAATAATAACTAATGTCGCTTTGATCGGATATCAAATTTTTACGCAGTTCTACATTTAAAGTAAAGCATATAAGGGAGTTTAATCATTCATAAGCAAAGATGAATGGCATATCGAGACAAATAAATGGTTATTTAGGCAAAAATTCAACATAAACACATAATAAATCATATGTTTTTAAGAGTTTATTCATGCAAGGAGACGGTGAGTGATATGAAGGGTTACAAAAAGAGCAAAGCATTTATATAAATAAAGTTCTTAAAAAAGTAATCTGGTTAATAAATGGACAAATAAATTAATGCTTATATAAAACAGAAAAGTTTATTGAACATTTAATTAACGGAGAAAAAGGAATTCGAATATGGAAACTCTAATATATGAAGTAGAAATTAATGCCCCTATAGAAAAAGTATGGGACGTACTCTGGAATAGTGAGACCTATAATGCATGGACGAAATTCTTTGCTCCAGATTCTTCAATGCGCACAGATTGGAAAGTCGGTGGTAAAACATATTTTCTAGACGGAGAAGGAAATGGAATGGTTTCGACCATTGAAGAAATGAAAAAGCCTGAAGTACTAATTTTTAAACATTTAGGAATGATTAAAGACGGGAAAGAAGACTTAGAAAGTGAAGAGGTGAAAGGCTGGAGTGGTTCGCTAGAAAAATATTTTTTAAGTCAAAATGGGGGTACTACAACGGTAAAAGTAGAATTAGCCACCTTACCTGAGTACATCGGTATGTTAAAAAGTGGCTTCGTTCAAGGCTTTGAAGCTGTAAAACAAATGGCTGAAAAATAAGTTTCTGTAATTCGATTTGTTATATTTTTACATAATAAGTTTTTTGAAAATTATGTGTCATACGTAAATTCAAGCAAAATATTTTTTATGAATTTTGGTAATGAGATCATTAAGACGAGAAGGATAAGCAAGACGATGATGGCCTCCGTCATAAGTTTCTATTGTCATATATGGTGACAGCTTTTCCTGTACTTGATACATATCAAGTTGCTCGTCTCCTAACTCTAGATAAGCCATTTTAGGGTTAGAGTGGTCAAGATCTTCGTCACAAAGGTGAGGGTAATCATTACGAAAATTAGGTGTAAGGCTTGGGTTGGCAACAATAACAGCTAATTTATGTTGAGCTGCAGTTTTCAAAGCCCAATAACCGCCGAGGCTATGACCGACTAACAAATCAGGTTTAATTGTTTCAATCGCTTGATGATAAAAGTCTTTAACTGAGGCATAACTTAGGTTGCGATAATCAACATCAATACAAAATTTTTCAGGATGTAAAATGGCATGAAATTTTGTTGATTCACGAGAAGAATCCAAGCCATGTAAAAATAGAATTTTCATTATTTACTACACAATCTCATAGATAAAATAAAAGGCAAATAGGGCCTTTTCAAATCGAGGTTATTTGGATTTTTTTATATTTTACTCAAACCTAAAAAAAATGAACTTAGCGATTGGTCTAAGTAATTTTTATCATTCAATGTCCACTCAGATTGATGGCTTGGACTTTTTTCGTTTTTGTTTGATTGAAATCGTTCGAAAAACCTCAGCAATCTGTTAAGCTATGCCACTTCATTTTTACTTAACCGAGGCAGAGATGACGCAACAAAACGCTCAATCGACTTCTGAACCAACTATTTCCGAAAACGATTTAATTGCACAGCGTCATGCCAAATTAAAGCAAATCCAAGATGTTGCAAAGGAAACTGGAAAGAGTCCTTGGCCAAATACATTCAAACGTGAACATTACGCTGCTGATTTACAAGAACAATTTAAAGATCAGTCTAAAGAACAAATCGAAAGCGCTGAACATGTTTATGTAAAAGTTGCTGGCCGTGTCATGTTAAACCGTGGTTCTTTCATGGTGATTCAAGACATGACTGGTCGTATCCAATTATATGTTGACCGTAAAGGTTTACCAAAAGATACGCTTGAAACTATTAAAGGTTTAGACCTTGGCGATATTATTGCTGCTGAAGGTTATATCGGTCGTTCTGGCAAAGGTGACTTATATGTACACCTTGAAGGTTTTGAACTTCTTACAAAATCGCTTCGTCCATTGCCGGATAAATTTCATGGTTTGAACGACACAGAAGTTAAATATCGTAAGCGTTATCTTGACTTAATTGTGAATGAAGAAACGCGTAAGACTTTTGAAATTCGTGCCAAAGTCGTTGCAGGTATTCGCGCATTTTTAACCAATGAACGTTTCATGGAAGTTGAAACGCCAATGATGCATGTGATTCCGGGTGGTGCGTCTGCACGTCCGTTTGAGACGCATCATAATGCTTTAGATATGCCATTATTCTTACGTATCGCACCAGAGCTTTATTTAAAACGTTTAGTTGTTGGTGGTTTTGAGCGTGTGTTTGAAATTAACCGTAACTTCCGTAATGAAGGGGTATCAACACGTCATAACCCTGAATTTACCATGATCGAGTTTTATCAGGCATATGCTGATTATAAAGACTTGATGGCTTTGACTGAAAACATGCTTGAAAAGCTAGCAATTGATATTTTAGGTACGACTGATGTGCCTTACCAAGGCGAAGTGTTTAGCTTTAAAGGGCCATTCAAGAAAATCTCTATGTTTGATGCGATTTTGGAGAATAATCCGCAGTTCACGCCTGAAAATGTAGGCGATCGTGAATTCCTTGCAAAATTTGTTCGTGAGGAATTAAAAGAAGAAGTTAAACCTGGTTTTGGTTTAGGTAAGCTTCAAACAATCGTATTTGAAGAAACGGTTGAGACTAAACTTCGTCAGCCTACTTTTATTACTGAGTACCCAGCAGAGACTTCTCCACTTGCTCGCCGTAATGATGATAATCCGCACATTACTGATCGTTTTGAGTTCTTTATTGGTGGCCGTGAATTGGCAAACGGCTTTAGTGAGTTAAATGATCCGATTGATCAAGCTGAACGTTTCCAAGCGCAAGTTGCTGAAAAAGATGCTGGTGATGATGAAGCAATGCATTACGATGCAGAGTTTGTTGAAGCACTTGAATATGGTTTACCTCCAACAGCGGGTGAAGGTATTGGTATTGACCGTTTGGTTATGCTTTTTGCAGATGCACCAAGTATTCGTGATGTGATTTTGTTCCCGCATATGCGTCGTAAAGAAGGTTAATTTAATCTTCAATACAGAAAAAGGCAGTTTATACTGCCTTTTTTATTAACTATTTATATATAAAAAATACTTAAGTTATAGAAAACTTAAAACACCGTTAAAAAATGTAATTGCACAGTTTAACAATTGCAAATTTGCGATAAAAAAATTAATGTGTTGCTCATAAATAACTTTGAGAATTGTGCTGACATGTTTTTAAGAAAAACACTTTCGATTGCATTATTAGCAACTGCTTCATCGGCTGTTTTTGCACAAGGTTTAGTGCTTAATAATGATGATTTACGTACCGACTTAAACTGGTTGAATCAACAAGGTGTTATTAACATCAGCACTTCTACTTGGCCATTAAGTGGTGATGAAATTCAAAGAGCTCTCTCTCAAGCTAAAGTGACTCATCCAGCACAGCAAAAAGTTATTAATTCAGTTCTCAATGCATTAAAGGCAGATAACGATACAGTTAAAGTGGGTGCTTTTGCTGAAACTGATATCAAAAATATTCCTCAAGCATTTGGTGATAACCAAAAATCGCAGTACCAAGGTTCATTAGAGTTTAATGCTGGTGGTGAAAATTGGGATGCAAGAATCCGTGTAAACGCAGAAAAAGACCCTCAAATTGATAGTGGGCATGACGTTAACGTTGAGGGTTCATATGTCGCTGGTAAACTCTGGAACCAGTGGCTTGTTGCAGGTCAAATTCCAACATGGTGGGGACCTGGACATGATGGTAGCTTAATCCGTGGCGATGCAAGTCGTCCTGTGTATGGCGTGACGGCACAAAGAGCTGTACAAAATGCTTTTGAGACAAAATGGTTATCTTGGATTGGACCTTGGCAATATCAAGCTTTTGCAGGCCAATTAGATGATTATAAAGCGGTTCCTCATGCGAAATTATTAGGCTTACGTTTAACTGCAAGACCTTTACCCTATTTAGAACTAGGTGCTTCTCGTACTTTACAATGGGGTGGTGAAGGACGTTCTGAAAGTTGGGATTCTTTGTGGAATGCAATTAAAGGGAATGACAATGTGTATGATTCTGATGAAGATCGTTCTAACCAAATTGCAGGTTTTGATGCTCGTTTAAATCTACAATCTCTTATAAATGCTCCTGTTGGTATTTATGGTCAATATGTTGGTGAAGATGAAGCTGGACTACTTCCTTCTAAAAAAATGTATTTAGCAGGAGTCGACTATTCTTCTAGCTATAATAATATGCCATATCAACTTTATGCAGAATGGGCTGATACCCGCACTAATAATGATGTGAAGGGTATTTCCTATAATCATTATGTTTATAAAGATGGTTATTACCAACATGGCTTCCCATTAGGACATGCGATGGGTGGCGATGGACAAATGTATTCTGTGGGTGGTGATATCCGCTTTGACGTGATGAACCGTTTAAGCGGTCGTGCTATGGTGGTTAAAGTTAACCAATCTAACTTGGCAATTAATAAAGCATTCCCTAAAGATGATGAAATTAAAGCGCTTGATCTAACTTGGACACATTACATCAAACCTGATCTTCCATTAAAAATTAATGGTTGGGTAAGTGATTCTGACTTAGAAGGTAATGATGCGGGTGCATCAATTGGAGTGGAAATTCCTCTAGAGCGTAAAATGTTTGGTTTCTAATTTTTAGTTAACCTTATAATAAGAAAGAGAGGCTACAGAGGCTTCTCTTTTTTTATGGTTTTTAAAGAAATCTAAAGACTAGAACATGATTTGCTTAAGTCGACTACACAAGCTAGGATTACAAAGTTGTATAAGTGAATCAGCATATTACATGTATATGATGAATTTGAATATCAATATGAAAAAACAAGCAAAAGGAATCGGTTTTAAATCACTATAATGCATAACTAATGCTATAAGCCATATAAAGGCTTGTGGTTGGACTATTTATCACGAAAAATTGGAGTTGTTATGGCACTCGTTCCTCCACATGGTCTTCTAAGTGGTGGTGTAATACCGCTTCTAGATTTTATGGGCAAAATGGATAGAGAAGGGCGTGTTCATGACTGAATCAAGACTTACACATCTCAAGCAACTTGAAGCTGAGAGTATTCATATTATCCGTGAAGTAGCCGCAGAATTTGAAAATCCAGTCATGCTTTACTCAATTGGTAAAGACTCGGCTGTGATGCTTCATCTTGCATTGAAGGCATTTTATCCTGCAAAACTTCCTTTCCCTTTATTACATGTAGATACAGGCTGGAAGTTTAAAGACATGATCGCGTTTCGCGATAACATGGCAAAAACACATGGTTTTGATTTAATTGTTCATCAGAATAAAGAAGGCCGTGAAGCAGGAATCAACCCATTTGATCATGGCAGTTCGAAATATACGGATATTATGAAAACCCAAGCTTTAAAACAGGCTTTGGATAAATATCAGTTCGATGCTGCTTTTGGTGGGGCGCGCCGTGACGAAGAAAAATCACGTGCGAAAGAGCGTGTGTATTCATTCCGTGATAGTAAACATCGTTGGGATCCTAAAAACCAACGTCCTGAACTTTGGAATCTTTACAACGGTAAAGTGAACAAAGGCGAAAGTATTCGTGTATTCCCGTTATCAAACTGGACAGAGTTGGATATCTGGCAATATATCTATTTAGAAAATATTCAAATTGTTCCTCTTTATTTCTCTGCTGTTCGTCCTGTGGTTGAGCGTAGTGGTACGCTAATCATGGTTGATGATGAACGTATGCGCTTAAAAGAGGGTGAAGTTCCACAAATGAAGTCTGTACGTTTCCGTACGCTTGGCTGTTATCCATTAACAGGTGCAGTTGAGTCTGAAGCTGATACATTGCCAGAAATTATTCAGGAAATGCTGTTGGCAACAAGTTCTGAGCGTCAAGGTCGTATGATTGACCATGATGAAGCAGGCTCAATGGAAAAGAAAAAGCAAGAAGGCTATTTCTAAGACAGTTTCTAAATTTGTGGAGTTTGAGCAATGTCTCATCAATCAGACTTAATCAGCCAAGACATTCTGGCGTATTTAAAACAACATGAACAAAAAGACCTTTTGCGCTTTTTGACTTGTGGTAACGTAGATGATGGTAAAAGTACCTTAATTGGTCGTTTACTTTATGATTCAAAATTGATTTATGAAGATCAATTGCAAGCTGTAACACGTGACAGTAAGAAAGTGGGCACAACAGGTGATGCACCAGACTTGGCATTACTTGTAGATGGTTTGCAGGCTGAGCGTGAGCAGGGTATTACCATTGATGTTGCTTATCGCTATTTTTCGACTGAAAAACGTAAGTTTATTATTGCTGATACACCGGGCCATGAACAATACACTCGTAACATGGCAACAGGTGCATCGACTGCTGATCTTGCAATCATCCTAATCGATGCGCGCTATGGTGTACAAACTCAAACTCGTCGTCATACGTTTATTGCGAGTTTGCTTGGAATTAAAAATATTGTTGTTGCCATTAATAAAATGGACTTGGTTGAATATTCATCTGAACGTTTTAATGAAATTCAGGTTGAATATGATGCGTTCGTGAGCCAATTGGGTGATCGCCGTCCAGCCAATATTTTATTTGTTCCAATTTCTGCTTTAAATGGCGATAACGTTGTAAATCCATCAGCTCATACTCCTTGGTACAAGGGGCAAACCTTAATGAGTATTCTTGAGTCTGTGGAAATCAACCGCGAGTCAAGTAAACATGAATTCCGTTTCCCTGTTCAATATGTAAACCGTCCAAATCTCGACTTCCGTGGCTTTGCGGGTACAGTTGCATTAGGTGAAATTAAAGTTGGTGACGAGATTGTGGCGTTGCCTTCTGGTAAGCGTTCTACAGTTAAGGAAATTGTTACTTTTGACGGTAACCTTGAGCAGGCAGTTGCGGGTCAAGCAGTCACCTTAACGTTAAATGATGAAATTGATATTAGTCGCGGTAATGTCTTAGTACGTGCAGGCGAGCAACCATTAATTTCAAGAAGTGTTCGTGCTTCAGTGGTATGGATGAATGAACACCCACTTGTAAAAGGTAAGTTGTACAATATTAAGATTGGTACACAAACTGTTCCAGCAAAAGTAACTAATATTAACTACCGTGTAAATGTGAATACGCTCGAACACACTCAAGTTGAAGAGCTTGAGTTAAATGCGATTGCAGATGTTGTGGTTGAGTTTGATGCTCCAGTCGTGTTTGACCGTTATCAAGATTCACGTTACACAGGTTCATTTATTTTTATTGACCGTTTAAGTAACGTAACTGTTGGCGCGGGCATGGTAGAAGCCGCGGTAGAGTGGACGGCTCATAGTAATCCTGTTACTGCTGAAGATCGTGCTGCTCGTTTAGGTCAAAAACCTGCTGTTATTGGTGTTTCTGCACAGTTAATTGAAAAAGCTCAAGCTTTAGAAAGTTTACTGATTCAGCAAGGTGTAGTTGCGATCGCGAAAACAAACTTAACAGCTGAGCAATTGGTTCTATTACGTGAGACGGGTGTTATTATTATCGCAACCGCTGTGGATGGTACAGATACCGAGATAACTGCTGAAACGGTAGAAGAAGCAGTAGAGAAAATTGTGGAATTAGTTCGTCTTTAATAGATTGAAAATAAGTTCTAAAGACCCGCGTAAGCGGGTTTTTTATTAAGTTTAGAAAACATTTTGAGCTTTTAAAGTTAAATATTCTCTTAAATCTTTAGGGTAGCTCTGAATCATTTTTAAAAATATATCTCGATCACCTTGATATAAGGCGCGTGTTGCTTCCTCGTAATTTGGCATATTGCCTAACATAGCAGACATAAAACGGTCGATGGCTTGTTTGGCTAGCATAATATTGCCTTCAGAATGTGGGTTATTTAACTCTTTATCAATTAACTTGCGAATCACTGCTGATGCACTTGCACTTTGTTGATCTAACCAATCCCAATGTTTTTTCTGTAAAGTGATTTCACGTGAAATTACTCCAAGTTTAGGTCGTCCAACTTTTTTAATTTCTTCCGGTTCAGCATAACGTTGTTGAAGTTCTTGTTCCGAACCAGAAAGGTCAAGATCAATTTGTTGACCTGTTTGATCATTAAAAATCAGAATATTTTCTGTTGTTTTAGGAAGAGTTTTTAGTTTCTTTGCAAGTTCAACAAGGGAGTCACTCGCAATAAGCGTGCTTCCAGTGAAAGCAGTATAGGTGATTTTAGTATTCATTTTAGTCGCATATTTTTATCTGGGTAAAATAATATTATCAGGGTAAAAATAATTTGGCAAATGGTAAAAATCATAACCAAAGAATTAACTGATTTTATGAGTGCAGTCTCTGAGATTAGGACTATAAAAATAGTCAAGATAATAGGCTATTTAAAATTTTACTCTGCTTTAGTATCGCTTTTATGAGAGAATACGCCTTTAGTTGTATGTATAGAGACTCCTATGTTTGAGCAATCTCCTGAATCTTTAAGCGATATCGAAATTTTAGACATTTTACAGTCGATGAAAAAAGATAAGCTAGATACGGAAGCAAATGAGATCATCCGTAACGGGGGAAAAGCAGGACGTCAGGAAGCGCATAAGCTGGCTTTGGTGGCACTAAATACAAATTTTGAAGAGAAGTTTGTAGAGGCAGTTACTCTTGCACTAGGTTTAAATACAGCTCAAGCTAAAAAAATTCGCTATAAAAAAGATCGAATTCGTATTTTAAAAGCGCGTGGTATTGATTATCTTGCTATTGATGGTGCAGAGACAGCGCAAGTTTTGGCACAAATTTCACAAGCAATTATCCGAGAAGATGCAATAGTTACTCATGACTTGCATAATATTTTCCCATTTTGGAAAGAAGGCTTTCCAATGGTGCAATTTGATAATGCCTATAAAATTTTACAAGAAGATATTAGCTTG
Source organism: Acinetobacter sp. BD54 (assembly GCF_044778325.1). Taxonomy (NCBI): domain Bacteria; kingdom Pseudomonadati; phylum Pseudomonadota; class Gammaproteobacteria; order Moraxellales; family Moraxellaceae; genus Acinetobacter; species Acinetobacter sp. BD54. The sequence goes on along the minus strand of NZ_JANJEP010000007.1, from coordinate 156,043 downwards.
CACTTTCATGCGTTCTTAGATGCCATGATTGAGTATGTAAATAAATAAAAAATAAAAGCCCCGATAGGGGCTTTTATTTTTATAGTAGAGCAGAATTACATCGTACTAAAAAGTGGGAAAACACCAATCACTAAAGCTGTACCCATCAATACCATACAAGTGATAAATGCCCACTTAAAAGTGAACTTTTGATGGTCTGCAAAGTCGACTTTAGCAAGACCACATAACAAGTAGGTTGATGGAACGAGAGGTGATAACAAATGCACTGGCTGACCTACAATAGAAGCACGTGCAATCGCTTCTGGGCTAATACCATAATGTGAAGCAGCTTCAGCAAGAATAGGTAATACACCATAGAAGAAGGCATCATTTGACATAAAAAAGGTCAATGGCATGCTTACGAAAGCTGTAATCGGTGCGAGATATGGGCCCATACTTGCAGGAATCATTGCGACAAATTCTTTAGACATTGCTTCAACCATGCCTGTGCCAGATAAGATACCTGTAAAAATACCTGCCGCAAAAATTAAACCTACAACAGCCAAGATACTGTCTGCGTGCATAGCGATACGTTTTTTCTGCATATCAACATCAGGGTAGTTGATGAGCATTGCAATACAGAACGCCAGCATGAATAACACTGACATCGGTAAAATACCTTTGATCAATGCAATCATAAGAAGAATGGTTAGTACCATATTTACTTTACGTAAATGTGGACGAGTTGCTTCTGGGTCTTTTGAAACTGTAATGTTATCACCATGGTGACTTTCAAGCTCAATCACGCCTAAACGTTTTTGCTCATAGCGACCATATAAATATGCCAAGAAGAATAACCAGCCAATACTAATCACCATTGGAAGAATCATTGGTACAAAGATATGGCTTGGGTCAACTTGGAGTGCACTTGCTGCACGGGCAGTAGGGCCACCCCATGGGGTCAGGTTCATTACACCACTACATAACAACATAAGTGCTGTCATGATCAGTGTATTCATACCGAGGCGTTGATAAAGAGGGAGCATGGCTGCCACGCAAATCATGTAAGTGGTTGAGCCATCGCCATCAAGAGAGACTAATGTAGTTAAAAAAACAGTCCCTAATGTAATTTTTAGGGGATCACCTTTAACTTTTTTCAAAATCCATTTAACCGGAGGATCGAAAAGACCTGCATCGATCATTAAGGCAAAATATAAAATTGCAAATAATAGCATTACGCCAGTAGGCGCAAGTTTTTTGATGCCATCTAGCATCATTTCACTGAGACCTTTAAGCTCGATATGGCTCAAGCTTTCAAAGTAGTGACCAAGGCCCCAGGCAATAAGAGAAAAAATAAATGGGATGAGAATTAAAGCAATAATAGGGCTTAAACGTTTGGACATGATTAAATACATGAAGCATAAAATCATACCAACACCAAGTAATGTCAGCATACAATCAATCCTTTGCCTTTAGTTTTACTGAACAAGTTTATTCAAAAACTCTGACCTCGATTATTCTTATGAATTTTTATTAAAAAGACAAATAATATATTTAGTTTATTTGGTTAATATATATTCACTTGGAAAGGTATATTTTGAAGAAATACTGAACATATATAATAATGGTATAGTCTATTTATAATGTATAGTGCTTATTATATATACTTATAAAACCTTTATCATGTTTGAAATTATCATGTATTTTTAAAAATTATATTCTGTTTGAATACTGAAATGAGAAGTATACCCATTTACAATGCTTCTACTCCCTACGTTACATAACGAAAGTGAATCTGTAAATCTTTTATGTGCAAAATTTTATTTTAATTCAATTTAATTTTTTTATTTTAATGAATGAGTTAATTTATATATTTGAAATTGTGATTAGGATAATTAATTTAACTTTTAATATAAAATTATTTAAAAATAATAATTATCTTAAAAGGAATAAATTATTTATCAAAAAATATCCTGCATTTGCAGGATATTTTGCACCAAAATAAATCAATTTTCATCAGGCGGAGAAGGTAAATCATTTTTTTCTAATACACGTGTTACTAATAGCTGATCAATTTTAAAATGGTCTACATCAACAACTTCAAATTTATAGCCACCAAATTCAACAAAGTCGGCTGGACGTGGGATTTTGCGTAAACGGTACATCATGAAACCAGCTAATGTTTCATAATTCTCTTCATCAGGTAGTTCATCCATTTCAAGCGCGTGCTTAAGATCTTCAATAGGTGTACTACCATCAATCAGCCAAGAATTATTATCACGTTTAATAATTTGCTGTTCTTCTTCCATAGGGGTAACCCAATCCCCCATAACAGTAATCATGATATCACTTAGCGTAATTACCCCAACGACAAGCGCATACTCATTAATTACAACAGCAAACTTTTCTTTTGTTGAGCGGAAACGATCGAGTAATTCTGATAGTGTTAAAGTATCAGGTATCATTAGAACCGTACGAATAGTCGATTCATTGAGCTGGGTTAAAGATTGGTTGTTTAAAATACGTACAAGAATATCCTTAGCATCTACATAGCCAATCACTTGATCAATATTTTCGTTACAAACCAGAAATTTGGAATAAGGATATTCTGCCAGTTTTTGGCGAATGCTATCTTCATGTTCGTTAAGCGTAAAATAAACAACATTTTCACGCGTTGTCATACTTGATGGAACGGTACGCTCTTCAAGCTCAAATACGTTTTCAATAAAATGATGTTCTTGTTTTTGTAGTACACCTGCTTGAGCACCTGCATCCATCACTGCTGAAATATCATCAAAAGTAATATTGTCTTCGCGTGTGGTATTTACTTTAAACAAGCGGAATAGCAAATTGGCAATTGCATTAATTCCCCATGCTAGAGGTTTACAGATTTTGATAAAAATCTGAATAGGGTTAATTACACTAATTGCAATTTTTTCAGGTGCGATCATTGCCAAGCGTTTTGGCATTAAATCGGCAAATAAAATAAACAAAGAAGTTACCAATGTGAAAGATAGGGCAAATCCAATGGTTTGCGTCCACGGTCCTTCATAGAAACGGTCAACTAAGTTCACAAAAAAAGGACGAAACGCAGCTTCACCCAATATACCGCCTAAGATTGCAACAGCATTTAAGCCGATTTGGGACGCTGCAAAAAAGTCTGCAGATTGTTCTTGTAAATCAAGTACTTTTTGAGCACGTTCTTCGCCAGCTTCGGCTAAAATCTTTAACTTTACTTTTCTGGCACCAGCTAGAGCAATTTCAGTTAAAGATAAAAAGCCTGCTGCGATGATGAGCAGTACGATGATAATGATATTTTGAAAGAGACTCACAAATCACCCGAGGATCATCATTATTATGACTATGTTTTAACACAAAAAAGCGCTGAGGTAATCAGATTGATTGCTCAGCGCTTAAAGATAATGTTTGAAAGAGACAATTAAATTAAAACTTATTTAATAGTGGGAAAATTGTGAATTATTGGTTAGGAATTCACGATTTTCCTCTTCGATCATTTGGCGAGCAACAAATAGAATGAGTTGGCGTAACCAGCGATGAGCTGGGTGATGGTGCAATAATGGACACCAAGCCATTTTAAGTTCAAACTCAGGAATGTAAAACGGTGGATCTTTAATAACTAATTTTGGATTTTGTGCTTGTAAACGCGCCATTCGAGTTGGAAGAGTAGCGATCAAGTCAACATTTTGAGCAAGTAATGCCGGCATCTGATAGTGACGCGTAAATACAGAAATTTTGCGGCGTTGACCAATACGTTCTAATGCTTGATCAATCCAGCCCAAGCCACCTTGTTTATCTGGGTTTACCCCAAAGCCAACACCCATACCCGTTTTAGATACCCAAATATGTTGAGCATCTAAATAGCTTTTTAGATTTAAATGAGTCACAGCAGGGTGTTTGTCATTTAAAATACAGCTAAAGCTATCACGCCAAACCAAAACTTGGTGGAAGCTTTGCGGGATTTCATTGAAGCGGTTAATGGCTAGATCAACTTTACCCTGTTCCATGTCTCTATATGACACATCACTTGGAGTAAGAAAATCGAGTACAACGTTTGGTGCTTCTGAGCGGAGGGCTTTAACAAGACGAGGGACTAGGGTGGCTTCTGCATAGTCAGAAGTCATAATACGGAAAACGCGATTACTGGTATAAGGGCGGAATTCGGTACGCGGTTCCAAAATCATGGAAAGGTCAGAAAGAGCATCACGAATACGCGGTTGTAATTCAAGTGCACGTTCTGTCGGTGTCATCCCTTCAGATGAGCGGATCAGGAGAGGGTCATTAAATAAATTACGCAAGCGGCGTAAAATATTACTCATGGCAGGCTGAGTAACACCAAGCTGTTCGGCTGCGCGAGTAACGTTTTTTTCACGAAGAAGAACATCAAGATATATTAATAGATTAAGATCTACCCGCTCCAGATTCATAAAAAAAATACCGAAAATAAAACCCTAAAATTGTTTCAAATTATGCCATATTTAAAGAACATTGTGTGAAAAAATGATGAGAAAAACGACATTTTTTGTTGAAATTAAGTATGGGTAAAAAGTATCTCAAATGCTGGATTCTATTATCGTTGATCTATTTTTATTTTTATAATTATTGAACAAAAATATTTTCTTAATATTTAGTACTGTTCTAGCATATTGATTGACATTTTGCATTGGCAAAATTCGCCTAATTTACAATTGACTTTTTATATTAAAAATGAATGGAAAATTTTCAAAAACTGTATAAAAATAAAGCTTGGAGTGTTTTTTAATCAAAATTCTATACTCCTTTAGGATTATTTTGTTTTTATAAACAAAGTGTTATGTTTTTTAGTTTTACTTATAATATCGATTTATTGGTATATTTTTTAAATAAATACTGAAGATTAACGAAGGATATTGGATTAATTGATTGGCTAAGTCTAAGCTGTGTACATGAAGAAGCAGCTGGTGTCATAGGGAATTTTCATAACATGACTCTAGGCTTCGATCGATGAAATCCTAAAATGAATACAGGACAATATCATGACTACATATCAAACAGCGATTGATGCAGTACGTGAATTAAAAGCAAAATTCGGCAACACTTGGGCAGACATTAGCCCAGAAGATGCTGCTCGTATGCAACTTCAAAACCGTTTCAAAACAGGTTTAGATATTGCTAAGTATACAGCTGCGATTATGCGTCGTGATATGGCTGAATACGATGCTGATTCAAGCAAATATACTCAATCATTAGGTTGCTGGCATGGTTTCATCGCTCAACAAAAAATGATTGCTAACAAAAAGTATTTCGGTACGACAAGCAAACGTTATATCTACCTTTCTGGTTGGATGGTTGCTGCTCTTCGTTCAGAATTTGGTCCACTTCCTGACCAATCTATGCACGAGAAAACTTCAGTACCTGCTTTGATCGAAGAAATCTACACTTTCTTACGTCAAGCTGATGCAAAAGAATTAAATGACTTGTTCCGTGCTTTAAATAAAGCAAAAGAAGCTGGTGACTCTGCGAAAGTAGCTGAAATCACAGCTCAAATTGACAACTTCGAAACTCATGTTGTGCCAATTATTGCAGACATCGATGCTGGTTTCGGTAACGAAGAAGCAACTTACTTACTTGCTAAGAAAATGATTGAAGCTGGTGCTTGTGCGCTTCAAATCGAAAACCAAGTATCTGATGCAAAACAATGTGGTCACCAAGCTGGTAAAGTAACTGTTCCACATGAAGACTTCATCGCTAAGATCCATGCACTTCGTTATGCATTCTTAGAAATGGGTGTTGAAGACGGTGTTATCGTTGCTCGTACTGACTCTGAAGGCGCTGACTTAACTCAGAAGATCCCTGTAGTTAAAGAGCCAGGCGATATCGCATCTAAATATATTAGCTACTTAGATACTCAAGAAATTGATATCTCAGAAGCTCAAGAAGATGAGATCTTAATTAAACGTGATGGTAAATTACATCGTCCAACTCGTTTAGCTTCTGGTCTATACCAATTCCGTGAAGGCACTCAGATTGACCGTGTTGTACTTGACTGTATCACTAGCCTTCAAAACGGTGCTGACTTACTTTGGATCGAAACTCCGACTCCAAACGTACAAGAAATTGCACACATGGTTAACCGTGTAAAAGAAGTAGTTCCGAATGCGAAGCTTGTTTATAACAACAGCCCATCATTCAACTGGACTTTAAACTTCCGTCAACAAGCGTACGATCGTTGGGTTGCAGAAGGTAAAGATGTATCTGCTTACGACCGTGCTAAATTAATGAGCGCTGAGTACGACAATACTGAATTAGCTGCTGAAGCTGATGAAAAAATCCGTACTTTCCAAGCAGATGCTGCGCGTGAAGCTGGTGTGTTCCATCACTTGATCACACTTCCTACATACCACACTGCTGCTCTTTCTACTCATGAATTAGCACAAGGTTACTTCGGTGACCAAGGTATGTTAGCTTATGTTGCTGGCGTACAACGTAAAGAAATCCGTGGCGGTATCGCATGTGTGAAACACCAAGCAATGGCTGGTTCTGACATCGGTGATGACCACAAAGAAATCTTCGCTGGTGAAAATGCACTTAAAGCTGGTGACGATGCTAAAAACACAATGAACCAATTCTCAGCTCACTAAGAATTGACTTCATAAAAAACCCGCTCATTTGAGCGGGTTTTTTTATTTATATTGAAAAATAGATTAATCTTCTTTTTTCAAAACATAATGTTCAGCTAAAGAACCTTCAACTTTTTTACCTTCCATATCTAGAGCAGTCGCGGTATTTTCACCAATAAAGAATTTACGGTTTTGAGCTTTATCATCTAAGGTAATAACAGAAGTATTGTCTTTATCGAAAGTAAACTTACCATGGGTTTCAAATGGGTTTGCATCACCTTTACCAAGATAGGTTTCTGTTAGCTCATAAGTTTTATCATCTTTTAACTCTAATTCAGTTTTGATGCCTTCACAGTCTGCACAAGGAAGCGTACCTTTATATTTACCATCCCAGTCTAAAGAATTCTCGGCTGTATGTGCTGTATCTACCGCTTCATTATTATTTGTTTGAGCAGTTTGTACAGGAGTAGATGCATCAGAGGTTGTTTCTGTTTTATTTTCATGTTTATTACATGCGACAAGAAGAGTACTCATAAGTGCAATTGCTAATAATGATTTTTTCATAATGAATAAAACCTCAAAAAATAAATATAAAGTACTGACAGGCTAGGAAAAAAGAATCGAAAATAAAAGCTCTAGTATGTAGCTTAATTTTAACAAAAGGTAAAGTGAGTAAAAATTGCACAGATTGGGGCTATATTTTTTTATATTTTAGTTGAGAATTAAAAGTATCCACTAAAGTGATTTAATGGATACTTTTAAAAATTTATGGTTGGGCAGAAACCCCACCTAAAGAATCGCACGCTGCTTTATAAAGTTGGTATTGCTGTTCTACGACTTCATCTAAGGGCATTGCAAATAATTCTTCACCATTTTTATAGCTTTCTACATAAGAGGTCGCTTTTTCCTTACTCACCGCTAAAGATTGCTGGTAATAAGAGTTGATTGAACTTGTAGAAATTTCACTTGTTTCAATATTTTTACATTGAAAGTTATTTAAAAGTTTTTCTGCACGTTTGACCTCACTTGATTGGCCAAAAATACACCCAGTTAAAAATACAAACGGTACTAACACGAAAAAGATTTTCATGGGAAAAATTTATAAGAGCGAGGATGGGCGCTATTGTATAAATAATTCCATGCTTTACTGTGGTTTTATGTTAGACATTGATGTTTTTTTGACTCATTAAAATAAAAAAATTGTTTCTAAGTTTGTAATAACCACTTTTTGCTTTTGGTGCATATTTTGCTTATCAAAAAAGCCATTATCAAAAATGAGCCAAAATGAATCGAATTCAACAAACTTTTCAGACTTCTTCAGCACCATTTTGGTATGCCCAGTTAGAACTGGGGTTTTGTTATGAAAACTCGCGCACCATAATGAGTCACAGAAAGCATTATGGCCCCGTTCGGGTGCAAAAAATGCTCTGGCCCGAAAAAACTGGGGTTTGTCATGCCATTATTGTTCATCCACCAGCTGGAATTGCAGGCGGTGATCATCTTACTTTTCAAATTGAAACAGAAGGGCAGGCGCATGCTGTAATTACCACACCGGGAGCGGGTAAGTGGTATAGAACAAATGGAAAACAGGCTTTCCAGCATATTTATTTGAATGTAAAAGATGATTCTATTTTAGAGTGGATGCCGCAAGAAACAATGCTTTTTGACGGTGCTTTAGCCCACTCAGAAACAGATATCCACCTTGAACAAACAGCAAGTTTTATTGGATGGGATATGTTGGTCTTGGGGCGGCAGGCTCGGGCTGAGAATTTTGTTCAGGGAAGCTATCACAACCAATTTAAATTATGGCGTAAAAACAAGTTATTAGTTGCTGATACTTTATATTTTGAAGGGGGAGATCGCTGGTTAAGCTCGTGTTTAGGAATGAATAATCAGGCAGTGATGGCTAGCTTTTGGGCCGTGCCCCCTGAAAAATTCCGTTCTTCATTTTATTCAGAGCAACATATTGAACTCATCCGTGAACTCATTATGCGTATGGATGTTCCCGTGACGTTGACCTTATTAGAAGATGTACTGTGTGCGCGTTTTTTAGGAAATGATGTACGACGATGTCATGACGCTTTCGCAGCTATACGGGCTAAATTAAGACGTTATTGGTTTGATTTAGATGAAGAATCTCCAAGAATTTGGAAAACTTAAGTTACGTTAAATTGCATATTTTAAAAACGATTAAAACCGGTATGCTGCTTTTGAGCACGCATTTTGCTTAAAGAAAATTAGATGCTATTTAGGAAAGAGATATGGAACTCAATCCAACAGAAAAAGATAAGTTACTCATTTTTACTGCAGGCTTAGTGGCTGAGCGTCGTAAAGCACGAGGCTTAAAGTTGAACTATCCGGAAGCTGTTGCATTTATTTCTGCAGCCTTACTTGAAGGTGCACGGGATGGTATGACGGTGAGTGAACTTATGCACTTTGGAACGACTTTATTAAAGCGTGAAGATGTCATGGATGGCGTACCGGAAATGATTGCTGAGGTGCAGGTTGAAGCAACTTTTCCTGATGGTTCGAAATTAGTCACTGTTCATCAGCCCATTGTATAAAAGGAATACTTATGATTCCCGGTGAAGTTATTACTCCAGAAACTGACATTGAACTAAATGTTGGACGAGAAACTTTAAAAGTTGTGGTGGCTAATCTTGGCGACAGGCCTATTCAGGTTGGTTCGCATTTTCATTTTTATGAAGCAAACGATGCCTTACAGTTTGATCGTGAGGCAGTCAAAGGTTTTCGGTTAAATATTGCAGCAGGCACAGCAATACGTTTTGAACCAGGACAAAGTCGAGAAGTAGAGCTTGTTGCTTTAGCTGGTAAGCGAGAAGTATATGGTTTTGCTGGTCGGGTAATGGGCAAGCTGGATTAAAGATAACAACAATAATGAAAAGATGAGTAATAAGTTATGAAAATGTCACGTCGTGCATACGCAGAAATGTTTGGTCCAACGGTTGGTGATCGTATTCGTTTGGCTGACACAGCGCTTTTTATTGAAGTTGAGCAAGACTTAACGACATATGGTGAAGAAGTTAAATTTGGTGGCGGAAAAGTTATTCGTGATGGGATGGGGCAATCTCAGCTTTTAGCTGATGAAGTTGCTGATACAGTCATAACCAATGCTTTAATTGTGGACTGGTGGGGAATTGTTAAAGCCGATGTGGGCTTAAAGAATGGACGAATCTGGAAAATAGGGAAAGCTGGAAACCCTGATATTCAACCCGACATTACTATTCCTTTAGGTGCTGCGACAGAAGTAATTGCAGGTGAAGGACAAATTTTAACAGCTGGTGGTATTGATACTCATATTCACTGGATCTGTCCTCAGCAAGTTGAAACCGCGCTGATGTCTGGGACAACGACAATGGTGGGTGGTGGGACAGGACCTGCGGCAGGTACTTCGGCAACGACAGTGACTCCAGGGCCTTGGCATATTGCGACCATGTTGCAGGCGATTGATGATTTGCCTATGAATATTGGTCTATTGGGTAAAGGGAATTTAAGTTTATCTGACCCCATTAGCGAGCAAATTAAAGCAGGAGTAATTGGGTTAAAACTACACGAAGATTGGGGTTCAACACCTGCGGCTATTGATAACTGTTTGAGTGTTGCAGATGAGTATGATGTACAGGTCGCAATTCATACGGATACTTTAAATGAAGGTGGTTTTTTAGAAGAAACGCTAGCGGCATTTAAAGACCGTACGATTCATACTTACCATACCGAAGGTGCGGGCGGCGGGCATGCTCCCGACATTTTAAAAGCAATTGGGCAAAGTAATGTGTTGCCATCTTCGACCAACCCAACACGACCTTATACGATCAATACCATTGATGAGCATTTAGATATGCTCATGGTTTGCCATCATTTAGACCCTGCAATTGCTGAAGATATTGCTTTTGCAGAAAGTCGTATTCGCCGTGAAACCATTGCTGCTGAAGATATTTTACAAGACTTAGGCGCAATTGCCATGATGTCATCTGATTCTCAGGCAATGGGACGTGTGGGTGAAGTGATTTTACGAACTTGGCAAACTGCCCACAAAATGAAAGTACAACGTGGCCCATTAGAGGGTGACAATGAGTTTCATGATAACAATCGCGTTAAACGCTACATTGCCAAATATACAATTAACCCGGCAATTACCCATGGTTTAAGTCATGAAATTGGTTCGGTTGAAGTCGGAAAACTTGCTGATTTAGTGTTATGGAAGCCTGCATTTTTTGGTGTGAAACCTTCCATGATTATTAAAGGTGGCATGATTGCAGCAGCGCCAATGGGTGACATTAATGCTTCAATTCCTACACCTCAACCAGTGCATTATCGTTCAATGTTTGGGGCTTATCCGCGTGGTGTGCATAACACCTGTATTACCTTTTTATCTCAAGTCGCAATTGATGAAAAAGTTGCTGAGAAGCTAAACCTTAAAAAGTTAATCAGTCCGTGTAAAAACACGCGTTCAATTACCAAAGCCGATATGAAACACAATACATATTGTCCTGTTATGCAGGTTCATCCTGAGACTTACGAGGTGCGGGCCGATGGTGAATTACTAACGTGTGAACCTGCTGACGTGTTACCGATGGCACAACGTTATTTCTTGTTTTAATGAATTTATAGAGGTGATTTGCCTCATTACCTTATATATGAAAGAAATAAGTAAGGAGAGAAAAGCTAAATGAAAATTTACACCCAACGTCTTGAAGATATTTCTCCTGATCAGGCATTTGAAACGGTTGAGCTAACGTTTGATACCCGACAAAAATCACGTTTTCGAGCGGCTTTAGCAAGTGGCGTAGATATCGGTGCGGATTTGCCTCGTACTGGCATTTTGCGTAGTGGTTCATATATTGCAACGCAAGAAGGGGATGTATTACGTGTCGATGCCAAACCTGAACGGCTAATGAAAGTCACTGCTCAGACTGAATTTGATTTGCTTAAAGCGGCTTATCATTTAGGTAACCGACATGTGCCATTAATGCTGACACCAACAGCTTTATATTTTGAGCCTGATCATGTGCTTGCAGAAATGGTAGAAGGTTTGGGACTTACTGTGACAGAAACCGATCATCCATTTGAACCTGAAAGCGGTGCCTATGCACAGCATAGCCATGACCATCGTTTAAGTCCAATCAAAGCTTTACACCATGTCCACTCATAATGCTGCGCAATTACTGCAACTGCTGACATTGTCTTCTACGGCATTACCAGTTGGAGCATATTGCTATTCGCAAGGTGTGGAAACCGCCATTGATATTGGCTTAATACACGATGAATCCTCGGCAATTGCTTACTTTGAAGAAGTGCTTGAAATGCTGCTAGTACGCTTTGAGTTACCTGTACTTAAACGTCTTATGCAACATTATGATGACCCAGATCAGTTTCTAATTTGGGCACATTTGTATAAGGCAAGCCGAGAAAGTAAAGAGCTTTTGGCCGAATCTCAGCAACTCGCATTTTCTTTAAATGCATGGATTAAAGATGTTTTAAAGAAAACAGTTGAGGTTAAAAAGCAGTTTGGTTTTGTGCCTGTCTATGCACAGCTTTGCGGTCGTTTAGAACTTAAAGATGTCGATGTACTTACGGCGTATACCTTTACCGTTTTAGAAAATCAGGTTTTAGCCGCGGTAAAAACTGTCCCATTGGGCCAAATGGCAGGACAAAGAATTTTATGGCATTTGCATGGGCGAGTACCACAAGCTGTAGAGAAGGCTTTAAAACTTAAAGATGAGCAATTGAGTAGTGCTTTGCCGCGCTATGCCATGCTGAGCATGAAACACGAAACTCAATATTCACGATTATTCAGATCTTAAGTTTAGGAAAAAGGATAAAAATCATGACAGAACGTAGTCCATTACGAGTCGGAATTGGCGGACCAGTCGGTTCAGGTAAAACAGCACTTACACTTAACTTATGCCGTGCCTTGCGTGATAAATATAATATGGCAGTGGTGACAAATGATATTTATACCAAAGAAGACTCAAACTTTTTAACCCGTAATGAAGCGATGTCACCAGATCGTATTGTAGGTGTCGAGACAGGTGGTTGCCCGCATACAGCAATTCGTGAAGATGCCTCAATTAATTTAGCTGCGATTGATGATCTGTGTGAAAAATTTGATGGCTTAGAACTCATTATTATTGAAAGCGGTGGTGATAATTTAGCGGCAACATTTAGCCCAGAGCTTTCTGATTTAACTTTATATGTCATTGATGTAGCAGGTGGCGAAAAGATCCCTCGTAAAGGAGGACCGGGTATTACCAAGTCAGATTTACTGATTATTAATAAAACTGACCTCGCACCTATGGTGGGAGCAAACCTCGATGTGATGGATCAAGATGCAAAACGCATGCGTGGTGAAAAGCCATTTTTATTTTCAAACATGAAAACACAAGATGGGCTTGAAGAAATTATTCAATTTATTGAGAAGCAAGGGCTGTTTAAGGCTTAAGGAGTAACTATGAACTTCATTAAAAAATGGAGCGTTGGGCTCCTTAGCATGTTACCTGCGTTAGCTATGGCTCATCCGGGGCATGACCATGTACATTCAGGTTTTATGGCAGGCTTTATTCATCCGTTTACGGGGTTGGATCATTTAATAATGGCTTTAGGCTTTGGTGTCTTGCTATGGTCGGTAGCCAAACAGTGGAAAATTGCTGGCGTCAGTACTTTAAGTATCACTTTAGTGATTGGCTTTTTGATAGGTGCTCAAGGTTTGGTACCCGCCAATGTTGCTGAATACGGTATTGTTGCTTCTTTAATTATTACAGCGATTGCGCTATGGACAAAATCAAATCGGATTTTACCTATCGCTGCCGCTTTACTCGCAAGCTTTCATGGTATGGCTCATGGTGTTGAGTTAGCACATGCAGGGCATATCGTGGCGTTAGTAACCGGTATGGTTACTGGTATGGTACTTATCTATTGTGGTGGGCTTGCACTAGGTGCAGTATTTACACGTTATGTGCCATATGGCAAAAAAATTGTAGGTGCCTGTGCAGCGCTTGTTGCAGTGATTGGTTTGGGTTAATTAAAACTTTGTAGCGAAAAAGGTAGCTTAAGGCTACCTTTTTATTCGCTTACTTTTTGGTAAAGCCCTGCATGGACTGTACCAGCTTTGGTTGTTTTAACTTGCTGCCATGTTGCAGGAAGGTGAAGCTGAGATAAATCTCGGTCAGCTTCAACATAAATGTACCCATTATTTTTAATATGGATGTCTGCTAAGTGGGCAAGTTCTTGCCATAAATTAAGACTATAAGGGGGGTCTAAAAAAACGACATCAAACTGTTCTTTTAGGCGTGGTAGAGCTTGTTGAGCAGTTGCATTAATTAAATGGCAATTCTGCGCTTTGAGCAATTGAATATTATCTTTTAAAAATCGTGCCTGCGTCTTATCTGGCTCAATCATATAAACAGATGCAGCACCGCGCGATAATGCTTCAAAGCCTAATGCCCCAGAACCTGTGCAGATATCGAGAACCTGAGCGTTTTGAATGTCCCACATGAGCCAGTTAAATAAAGTTTCGCGGACACGATCGGGAGTTGGTCTTAATCCTTCAATACTGGCGAATGGTAAAACTCGTCTTTTCCATTCGCCCCCAATAATGCGTAATTGATTTTTCATTATTCATCGACCTCGTTTGTAGCAGGACGAGTTGGTGTTGCCTGTGGAGTAGAGGCTGCTGCGGAAGTCGGAGCAGAGGTCGCAGGAGTTGAGCTGGCACTTTCATTACCACTTGGGAGTTCACCCGGTTTAATTCCAGCGGTCATCAAGCCACCATTAACCTGATGGTTGGCTGGTCGAATCGGATTTTTCTTACGGGTTAATAACCAGTAATCAAACACGGGTTTAGCAAGTTGGGCTGCTGAACCACCATGACGGCCATTTTCCCAAATAACTGCAATAGCGATTTCTGGTTTATCAGCCGGAGCAAAGCCAACAAAAAGACCATGGTCAAGTTGGCGTTCACTAAGCGCAGCTTCGTTATAACGTTTGCCTTGAGCAATACTTTTAACCTGTGCTGTACCTGTTTTCCCGGCAATTTGATATAGCGGTGTACGGATGCCACGACCAGTACCTGATTGAATTACATCAATCATGGCTTCTCGCATTTTTACCCAATCTTCATCTGTACCATTGAAATTAATTTTTCCATCAGGTGCATTACGTACAGTAAAAGGTTTTGCACCATGGGTTGCACGTAAAACATGTGGAACTACATGCGAGCCGTGGTTCGCCGTAATGGCAGTTGCCATGGCGAGTTGTAAAGGAGTTGCTGTAAATGCACCTTGACCAATACTGACTGAAATCGTTTCACCTTTCATCCATTTGGATTTGCGTGTACGCATTTTCCATTCAGGATTTGGATATAAGCCTTCACTTTCACTTGGTAAATCGACACCTGTTTTTTGGCCAAAGCCAAATTGGCGCATCCATTGGTTCATCTGATCGATGCCCATTTGATTAGCCAAAATATAAAAATAGGTGTCACAAGACATGATAATGGCTTTGTGCATGTTCACGATGCCATGACCGGTTTTTTTCCAGTCACGGAATTTGTGTGAGTCACCCGGTAAATGGAAATAACCAGGGTCGGAAATAGCAGTAGCCCAATCAACAATTCCATAATGTAAACCGCCCATCGCTTCCATTGGCTTAATGGTTGAACCGGGTGGGTATACACCTTGTACTGCACGGTTATAAAGAGGCTGATCTATATTGTCACGTAGAGAACTATAATCTTTATGATTAATACCCGTCACAAATAAGTTAGGGTTAAAGCTTGGACTTGAAACCAACGCAAGAATTTCACCGGTACGCGGGTCTATCGCAACAATTGCACCACGTCGACCAGCGAGTTGTTGCGACGCGACAACTTGCAAACCATAATCTAATGATAAGTAGAGATCGTTACCACGGGTTGGGTCTTTACGACCTAAGTGACGCAAAATATTACTATGAGCATCTGCTTCTACAGACTCATAACCAGGTGTTCCATGAAGTAAATCTTCATAGCTTTTTTCTACACCAATTTTACCAATCAGGTTTGTTCCAGCGTATAAATCTTTATCAATACTTTTTAATTCTTTATCGTTAATACGGCCAACATATCCAATCACGTGAGCAAATAAATCACCATGTGGATAATAGCGCGTCATTTGGGTTTCAATTCTAACCCCGGGGAACTTGTATTTAACTTCACTAAACTTGGCAATATTTGTCTCGGTCAAATTCAGTTTAATGGCCACACGTTCAGTTTTACGTGCTGTTTTAATGCGGCTTTTAAAACGATCTACATCTTCTTGAGTGAGTTCTAAAATAGGCTGTAATTGTTCAATAATGGTATCAACGTTCTCAACATCTGCTTTACTTAATGTCGCGGTAAAAACAGGATAGTTATCTGCCAGTAAAACCCCATTGCGGTCATAAATATAACCACGAGCAGGTGGAAGGGGTTGTAGGCGAATACGGTTTTTATCCGATGCCGTCGAGAACTCATCATAATGAAAAATTTGTAGATAAGCGTATCGGCTGGCTAGTACCAATAAGCAGATAATCACAAGCCCTACGGCAAAAAATATACGACCTCGATAAATGCGCTTTTCTTGCTGGATATCTTTTAAAGGAAAGTGCTGTTTCATACGGATCGACTTAATGACATAGGGTGAGAAAAATAGCTGCTTATTCTAACGCAAGCGCACTTAAAATATCGCATATTTTTCAAAGTTTCAGTGAAGAGGAAAATTGGCTTTTTTGACTTTGTAGACAACAAAATTGTAGAGTCTTGTATATAAGAAGCAAAATAATTCTGTTAAAGTCTCTCATTCAATAGAATAGGGTTGTTCTCACCATACGATTAGGGAAAATGGAGAAAATAATGAGAAAAATTTATCCCTTACTTGCAGTTTTGACAGTAAGCAGTTGGGCACATGCTCAAGATTACTCATTTCTTCCAGAAGCAAAATTAGCAGATCATAAAGCATCTACCTGGAATGTAGGCGCCGGTTTTACACAAAAATTGTTACATCTCAATGGTGAGTGGGTAAATCCTTATGGAATTGCTTACGCAAAAGTTGGTGCATTTTTAAATGGCGATAAAACTGCTGGAGGACAAGTCGGATTCCGCTATCCGTACTACCTTACTGGAACAGATAAAAATGGTTACTATATTGGCTTTTATGCTGGACATCTTGATAGCAAATCGGTAGATGGAGATTATAAATCTCGTTTAGGTGCTGGTGTCGATTTGGCATATGTATTGTTGAATTCAGAAAGAATTAGTACGTTTAGTGTGGGTATCGGCGCAGCGGAAAAATTAACGGACCAGAATGGTGATGTTGCTGCAGATACTAAACCACAAATTCAATTTTCTTATTCTCTAAGTTTTGGTTTATAAAACAAAGCAGTTTATCGTTAACTCGCCATAAGCAGAGCACAAATAAATACGAGAGTCTTACATGTTAGAGTACGTCAGCGGATTGTGGCAGACCTTTTTACACAGACCTGATTTTTGGGCCGTTTTGAGTATCATTCCGGTCACTGCCTTTGTCACATGGGCACATGTGTGGATGGCTTTAAAAATGGTGTTTTACCCAATCAAGTTTTGGGGATTTCATTTAGGTCCTTTACCAGTCGGCTGGCAAGGTATTGTGCCACGTAAAGCTGGACGTATCTCTGGAATTATTACCGATAATACTTTATCCAAGTTAGGTTCTTTGCGTGAGTTTTTAGAGGCAATGGACCCTGAAGACATGGCGCGTATTATTGGTGAGCAAGTCGGATTTGAACTTGAGCATTTGATTGATGAAGTGATGATCGATCGTAATGCAGTGCTTTGGGAAAATTTACCTTATTCGATTAAACGCCGTATTTATGCTCAAGCGCATAAGCAATTACCAGGTGTACTCAGAGAATTAGTGACTGAGCTGACTATGAACGTTGAGTCACTGGTTGATATGCGTGAAATGGTGGTGAGCCAAATGGAAGGTGATCGCCGTTTAATGGTACGTATGTTTTTAAAAGTTGGACAAAAAGAAATCAACTTTATTTGGCATATTAGTGCACTAATCGGGATGTTCTTTGGTGTTTTCCAAATGGTGGTCTGGTTTGTGGTGCCTTGGCATTGGACAGTACCGTTTTGGGCGTCTATTTGGGGCTTTTTAACTAACTGGATTGCAATCTGGATGGTATTTAACCCGATTGAACCGCATTACATTCGTTATCCGCAAATATTTAGATTAACAAAAGATCGTAAGTTCCCTTGGATTGTACCTGTTTTACGAATTGGTACTTATAATGTTCAAGGGGCTTTCATGAAGCGTCAAGAAGAAGTTTCAGAAGTCTTCTCAAGCGTAGTGACAGAAGATCTGATTACGTTAAAATCAATTATGACAGAAATGATGTATGGTTCACGCAAGGACAAAACACGTCGTATTGTTAAACGTCATATTAACGAAATCATGGAAACTCCACTTGTTCGAACATCTTTACAGCTTTCTTTAGGCCCAAGAGAGTATGCAAGGTTAAAGACGGACTTGATTGATCGTTCAATTGAAATTACGATGGGACCGGTATGTGACCCTGCACTAAATGCAAGCCGGGCACAGAAGATTTTTCAAATGTTTAAAGAGCGTATTCGTGAACTAACACCAAAAGAGTTTCAGAATTTGTTACGTCCAGCATTTCAAGAGGACGAGTGGATTCTTATTGTACTAGGTGGGGTAACCGGATTTATTGCTGGTACAATACATTTGTTTGTGGCTTTCTTATAATTCGAAGTCGGGCAGGATCTATTGAAGATCAATGAAACTAAATCTGCCGGACCTCACATTCATTGTTTTAAATGAGGATGTTTTTTATGCGCATTATCTTACTCGGACCACCTGGGGCAGGCAAAGGTACTCAGGCTCAGTTGATCTGTAAGCGCTACAATATCCCACAAATTTCAACCGGTGATATGCTCCGTGCTGCAATTCGTGAAGGTACTGAATTAGGTTTAAAAGCTAAAAGTGTGATGGAATCTGGCGGTTTAGTTTCAGATGAACTCATTATCGGTTTAGTAAAAGAACGTATTGCTCAACCTGACTGCGTGAATGGTTGTATTTTCGACGGCTTCCCACGCACTATTCCTCAAGCAGAAGCTTTGGAAAAAGAAGGGATCAGCATTGATCATGTAATCGAAATTGATGTGCCTGATGAAGAAATCGTAAAACGTCTTTCTGGTCGTCGTCAGCATCCAGCTTCTGGTCGTGTTTATCACGTTGTATACAATCCACCTAAAGTGGAAGGTAAAGATGATGAAACTGGTGAAGATCTTGTTCAACGTCCGGATGACCAAGAAGAAACAATCCGTAAGCGTTTAGCGTCTTATCACACTGAAACAGAACAATTGGTTGGTTTCTACCAAGGTCGTGCTGCTTCTGGTGAAAATGCGCCAACTTATGACAAGCTTGATGGCTTGCGTACAATTGAAGATGTACAAAAAGATTTGTTCAACATCTTAGACAAATAATTTAATATTATTTGTAATACCGAGCCCTCTTTGTGAGGGCTCTTTTCTTTCATTAAGTGCAGGAGAATGATTTGAAAATCATTTTGATTTTGGTGGTATTGCTGAGTCTGGCACTATTGTTATTTTTACTGTATCAAAGCTACAAAATGCTGAGAAAAGTACAAAAACAAGCGAAAGAAGAAAGAAAACAGCAAAAGCGTTTAAAGTAACCAAATTGGGTATAAGCTATACCCAACTTTTATTCTGCCTCAATATTTTTAACCGCAATTTGTTTTTGAGCACCAAACTCAAAGCGGTCCGGCCAGTTGCATACATCAGCAACCACACACTCTGAACATTTTGGTTTACGGGCAATACAGCAGTAACGACCATGTAATATCAGCCAGTGATGTGCATCTAAAATAAATTCTTTAGGAATGACTTTTACTAGGCGATGTTCAACTTCCAGAACATTTTTACCTATTGCTAAGCCCGTCCGATTTCCAACACGGAAAATATGAGTATCGACAGCCATAGTCGGTTGACCGAATGCAGTATTTAAAACCACATTAGCTGTTTTGCGGCCTACACCTGGCAAAGCTTCCAAATCTTTTCGGTTACTTGGAACTTCACCGTTAAACTGCTCCATTAAAATCTTACAGGTCTTGATAACATTTTCGGCTTTTGCGTTATAAAGACCAATCGTTTTAATGTACTCTTTTAACCCGTCTACGCCTAAGTTATAGATTTTTTCAGCGGTGTTCGCAACAGGATAGAGCTTATCAGTTGCTTTGTTGACACTAACGTCGGTTGCTTGCGCCGATAACATAACGGCAATGAGCAATTCAAATGGTGATGAATACTTTAATTCGGTCTGTGGAGAAGGTCTTTGTTCACGAAGGCGTTCAAAGAAAATTTGAATCTGCTTTTTCGTCATATTTTTGACAGCCATTCAGACCTCCTGTAATTGAATGAGTTGCTGTTGTAGTTCATCAAGTTGAAGACGCTTTTTGGCATCTTCTCGAACACTGAGCTGCTTTTCCAACTTTTTAATTTGTGTACGAATTTTCGCTAATTCAATTGTGGTTTTTGCATCGTTTACAATCGCTTCTTTTGGCTTCTCGATGAGCTCAATTGAAGGTAAATCATCAAGTGCTTGAGAGAACTGTGCAAACAGCTGGGTATCTATTTCAGCACGTACAACAGGGCCTTTACGGTGAATACGGCGTTTTTCTTCACGTTGAATATGCGCGTAATAACGTTGTCGTAAATCATTTTGTTCCGCAATGCGTTGCTGTTCGCTTGGCAATGCTTGAGTGTCTTCGACTAGATCAATACAGTCAACTGGGCAGGGTGGAATACATAACTCACAACCTGTGCATAGGTCAGTCAAAATTGTATGCATGAGCTTACCACTACCAATAATGGCATCTACTGGGCAGGCATTAATACATTTTGTACATCCGATGCATTCATCTTCGCGAATAATTGCCTTCATACGTTGTGGGCGTCCATCCGCCTGTACAGGCCAGACACTCGTTTCAGCAGGTAACAATGGGCGATTTAATAATTGTGCCAGTGCATCGGCCACTGGCTGTCCACCAGGAACACATTTATTTGCTTCTTCACCTTCAGCAATGGACTTTGCGTAAGGTAGACAGCCGTCACGGTGCCCACACAGACCACATTGTGTTTGTGGTAATAACGCATCAATCTCGCGTATGAGAGAAATAGATGGATTCATAGAGGAAAATAGCTTGCTTAAAACGATGCGATAATGAAGAAAAACCTAAGTAAGGTCAATGGATTTTAACGAATTTATTGGCTTTTTGATTGACCTAAAATGTCGCCAATATTGCACAATAATAGATCAATAAAAGTGAAAAGATAAATGACTATTATTGATTGTTAGACAGTTTTTCTAAAAATAAGTTTATGATAATTAAGAAAAATAAAATAATTTAAAATAACTATTGTTAAAATTGATGGAAAGGGATTTAATATTTTGCTGCTAAATGATGCATTTTAAAATGTATTGCACCAATTTAATTCATTACTATGCTGAGGACCGTGCATTGAAATATAACAACCTGAATGAATTCCTGAATTACGTGCAAGCGCGTGATCCGCATCAACCTGAGTTCTTACAAGCTGTCGAAGAAGTAATGACGAGTTTGTGGCCATTTATTGAAAAAAATCCAGAATATGCCGAGCAGGGGTTGCTAGAACGTTTGGTGGAACCAGAACGTGTGATCCAATTTCGCGTTTCATGGATGGATGATCAAGGCCAGACTCAAGTTAACCGTGCTTTTCGCGTTCAATACAATTCAGCAATTGGTCCATTCAAAGGTGGAATGCGTTTCCATCCATCGGTCAATCTATCAATTTTAAAATTTTTAGGTTTTGAGCAGACTTTTAAAAACTCACTGACGACTTTACCAATGGGTGGGGGGAAAGGTGGTTCAGATTTTGATCCTAAAGGTAAATCTGATGCTGAAATTATGCGCTTCTGCCAGGCATTAATCATTGAGCTTTATCGCCATTTAGGACCCAATACGGATATTCCAGCTGGGGATATTGGCGTGGGGGCACGTGAAGTTGGTTATATGGCTGGCATGATGAAAAAGCTCAGTAATGACACGGCATGTGTGTTTACAGGTAAAGGAATTTCATTTGGCGGTAGCTTAATGCGCCCTGAAGCAACAGGCTACGGTACAGTTTATTTTGCAGAAGAAATGCTAAAAACACGTGGGCAGTCTTTTGCTGGTAAAACTGTTTCGATATCTGGTTCTGGTAACGTTGCGCAGTATGCTGCTGAAAAAGCAATGTTCTTAGGTGCAAAAGTGGTTACGCTATCGGACTCAAATGGTACCGTTTATTTAAAAAATGGTTTTACAGATGAGTTGCTTGCTGAAGTTATGGAACTCAAAAATATCAAGCGTGGCCGTATTTCAGAATTTGCTTCTAAGCATGGCTTTGAATATTTTGAAGGGAAGACACCTTGGCATATTCCTGTAGATATTGCCTTACCATGTGCAACACAAAATGAATTAACTGGCGAAGATGCCAAAACGCTCATCGCTAATGGGGTAATTTGTGTGGCTGAAGGCGCTAATATGCCATCTACACTTGAAGCTGTTGAGCATTTTATTGAAGCTAAGATTTTGTATGCGCCTGGTAAAGCTTCTAATGCAGGTGGGGTGGCAACGTCTGGTTTAGAAATGTCTCAAAATGCGATTCGTTTAGGCTGGACACATGCTGAAGTCGATGAACGCTTACATGCAATTATGAAAGATATTCATGCCAACTGTGTTAGATACGGTACTAAAGAAGATGGTACTGTGAATTATGTAGATGGTGCCAATATTGCTGGCTTTGTAAAAGTTGCTGATGCGATGCTTGCACAAGGTATCTATTAAAATATAGAAATAAAAAAATCCGATGCAAAAGCATCGGATTTTTTTAGTCTAAAACTTATTTTTTAGGCTTTTTAACGAGTTCTTGCTCTACAACCATATCTAACACATCTGCTTGGCTAGATTGATCTGCTGCAGGATTTTTCACTTCAAAACGTTTTACACGTAAGATTACGCGTTGGTTTGGATTGTGTTCAAAACCTTCGATTTGACCGTAATATAATGACCAATTTTTGTCAGCATAAGTTTTTACACCTTTGTCATCATATTTAACTTCACGAACTTGCATACAAGTTTGTGGTGCAACACCTGTGCAAGATTTAGTTTCTGGTGCTACTTCAAGGAAAACAGTTTTACCTTCAGACTGGTATTTTGCTTCAGGTGTCATTTTACCTGTGAAAGTATATTTCTGGCCTTGAGCGTCAGTTACTGTCAATGTTGGTTGATCAACATTTGTTGTATTGAGTTCAAATGGAATCGCACGTTTTTGGAAGAGGCTGCTAGAGAATTGTTCCTGTTTCATTAAAGCAGGTTCACAAGCCATCATAGTTGACATGACATCAGTCGTTACAATCGTATTGTTTTCAACTTTCCAAGTGGTACCTTGGCGGTTACAACCTGTATCAATTGATAAACGGTCGTTTGTAAAGTTAAGAACAATCGGCTTTTTAGTATTTTCAGGTTGGTATGACCATGAATAATCAGTTAAAGCTTGAGTATTAGTTGCTTTTTCGCCTTGGAAAATATGCTTTTGACCTGCTTTATCTGTCACGCTTAAGATTACCTGACCATTGTTATTACTAATTTCGATTGGCAATTTCGCTTCACTAAAGATGCTATTAGACAATTGTTCTTGTTTCATTAAATCGTCTTGGCAAGCCATCATTGTTGATGCAAGTGGAGAAGTTACAAGTTGGTTGCCTTCAACTTTCCAAGTCCCGCCTTGGCCATTACAGCCAGTATTAATTGCTAATTTACCGTCTGCATTAAAGTTAAGAATAAGTGGCTTAGATGCTTTTACATTTTGATAAGTCCAAGCATATTCACTTAAAGTAGTAGCCAAATTTTGTTGTTGCTCAGATACAATTGGAGCTTGAGTGTTTGAAACTGTTTGACACGCCATCAAAGAAAAAGGTAATAACGCAAGAATTAAATATTTAATTTTCATTTAAAAAAACTTCAAGTAAAAAAACAACAGCACTAAGCTTAAAACATTCTTAAAAAAAGAAAATGTAAACATTTGATTGTTTCGGTTTTTAAAATGTATAAGTTTGTAAATTATTCTAATTTTCAACAAAAATAGTGGTATACCCCGCAAAACGGGGTATTTTCCAAAAATTAATCAAAGCGGTATATATCCATACCTAGTGAGCCCATTGTGAAGCTACTATGAACAATCGTAAAACGATGTCCCGTACCCATAGCGAAAAACAAAGGTGCAAAATGCTCAAGTGAAGGATGATTACGTTGCACAAACGGCAGGGTTTGCCACTCCAGTACACCATCATAGTCTTGATGACTCAACTTACTGACCACTGTATTTCTAAAAGTTGAAGCCCATTCAGGTACTTTTGAATTGTCACCTTGCCAAGACAGTTCAGCAAGATTATGAGTAATACTTCCAGAGCCAATCAATAAGATTTGTTTTTCACGTAAAGGTGCCAGCGTTTGGCCAATCCGATAAATTTCCTGTGCAGTTAAGCCCATTGGTAAAGAAATTTCAACGACAGGAATGTCTGCTTCTGGATACATATGTAAAAGAGGCATCCATACGCCGTGGTCACGAGGGCGAGTGCTATTGGCATGTGCGACAAAATGAGCATCTGCTAACAACTTCAAAATTTCTTCTGCAAGTTCGGGTTGACCGGGGGCACTATAGCGAATTTCATACAACTCTGGCGGGAAACCACGGAAGTCATGCCAAGTTTCCGGACGAGTCGAACTACTTACTTCGAGTGCTTTACTTTCCCAGTGAGCAGACATCACTATGATTGCCTTTGGAGTAGGCAGATTTACACTAAGACGATGTAAGGCAGGACCCACTTGTTCTGGATCAAGTGCAAGCATGGGCGAACCATGTGAAATAAACAGTCCGGGAAGGGTTTGTAGTTCCATTTCATTACACCTGAGTTGAAAAGCAAAATAATAGTCATTATGCCAAAATCAGGACATGTTAAAAGTATCCTGATTTCAACGGATTGTTCTTAAAATGAAACGTTTGTTCTTTTTATGCACGGTGGTAAGGATGGTTATGATTAATACTCATCGCTCGGTAAAGTTGCTCGATTAATAAAATACGTACTAAAGGGTGCGGCATGGTAAGTTTTGAAAGTGACCAGTGCCAAGCAGCGGCTTTACGTACCTGATCTGACAAGCCATCTGGGCCACCAATAGCGAGTGCCACATCATTACCTTCAAGCATCCATTGTTTCATGGTGTCTGCTAGTTTTTCTGTGCTGAGCTCGCGTCCGCCAACTTCTAAAGCAATAAGGGTCTCATTAGGTTTTAAGGCATTTAAAATACTTTCACCCTCGATTTGGCAGTATTTTAAAATATCTGCTTCTGAATCATTTTTACCGCGTTTTGCCATTGGGAGTTCAATAACTTGAGTTTGAACAAAAGGCTGGATGCGTTTGAAATAATCTTCAAAACCAGTAAGTACCCAAGCAGGCATTTTTTGACCAATGGTCAGAATACGAATTTTCATGTTGTCTATTCAGTCAAAACAGCTGGCACATTATACCTGAGGAGAGGTTAACTGCGGGGGAGTAAGTGGGCATAAAAAACGCAGTCCAAAAAACGGTGTTGGACTGCGATCAAATGATCATCTGTCTGGAGTTCAGATGATCATAGAGAATAAAAACAAGGCTATCTGTGACATAAGATAGACAAGAGCAAATAATAGAATTAATTACTCTTACTTCTTATTATGAGGATGGTTGGATATTTTTCAATCAAATTGTGTAACAAAAAAAAGAGAGCCGAAGCCCTCTCTTTTTATATGTGAATTAGTGACGCGCTGCTTTTGAGCCTTCCACCGGTTTTACAATCGGTGTTTTAGGTAAAGGCTTTGGCATCGAAGTTAATGCTAAAGGTAAGATTTCATCAATGCTTTTCACAGCTTTGATTTCTAATCCTTCTTTCACATTGTCTGGAATTTCTGCCAAATCACGAACGTTATCTTGAGGAATAAAGACGAGCTTGATTCCACCACGATGTGCAGCAAGAAGTTTCTCTTTCAAGCCACCGATACGCATCGCACGACCACCTAGACTTGTTTCACCTGTCATTGCAATATCTGGTCGAATCGCAATTCCAGTAAATGCTGATACAAGTGCAGTTGTTAATGCTAAACCAGCAGATGGACCATCTTTTGGAGTTGCACCTTCAGGTAAGTGAACGTGTACATCAGTTTCTTCAAAGCGAGATGCTTCAATTCCAAGTTCATCGGCACGTGTGCGTACTACAGTCATTGCTGTGGTAATTGATTCTTTCATTACATCACCGAGTGAACCAGTTGTAATGAATTTACCTTTACCTTTAACCGCTGCAACTTCAATAGTAAGCAATTCACCACCTACAGAAGTCCATGCCAAGCCATTTACACGGCCTACTTGTGCTTCATCTTCGGCCATACCAAAGTCAAATTTATGGGGACCTAGGTATTCAGGAAGATTGGCAGAGGTAACGTCAAGCTGTAAGTTTTTAGATTTTTTACTTACTGCTTCTTTTACGACTTTACGTGCAATTTTAGAAACTTCACGTTCTAAATTACGTACGCCAGCTTCACGTGTATAGCGTTGAACAATGTCACGAATCGCTTCTTCATGAATAGTTAACTCTTTTGGACGTAGGCCATTGTTCTTAATTGCTTTAGGAACAAGGTAACGCTCAGCAATGTTAACTTTTTCATCTTCGGTATAACCCGGTAGACGAATAACTTCCATACGGTCCAACAAGGCTTCTGGAATATTCATGCTGTTTGCAGTACAGATGAACATCACTTCAGAAAGGTCAAGATCAAGATCTAAATAGTGATCGTTGAACTTACTGTTTTGTGATGGATCAAGCACTTCAAGCAAAGCAGAAGCAGGATCACCACGGTAGTCTTGTGCCATCTTGTCAATTTCGTCGAGTAAGAACAATGGGTTCTTCACACCAACTTTTGTTAAAGACTGCACGATTTTACCTGGCATCGCACCAATATAAGTACGACGGTGTCCACGAATTTCTGCTTCATCACGTACGCCACCAAGCGCCATGCGAACAAATTCACGACCTGTTGCTTTCGCTACTGATTCACCGAGTGAAGTTTTACCAACCCCTGGAGGTCCAACCAAGCAAAGGATAGGGCCTTTGAGTTTTTTCACACGTGATTGAACAGCTAAGTATTCAACAATACGATCTTTAACGTCATCAAGACCATAATGATCGGCATCAAGAATCTCTTGCGCTTTGTTCAGGTTAATACTGACTTTGCTCGCTTTGTTCCATGGCGTATCTAGAATCACTTCTAGATAGTTACGTACCACAGCAGCTTCACTAGATGCAGGCTGCATTGCTTTAAGTTTACGGAACTCAGCTTCGGCTTTTTTACGTACGTGTTCAGGTAAATCAGCTTCAGCAAGACGTTTCTCAATTTCAGCAACGTCATCTTCAGCACCGCCATTCATGTCGGAAAGTTCACGTTGAATGACTTTCATTTTTTCATTTAGAAAGTATTCACGTTGGTTCTTTTCCATTTGGCGTTTAACGCTGTCATGTAAAGTTTGCTCAATTTGCTGTTCAGCAGATTGATTCATCAAGTAGTTCATCAACTCTTGCAAATGAGCTTCAAACTCATCGTACTCTAAAAATTTCTGCTTAATTTCAATATTTAGAGGCACACGAGTTGCTACGAAGAACATCAATTGCAATAAGTCTTCGATTTTGTTGGCAGCAGCAACCAGTTCACGTGCATTACGTAATTTTGCTTCTGCATATTGAGCAAATAAGTTACGTAACTCTTGTAAACGAGTTTCTTGCGTTGCCTTATCTACATTAATCGTCATTGGACTTAATTCATGTTCGGCAGTCAAATAACTATCTTCATCGATAATTTTTTTCAACTTAGAACGATGTAAGCCTTCAATAAGTACTTTAATGCAGTTTTCATCATTTTCATGATTAACTACTTGTACAATCTTAGCGACTGTACCGTACTGGTATAAATTGTCGTGATCAATTTCTTCTGTAAGCGAATCTTTTTGCGCAACTACAAATACTAAATTGTCACTGTTACGAGCCACATCAACTGCATTGATCGATTTTTCACGACCCACAAATAGCGCAATCTGCATGTGTGGATAAACCACCACATCACGTAAGGCTAATAGTGGTAATACACTTGGAACCTGAGGCTCTAAGTCAGTTTTTTCATTCATAATAAGTTCAGACATGGGCACTCCTAATGAGTGACAACGAGGTTGCCATGTTTTTTATAGTGATGTGTATTTTAAAAATTACAAGGGCATGACAATAGAAAATGTTGAAAAAAGGACTAATTTAGTCAACTTTTTTTTAAAAATGTTATGAATCAATAGATTAATTCTTAAGAAGAATAAAATTTTGTAGAGCGGCTACTCATTTTTACTTAATAATTCTTCTTCTCTTACTGGAGCAAGACTTGTTTGTAAGTAAAATTATTTGTTTAGTTTTAATTTTAAAATACATATTTTTATTAATTATATTTAAATATTAATTATTTATATCATTTGTCTGATATTAGAATAATCACACTATAATTTATAATATACACCTGTATTTTTATAATATATTTTAAATAAAATTAGATATTATTTTTTAAAGCTAATATTCTATTTTTTTGAAGTAAAATTGATTTTTTAAAATATTTATATTTAATTAATTTGATAAAAAATAAACATTTATTTAGAGTTATTATTCTATTTTAAAATAAAGTTACTTATTATTAACAAAAACAACACACAATATTTATAATTTAAATTTTATTAAATCAATTCAAAAACTTAAAATTAATTATAAAAATATATTTTGTGATTAAAATCACAAATTTTCTTATCATTGTTTCGGTTTTATATTTACCCTTTAAATTTATTCAATTAGGATGCCGCCTCTTTTTTTGGGGCCAAAAATTTTAAAAATGTATTTGTACATTTTTATTGGTCGTTGAGTTCGGTATTTGTCTGAGAAGTTTTATGAATAAAGTTTACAAGGTCATTTGGAATGCTTCGATTGGAGCATGGGTTGCAACTTCTGAAATTGCAAAAAGTAAAACAAAGACTAAATCAAAAACTTTAAATGTATCAGCGGCAGTTTTATCGGGTGTAATTTGTTTTGCTCCAAATGCTTTTGCTGGGACAAATACCGAAGGGGGAATAGGCCAAGGAACATCCATTTCTGGTACAACTTCATGTCGTGAAGGAAACGCTAATACGGCTAATCAAAAAGATATTGCTATTGGCTGCGGGGCACAAACTCAAGACCGAACTGGCTCTAACATCGCAAATCGTAATAATCCATATAATAATTCTACCGGTGCTTATGCTGGCGCAATGAAACAAGGCGGAGCAATCAGTGTTGGTACGGGGGCTGTAGTTGAGAAAGGCCTAGGAACAGCAATAGGTTCTTATGCGACGACTCAAGGTATTTCAGGTGTGGCAATTGGTACGGGTGCTTTATCTTCTGGAAATACTGCTCTTGCAGTTGGTCGTCAATCTGCAGCGACAGCCGACTTCTCACAAGCTATTGGTAATGTTGCTGCTGCGACGGGTAAAGGTTCTTTAGCCATAGGGCATTCAGCCACTGCAGAAGGTTACCGTTCAATTGCGATTGGCTCACCAGATATTGAAAATGCTGATCCTGTTGCTGGGCAGGCAGGCGCTGCTTATCAACCAAAAATGGCTACTGAAGCAACGGGTAAAGACTCGATTGCATTTGGTGGAGGTGCGGTTGCTACTGAAGAAAATGCTTTAGCAATTGGTGCATTTTCAGAGTCTAAAGGTAAAAAGTCTGTCGCAATTGGTACCGGTGCAAAGGCACAAAAAGATAATGCAGTTGTTATTGGGGACCAAGCAGAAGCTAGCTTTGAAGGCGGCGTAGCAATTGGTAAAGGTGCCCGTTCTGAAGCGGAAAACAGTATTGCTTTAGGTAAAGATTCAAAAGCCAGGCAAGCAACTGGTGAAAGTTTCTTGACTAAACAATCAGCACCAACAGGTGTTTTGTCAATCGGAGATATTGGAACGGAACGCCGTATTCAAAACGTAGCAGATGGTGCAGCAGATTCTGATGCTGCAACTGTGCGTCAGTTAAAAGCTGCTCGTACCCATTATGTCAGTATTAATGACAATGGTCAGCAAGGTGGTAACTTTGAAAATGATGGTGCGACTGGTCGTAATGCTATTGCTGTAGGGGTAAATGCTTCTGCTGCTGGTCGTGAGGCAATGGCGATTGGTGGTAGTGCACAGGCAATAGGTTCTGGTGCTATTGCAATGGGAAGTAGTAGCCAAACTGTAGGACGTGGGGATGTTGCTATAGGTCGTAATGCATCGACTCAAGGTGCCGAAGGAGTCAATAGTAATCAATCTGTTGCGATTGGTGATCAGACGAAAGCAATTGGGGACCAGTCAGTAGCAATTGGTGCCGACGTGATTGCAAAAGGAAATTCATCAGTTGCGATTGGTGGCGATGACGTTGATAAAATTGCACGTGATACGGAATTAAGTAATACCTATACGGAAATTACTGGTGGTACTTTACAGGCAGGTAAATATCCAACAACCGAAGCGAATCATGGTTCAACTGCTGTTGGGGTTCAAGCTGTAGGTACAGGAGCGTTTTCTTCTGCGTTTGGTATGACTTCTAAAGCAACTGGTGATGCTTCTTCTGCTTTTGGCGTCATGTCAAATGCTTCGGGTAAAGGCGCCGCTGCATTCGGTGCTGTTGCACAAGCAACAGGTGATGGCGCATCGGCAATGGGTATTAACTCATTGGCATCGGGTACAAATTCAACAGCAATTGGCTCTGGTAATAAACCGGGTGAAGGAGCAAAAGCGACTGGGAACAGTTCTGCAGCAATTGGTAGTGGTGCGCAGGCAACAGGTGATAACTCAGCGGCAATTGGTAAAGGAGCTGAGGCTACAAATGAAAATGCTGCTGCTGTAGGTGGTGGTGCTAAAGCCACGGGTAAAAATGCTGCAGCGATTGGTGGCGGTGCAATTGCCGATCAAGAAAATGCAGTTGCAGTTGGCCAAGGTGCTCAGTCATTAGTTGAAGGTGGTGTTGCTTTAGGCGCACGCAGTAAAGTAGAAGCCAAAAATAGTGTTGCTTTAGGCCAAGATGCTGTAGCGACAGAAGCAACAGAAACTTCTTTCCTGACTAATCGTGATGCTTCTCAATCTAATGGTGTGATTTCTGTTGGGTCGGCTGGAAAAGAACGCCGTATTACCAATGTAGAAGATGGCTCAGCTGACTCAGATGCAGTAACAGTACGCCAGCTTAAAAATGTTGATAGTCGTGTTAATCAAAATACGAGCAATATTGGTAAGAATACCCAGAATATTACTAACCTGAATCAGAAGTTAGATGATACAAAAACGAATCTAGGTAATCAGATCGCTGATACGAACAAGAATCTGAATGATGCCAAGAAAGACCTTGGTGACCAGATTGCTGATACCCACACTAAGTTAAATACCACTAAAGATCAGTTAACAACTCAGATTAACGATACTAAAACTGAGTTAAACAACACGATTGGTAACACCAAGACTGAGCTGAATAGCAAAATTGACAGCACCAAGACTGAGCTGAATAGCAAAATTGACAGCACCAAGACTGAGCTTGAAAACAAAGGCTTGAACTTTGCTGGCAATAGCGGAGCAGATGTCCACCGTAAGCTTGGTGAGAAGCTTAATATTGTAGGTGGTGCAGTTGCTTCAACACCAGCTTCAAAAACAAGTGGTGAAAATGTCATTACCCGTACTACTCAAGATGGTATTCAGATTGAACTGTTAAAAGACTCGAAGTTTGACAGTGTTACTACTGGCAACACCACATTAAATACGAATGGTTTGACGATTAAAGAAGGTCCAAGCATTACCAAACAGGGCATTAATGCTGGTAGCAAACAGATTACCAATGTAGCTGATGGTATCAATGCCAAAGATGCAGTAAATGTTGATCAGCTCACCAAAGTCAAAGAGAACTTAAATGGCAGAATCACTGACACGAATAATCAATTAAATGATGCGAAAAAAGATTTAGGTAATCAGATCGCGGATACCAACAAGAATCTAAATGATGCCAGGAAAGATCTTGGTAACCAGATTACTGATACCAACACCAAGTTAAATAATACCAAGGATCAGCTCACAACTCAGATTAACGACACTAAAACTGAGTTAAATAACACGATTGGTAACACCAAGACTGAGCTGAATAGCAAAATTGACAGCACCAAGACCGAGCTTGAAAACAAAGGCTTGAACTTTGCTGGCAATAGCGGAGCAGATGTCCACCGTAAGCTTGGTGAGAAGCTCAATATTATAGGTGGCGCAGCTGCGTCAACTCCGGCGGCTAAGACCAGCGGTGAGAACGTTATTACCCGTACTACCAAAGATGGTATTCAGATTGAACTGTTAAAAGACTCAAAGTTTGATAGCGTCACTACTGGCAACACCACCTTAAATACGAATGGTTTGACTATTAAAGAAGGTCCAAGCATTACCAAAGATGGCATTAATGCTGGTGGCAAACAGATTACCAATGTGGCTGATGGTATCAATGCTAAAGATGCAGTGAATAAGAGTCAGTTGGACAATCTTGCTGCCAAGCAAAATGCAACCGATGATGCTGCGGTGAAATACGATGATGCCAAGACCAAAGATAAAGTTACCTTAAAAGGTAAAGACGGTACGGTTTTAGATAATGTGAAAGCAGGCCACATCTCATCGACTTCAAAAGAAGCAGTAAACGGCAGTCAGATTCACAAGATTTCTAACAGTATTAAAAACAGTATTGGTGGAAATACCGTTGTAAACCCTGATGGTAGTCTGACGACCAATAACATTGGTGGAACGGGTAAAAACAACATCAATGATGCGATTAGTGAAGTAAAAAATACAGCTACGAAAGCGAAGACTACTGTAACTGAAGGCGACAACATTGTTGTAAAAGAAACTGTTAATAAAGATGGCAGCACTAACTACGAAGTGTCGACTAAAAAAGATCTGACATTAAATAGTGTAACCACAGGTGACAGCGTACTTAATAATAATGGTTTGACTATTAAAGAAGGTCCAAGCATTACCAAAGAAGGCATCAATGCCGGCGGTAAGAAAATTACTGATGTGGCTAATGGTGTAATTGCACAAAATTCTAAAGATGCTGTAAATGGCGCTCAGGTTCACCATATCTCTAATAGCATCAAAAACAGTATTGGTGGAAATACCGTTGTAAACCCGGATGGTAGTCTGATGACCAATAACATTGGCGGAACAGGTAAAAACAACATCAATGACGCAATTAAGTCTGTAGATGAAAAAGTCACTAATGGTGTAAATGACTTGACTCAAAAAGGGCTAAATTTTGGTGCGAATGACCAGAAAACAACCCAAGGCAAAGCAGTTCACCGTAAGCTTGGTGACACTATCAATATTGTAGGTGGTGCGGACGCAAAAACTGCTGAAGATAAAACTAGTGGCGAGAACATCATTACCCGTACCACAGAAGATGGTGTCAAAATTGAGATGTTAAAAGATGTGAAGTTCGATAGCGTGAATGTCGGGGGCCATGTCTTAAATCAACAAGGTCTAATCATCAAGGGTGGGCCAAGCATCACAGTGAATGGTATTAATGCAGGTGGTAAACAAATTACCAATGTTGCAGACGGTATTAATGCAAAAGATGCGGTGAACAAAGGCCAATTAGATAAGAAAATTAACGAAGTTAAAGATCAAATTGGTAAAGATATTGGCAAGCTTTCTGATCATGCTGTGCAGTATGACAAAGATAAAAATGGCAATGTCGACAAGAACTCAGTCACTTTAGGTGGTGGAGAAAAAGGTACCAATCTGAAAAATGTAGCGGATGGTAAAGTTGCTGAAGGCTCTAAAGATGCCGTGAATGGTGGACAATTATGGAATGTTCAAAATCAAGTCGATAAGAACTCGAATGATATTAAGAATATTCAGAATAACATCGATAACATTTCTAATGGTAAAGCTGGGTTAGTTCAACAGCAAAAACCAAATGGTGAAATCACGGTCGGTAAAGATACTGGTGGTACTAGCATTAATATGGCTGGTAAAGAGGGTGATCGTGTTGTTCAAGGTATTAAAGATGGTGAGATTAAAGCTGGTTCGAACCAAGCTGTAAATGGTGGTCAAATCCATAAAATTTCAGAAAGCATCAAAAACAGTATTGGTGGAAATACTACGATTGATCCTAAAGATGGCTCAATTACAACCAACAATATTGGTGGTACAGGTAAGAACAATATTAATGATGCGATTGGGACCTTAAACCAGTCGAACCAAGAATTGGGTAACAAAATTACCAATCTGGGTGATCAGTTACAACAAGTGTTCTATGACACCAATAAACGTATTGATGACGTTGAGAAAAAAGCTAATGCAGGTATTGCCGCTGCCATGGCCTTAGAAAATGCGCCGTTTGTAGCAGGTAAATATACCTATGCTGTTGGTGCTGCATATCATGGTGGTGAGAACGCAGTCGGTGTGACCTTACGCAAAACCTCTGACAATGGCCGTTGGTCAATTACAGGTGGTGTGGCAGCTGCTTCTCAAGGTGAGCCAAGCGTCCGCGTTGGTATTAGTGGTGTGATTAATTAAGAAACTGGTTGGGAGGGCAATGCTCTCCTTGCTCGACAGATTAAAGAGATTATAGAGATGAACAAAACAATCCAAAGCTTAGTCGTAGCAGCTTTTGCTGGTTTCGCAGTCACAACTTATGCAAATGAACAGGCTCAGCCACAGGAAATTCATTTTCCAGCGATTGAAAAGAGTTATTTGAAACAAGTAAAACGTTATGAATACCAAGATATTGCTCGTTTAGATACAGGACTAAATAAAGATCAAATTCGAACTTTATTAGGAAACCCACAATTTAGTGAAGGGCTTTTTGTAGTAAAAGTTTGGAACTATGTGCTAGATATCCGTGTTCCCAACACACACCAGTACCAGCGTTGCCAGTTGCGTATTGATTTTGATAAGCACTATTTAGCAGAACGTTTATCTTGGAAGGGTGAAGCGTGTGAAGGTTTAGTTGTTTTGGGAGAAAATAATCAGGCACCAGCACATAGCACTGTGATTGCAGATCGTATAGCGAGTGTCCTATTTGCTTTTGACCGATTTGATGCGAGTGCGATTGAAGAAGGTACTAATAGCGTTGTGAAAATTGCTGAGCAAATTAAGAAAAGTCCAACAATAACTCCAATTATTGTTTCTGGATTCACAGACCCATTGGGTAAGTTTAGTTATAACCAAGAGTTATCATCTAAACGAGCGAATACGGTTGCCAAGTTACTGGTACAACAAGGTGTTGATGCAAGCCGTATACAAATACAGGCGAATAGCCAGACCGACATATACAAGCAGTGTAGTGATAACAATAGTTCACAACTTATTCAATGTTTAGCGCCAAATAGACGTGTTAATATAAGTTGGTAAAACGGTCTGTCACGGCAAAGTAACCATCCTTAGGGTGGTTACTTTTTCGTTTTTAAGGAGCTAAAAAAGTAAAAGGATATATTGGAGATTTTATAAATTTTATATAAAAATCATCTTTTAAAATAATAAAAGTGCTGTGGAGTCAGTAAACCATCTAATGGTTGATCCCAACTTTGACGTTCTAAAGTGTATTCAATAAATTGAAATTGATGTGCCAATCCTAAACGGTAAGGTTTATGCTTAGCACTTGCTAATGTACGATCATAATAACCACCACCCATACCAATACGTGTCCCATAGTGATCGCAAGCTAAAAGTGGCATAAGTAGCAAATCAAGCTGTGATACATGTTTTCCGCGAGTCGCCATAGGTTCTTTCATTCCTAATGGGTGATGAGAAAAACGACGACTTAAATATTGGTTTTTATTTATTTTTACCCATACTAAATGTTGGTTCATCGAACAAATCATGGGTAAATAAACTTGTTTGTTCTTTTTAAAACATAATTTGATAAGAAGATCGGTATGGATTTCACCAAAAGCATGCAGATATAAACCGATTTTTTTTGATGAATGAAAAATAGGAAGGTGATTTAGGTAATGTAAAACATTAAGCTGAGCCTGTTTTTGCTCAAATTGGGTTAAAGCTCGTCTTCTAGATCTTAAATTTTTTCTAATAAAACTTAATTCATTCATGGAGAAATCTAACAAAGATTTGCGGACAGTCGAGCAAAATTATACCTACTTTTCTATGGTTTCACCGAAATTTAAAAATTATTAAAAAGCAGTCTTCTAATGTATTAGACCAAGTAAAAATAGTTTTGTTGTTAGGAGAAGCTATCTACATATAATTTTTTCTTTTTTACGTATTTACAGTATTTATTTACATTTAATCAGGATAAGTATATTTAAGGATGAATATGAAAATGTGAAATCTATGAAGTTAAAATTTTTAACAATGATGTTATGGGTGGCATTGCTCAGCGGATGTACGAAACAGGCAGAATCTGAGGCACCTCAAATTGATTATAAAGCTCAATTTGAAGAGTCGGACCGAAAAATTGGTGAATTTTTAGATCAGTTAGATAATCCAAATATCCCTCAAGAAGTTAAAGTTAAAATTTTATGTCATGACTATCCTGATGTGTATAAAAAACAATACATGCCTGCACTGATAGAAGTTTCACCAAAACCGTACACTGAAGAAAAATTATTGTCAGATTTGAAAAGTGCAACTGACTACTATAAAGGGACTTTGGGGATAAAATGTAATGAATAATATTTGAATTAAATCACGATAAAAAATTAAAAGTGTGAATTGATTGGCATTATTTAGTTGTGCTAAATTTCTTCTGTTAATTACTTAAACTTTTCTCTGGATTTGAAATGCAGATCTTAAAATTTTTACAGAGTTTTAATACAGTCGGCACCTATTTAACACTTGCTTCCATCTTGCTTGTGGTCATGATCATTTATTTTTATGTAATTAATCCTGCATGAACATTTTGAAAGGAATAGGTCTTCTCATCTATTACTTTTTTAAGAACGGAAGATGAATAATAGGATAGGGATATGAAATTTAAAATATTATTATTAAGTTTTATTGCCACCGGTTGCTATGCTAATGAAAGTACAGCTGACCCAGATATTTGTAATATCGTAAAAAAGGTTGCTTATAACGTGATGGAAGCACGACAGCAAAAAGTACCAGCACAAGATTTACAACAAATTGCCGATGGGTTAGCAGATGAAGAAGCCAAGCAGCTTTATCAAGACTTAATTAGCTCAGCTTATGCTGCCAAAGTATTTAAGACAAGTTTCTTTAAACGCCAAGCAATTGAAGATTTTCAAGCAGGATGGTATGAGGAATGTTTACGTAGAAATGAATGATAATTAAAAAATAATAAGTATTTAATTTTTAAGAACAACTAATTAGTTAAGAGAATAAAAAAATATACTGACAGGTCTGTCTAGGTGTTTTAATTTGAAAATAAAATTTGAATTTATAGGTATTTATTTAAAAATAAATGCTCCGAAGATGCCGCTGCATGTCGTTACCCTTGAACCCTAAAGTTCAAGGTGGAGGTGACGCATACTTGCTGGGTTTCCTACTCGGGGTAGGCATACGCTCTAAATATGCAGAACACCATCCTAAAGAGATGATATCGGCTCAGGGGAATCAGACCGGCTGGCGAACATCCCAGAGACAGCTTTAGTATAACTGATCTGACTTCGTTGGCAATCATCTGAGCCTATCGAACTGTAAACTTACTTTGCGTTTGATGAAGCTTTATGCGAATTGTTTACACTATTTGTTCAACATCTTCCAAAATAGTCTGGAGTAAACGTTCACAATGCGCATATTCTTGCAAAGATTTATTTAAACTTAATACTTCTTGAGTAAGCTGTAGAGCTACCATGATGACAAGTTTATTATGCTCAACACGAGGTGCACTACGGCGCATATCGTTGAATTTTTCATTGAGAAGCTCAGCTGCACGTTCAAGCTCTTCTCTTTTATCAGAAGTCGTTGCAAGCCTAAAAGTTTGTTCAATCAGCCGAAGCTCTACCATGACTTGTTCACTCATGATTGTGTCTCCTCACCAGCTTCAGCATTTGGATGAGCAAGTTGCTGAATTTCTTGCGCATGTTGATCTTGAGCAGTACCTAAAATTGCTAAACGTTGAATGATGGCTTCAACTTTTGCTTTGGCAAGTTCATTTTTTTGTAACAAACGGTCACGATCTTGCTGCAAGTCGTGTAACTCTTGTTGAGTTTGACGTTGCTGTGACTGAAGTTTTTCTTTGGTAACGCGTAATTCATTACGCTCTGCCAAAATTTCCTGAAAACGATTTTTTAAATCGGTCGTACTTTTTTCTAGGCGGCTGTAACGCTCTGCAAGTGTGTTAGCATCTTGATTCAATTGTTGAAATTGGCCTTGTAACTGAGTGAGTTGCTCAGTTAATGTCTCAATTTCCTCTTGTTTTTTAGTGATGATGCTATTTTTTTGCACAACTTGTGCGTGATGCTCTGTTTCAGCCAGTTCTTTAGCTTCCGAGAGAGCAGAATTTTCACTCTCTAGATGATGTAAGCGTGTTTTTAAAACGCCAATATGCGCTTGTAGACGCTGTAATTGTTCTAACATAACGAGGTCGCACAGAATTGCAATCAAAGGTAATATATACGAAGTATAGAGATTGGATAAACGAATGCAAGACGATATTTCAGGCTGGACAGAATGGAACGCTCATTTTGAAGGAATTGAAGAAATTTCAAGCCCTAGTGAGTTACATGGTTTATTAACAGGTATTGTTTGTGTGACAGAAGCGCCTACGCGTGAAGAATGGACACAAATTTTAACAACTCTTAATGTGCCTGAGTTAAATGAAGAAGCTTTAGCGCTTTTAACAGATGAAGCAGAAGATGTAGCACATGCATTATCGGAAGATGAATTGGACTATTTACCAATGCTTCCAGATGATGAACATCTTCTTCAAGACCGTGTACAAGCATTGTCAGATTGGTGTGCTGGCGTTGTGCTCGGTTTTGGTTTGGCATCGGGCCATGTTCGTACAGATGAGCGTGAGTTGATCGAACATTTGCAAGATGTTGCAGCAGTAGAATTTGAAGACTCTGATAACGATGAAGAAGGCGAAAGCAGTTACGAAGAATTGTATGAATTTGTACGCCTTATTCCAGTAAGCTTATCTATTGGTAAAAAGAAAGTAACAGTGGCTGAAAGTTCATTGTTGAAAAACTTTTATGCAAAAAGTAAAACTTCTACTGTAGGCACCGCAGATCAAAATATTGTAGAAATGTTTACACCACATCGCCCAAGTTAATTGAGGCGATGTGTTATTGGCTGTGTTTAATTTTTTGACTTTAAAATTCTAAATCAAGTAGATCATTATGAAATTGCCTCAAGCTGATTTTCAACATCGCAGAAACCGTCTAGCAGAAAAAATGGGTCCAAACAGCATTGCGATTATTGCAACGCGTGAGGAAATGTACCGTAATCGTGATGCGGATTATAAATTCCGTGCCGATAGTAGTTTTTTCTATTTGACGGGTTTTGCAGAGCCTGAGGCAGTTGCTGTCATTGAAACCTTTGATGACGTTACTGACTATAGCTATAGTCTTTTTTGCCGTGAACGTAATCGTGAGATGGAAATCTGGAATGGTTATCGTGCGGGAATTGACGGCGCAATTGAAGAGTACGAAGCAGATGAAGCTTATGCAATTGATCTGCTTGATGAAGAAATTATTGAAAAATTATTAAATAAAGAGCGTCTTTATTATCGAATCGGACACAATGCTGCATTTGATGCCAGAGTAAGCCAATGGATCAAAAAAGCGAATGCCGAGCATCGTCATGAAGCCGCTCCAGCCCAGTTAGTTCAACTTGATCGCATTGTTGATGAAATGCGTTTAATTAAATCACCGCAAGAAATTGAGCTGATGCAAATTGCTTCAACAATTAGTGCTAAGGCACATACTCGTGCAATGCAAACTGTTCGCCCCGGCATGATGGAATATGCACTAGAAGCCGAGCTCAATTATATATTTGGGCAAAACGGCTGTGTGCCTTCTTACAACAGTATTGTTGGTGGCGGTGCCAATGCTTGTATTTTGCACTATGTTGAAAATAACCAAGCTCTTAAAGACGGTGATTTGGTTTTAATTGATGCTGCATGTGAATATGAGTTCTATGCATCGGATATTACCCGTACTTTTCCCGTAAATGGGAAATTTAGCCCCGAACAAAAAGCATTGTATGAAGTGGTATTAGCCTCTCAATATGCGGCGATTGATGCAGTACGTATAGGTAACTCATACCGTGAGCCTCATGAGGTGGCAGTCAAAATTTTAACGGAAGGCTTAGTTGATTTAGGTTTGCTCAAAGGTGATGTGAGTGAGCTGATTGAAACAGAAGCCTATCGTCAATTTTATATGCATGGTACAGGCCACTGGTTAGGTATGGATGTACATGATGTCGGTTCTTATAAAAAAGATGACGACTGGCGCCAATATGAAGAGGGCATGGTTGTTACTGTTGAACCCGGTTTATACATTGCACCAGATGACGAAACTGTAGATAAAAAATGGTGTGGTATTGGCATTCGTATTGAAGATGATGTAGTCGCAACCTCAAAAGGCCCACGAGTTTTAACGGCCGATGTGGTTAAAGATATTGCAGATATTGAACATTTAATGGCGCAAGCTAAAGCATAATTAAACGTATTCGCCAAAGGAGCAAAACTCGATGCAACAACAAGTGATTATTGTAGGTGGGGGTATGGTGGGTTTAAGCCTTTCCCTCATGCTGGCGAAGGCTAATATCGCGGTAAAGCTATTAGAAGCTGTGAAATACCCAAACTATGATGATCAAAATGTTGCCCCTTATCATTCCAGTTTTGATGCGCGAAATACGGCTTTATCACGTCGTAGCGTACAGATTTATCAGAAGTTAGGGTTATGGGATGCCTTACAACAGCATGCCACTCCAATTTTGCAAGTTCACATTACTGAGCAAGGCAGTTTTGGTAAAGCTCGTTTAGTTGCAGAACAAGAAAAAGTGGAAAGCTTTGGACAAGTCATTGAAAATGCATGGCTCGGTCGTGTTTTATTAACTCAAGTACGTCAACAACCTTTGATTGAACTGATTGATGGCGTACAAGTAATTGCTTTAACTCAAGACGCTGAACAGGTACATATTGAAGCTCAGCGTGGTGATGAAGTCTTAAAGCTTGAGTCAAAATTATTAATTGCAGCAGATGGGCGAGATTCTTTCTGTCGTCAAGCAATTGGTGTGGGTGTTGATGTCCACGACTATGATCAGGTTGCGATCGTTACGACTGTTCAGACTTCAAAACCGCATGAGCATGTAGGATTTGAGCGTTTTAGTGCATTAGGGCCTTTAGCTTTGTTGCCTTTACCGGGTGAATACCGTCGCTCAGTGGTATGGCCTGTTAAAAAAGGCACTGAAGGTGAGTGGTTGGGTGAAGAAAACGACCAACACTTTTTAGATGCTTTGCAAAAAACTTATGGTGACAGAGCGGGTAAATTTGAAAAAACGGGTAAACGCTTTAGTTATCCGCTTTCACAAGTGCTTGCGCATAAACAAGCGGTTGGACGCGTTATTTTAATGGGTAATGCAGCACACACTATTCATCCGGTTGCAGGCCAAGGTTTTAATTTATGTCTGCGTGATGCAGATGTATTGCTGCGTTATTTAGTGAACCAGTTAAGCGCATCTGATGATATTGGTAACCCAGATAATTTACTTGCGTATGAACAAGCCCGTTTATCTGACCAGCAGCGAGTAATTAAATTTTGCGATACCGTAGTCCGGGGCTTTAGTAACCAAAACCCATTATTAAAATTAATCCGTAATACGGGATTAATTGCATTTGATGTCATTCCGGGTGTGAAGCCACTGGTAGCAAACTATGCAATGGGGTTAAAAGCATGAGTGAAGTGTTAGATGTCGTCATTGTTGGTGGTGGACTAGTTGGTGGCTTAACTGCTTTATTACTTGCACAAGGTGGTGTACAGCCTACCGTGCTTGATGCTGCCCCTGTACTTGATGTTGAAAAAACATTAAGCGTGATGAATCCACGTGTTTTAGCACTTAGCCAAGCGACGATTCATTTACTTAAAACAGTCAATGTCTGGGATGATTTGGCACGTCAAATGCCTTATACCGGCATGCAAGTGTGGAATTTAAATGGCTATGGGGAAATTAATTTTGGCCATGAGTCTGTACAAAGACCAATGCCAGAGCAAGCCTTGGGTTCTATGGTTGAGCCAAGTGTATTGAATGTTGCTATTCAACAAAAAATGCTTGAACAGTTAACAGATTATCGTACTCAAGTCCGTGTGACACGTATTGAGCAAGGTGTCGGGTGTTGGCATATTCAATTGGCAGATGGCACGACACTTAAAACTAAACTGCTTATTGGTGCTGATGGTGCCAATTCATTTGTACGTGAGCAAGCCTTTATTGATCTAGATGTACTAGATTACAAACAAGCAGCGATTAGCTGTGCGATAAAAACGTCTAAGCCTCATCATTATGTTGCTAGGCAAATCTTCTTACCTACAGGGCCTTTAGCATATTTGCCAATGGCGAGTCTTGAAGAAAGTGAAAATGGCTACTGGCAGTCCATTGTCTGGACACTACCAGATGATTATGCCGATGAATATTCAGCTTTAAGTGATGCTGAGTTTATGCAACTTCTAACTCGTGAAAGCCAACATATGTTGGGTGAAGTGCTCGATGTTCGTTCAAGAGCCCAATTTCCATTGAAAGCGCGTGCCGCAAAACAATACGTTAAAGATGGCCTAGCCCTCATTGGCGATGCAGCTCATGTGATTCATCCACTTGCTGGACAAGGGGTGAATATTGGTTGTTTAGATGCAGCTGTACTCTGTGATGCACTATTGCATGATTTAGGTCGTGGTGTATGGGCGCATGAACAAACCTTAATGCGTTATGAACACCGCCGTAAAGGACAGAATGATGCGATGATGCATAGTATGTCGGCAATTGGTTGGCTAGAAAGCAGTGAGCTATTTCCATTGATTTGGGCCCGGAATGTGGGACTCAAGCAAATTGAACAAATTTCGTTCTTAAAAGAGCGTTTTATGCAACAAGCAAATGGTTTAGGGGCTTTACAAAACACCCAGTATAGTCGTTAAAATAATTACGAAGTTTATGCTCTACTGATCTAAATAAATATCAGTAGATATTTTTTAAACAATCATTTATATATCATTACCAATTCGGTCAGAAAAGATACGGATTTGACCAATTTGGCTCTTTGCTAAATGCAAAGAGATTGCTAAATTTCTGAGGTCTCGAAGACCATAGCGATGATGCAATACAAATCATTGTGGGGAGTGTAAAAATGACAGATATCAATGATTATGAAGATGCAGAAGATTCTGCTGTAGATGAAGATGAAGCCAAAGCGGCTGAAAGTGGCGCAGCTGATGAAGAAGCAGGCAACTTAACTGATGCCGATCTTGCAGAAGCAGAAACGCTTACTGTAACTGCGAAACAAAAACAACGCCAAGCGTTGGAAGATGAAGTCGCTGCGTTTTTAGCTCGTGGCGGAAGAATCACAGAAGTTCCACCAGATGAACATAGCGATCGTTAATATTAAAAAAGCATCACTTGAGTGATGCTTTTTTATTGCCCGTTTTATGATGATTTAAAGATGGTTTTGTAGTTCTTTTAAAATGCCGCATTCATCTACTGTACGGTCGGTAGAGCAGTGTTGTTTTAAATCGATTAGGGTTTCTTTTAAAAGCAATAGACGTTCAATCTTTTCCGATACTTCTATCAAGTATTTATTCACCAAATTATCAACTTCCGTACAAGCCCGTTTCGGCTGAGCTTTCATTTCTTTTAGTGTTTTAATATCACTGAGAGAAATATCTAATTCACGGCAATGTTTAATAAATAATAGGTCTGCGAGTGTTTGATCTGTGTAAACACGATAATTATTTTCTGAGCGCTGAATGCGGTCCAATACACCTACTTTTTCGTAATAACGAATAGTATCGATCGGGACATTTGCTTTTTTTGATAATTGACCAATAGAAAGACTCATAAGACTTGACTCTGGAGCTACTCAAGGGTTTTTAATCACTATAAAAGAGTTTTTGAGGAAATAAAATGGCTGGATGTGGATGTGCTTCAACCTGCTCTCCTACAAAGAAAGCAAGCCCGCGCTTTAGAAAAGCGTTATGGATTGCTCTTGTAATTAATGCACTCATGTTTGTCGTTGAGATAGTCGGCGGTTATAAAGCCCAATCTGTTTCATTATGGGCAGATGCATTAGATTTTGCAGGAGATGCAGCAAATTATGCTTTGTCTTTAGTTGTACTCTCGATGAGCCTTTATTGGCGCGCAACCGCAGCACTTGTTAAGGGTATAACGATGGCCGCTTTTGGTTTCTTCGTCATTGCAAAAGTGGTATGGTCATTTTTTCATGGAGTTTCACCTGAACCGATGGTTATGGGGGCAATTGGGGTAATGGCTTTAATTGCTAACGTTTCCGTTGCTTTAATGCTTTATGCATTTAGAGATGGTGATGCCAATATGCGTTCTGTGTGGCTGTGTAGTCGAAATGACTCTATCGCCAATATTGCTGTTGTTTTGGCTGCTGTAGGCGTGTTTGGAACAGGCACTATATTTCCTGATTTGTTCGTAGCCTTTGTTATTGCATATTT
Organism: Acinetobacter sp. BD54; assembly: GCF_044778325.1. Taxonomy (NCBI): domain Bacteria; kingdom Pseudomonadati; phylum Pseudomonadota; class Gammaproteobacteria; order Moraxellales; family Moraxellaceae; genus Acinetobacter; species Acinetobacter sp. BD54. Next base: position 111,583 of record NZ_JANJEP010000007.1, on the reverse strand, counting down.
AGGTGTATCTTCGGGTTACGCTGTGATTAAGCAATCATTACAAGAAAGAAAACAATCAAAGTTAATGTTGGGTTCAGAAGCTTAATCTTGATTGCATAAAAAAGTACCATGCTTACATGGTACTTTTTTGTTTTTGAATGCATTAGATGAGAAGTGATATTGCGATACTCCACATAACGCAACCAATCATGAAATCTAAAATTTTCCAAGCTTTTGGATTGATAAATAATGGTTTTAGAAATCTTGCACCATAGCCTAGACTGAAAAAGAAGATCCAAGAGGCAAGAATGCTACCTAAGGCAAAACTGATTTTATCTTCTAGCTGTGTCGCAACCGAACCAATCAGTACAATGGTATCTAAATAAACATGTGGATTCAGCCAAGTAAAGGCAAGACAGGTTATAAGTGCTTGGGTTAAAGTCTGCTTTTGGCTGCTATCAAGCTCCATGCCTTGGTTAGTTTTAAACGCGGCATAGAAGGCTTTTGCACCGTAGACGAATAAGAACGTTGCCCCTAAATATTTAGCGATTGTGATTAAGATGGGTGATGCTGTCATAATTTCGGCAAAACCTAATACACCACAGGCGATTAAAATTGAATCGGACAGGGCACAAATTAAACATAGCCAAAATACATATTGCTGTTTAAGCCCTTGCTTTAGAACAAAAGCATTTTGGGCACCAATTGCTACAATTAGGCCGCTACCAATACCTAAACCTTTAAAAAACACACTCAGAGAAAGCATAACCATTAAGCAGAAACAAATCAGATGGGGGAATTATCTGACTTTTTATTAAGAAATAAGTAAAATTAAGAATATTTAGGTTTGGCTAAAAATAATTTAGGTTTTGTATGTTAGATAGTAAGCAGTGTGAAGCTTTTCTGGCGGTTGCAGAAGTCGGGAGTTTTGATGCGGCAGGAGAGCACTTATGTATAACTCCCTCTGCTGTATCACTACGTGTACAAGCGCTAGAAAAATATTTAGGTCAGATTTTAATTATACGTGGCCGTCCTTGTGTACTTACACAAGCAGGGCAAACCTTACTCCAGCATTTACGTCATACAAGGCTAATGGAGCAAAATCTATTACAAGGCTTAATGGGCAAATCATCCGACTCAGAATTTTATAAAATTGCGTTGGCTTCAAATGCAGACTCATTAGCAACTTGGCTTTTACCCAGTATTCAGCAAACACTTTTTAAAGAAAAAATAGTGTTAGAGCTAAAAATTGATGATCAATCACACACGCATACTTTGCTAGAAACGGGGCAGGTCAATGCATGTATTACAGCAGAAGAGCAAGTGATGGCGGGTTGCTTAGCTCAGCCTCTTGGTAAAATGCGCTATAAAATGCTGGCATCGGCCGAGTTTGTAAATCGGTGGTTTAGTGGTGGAATTAACCGAGAAGTTTTAAGAAAAACACCGGCGGTTATTTTTAACCATAAAGATTTAATGCATTCAGAGGTTTTATTAAAAGGATACGGTTTACCAATGCAGAGTTATCCTTATAGTTTTATTCCGGCAACAGATGCTTTTGTTAAAGCAATTCAGCTAGGTTTGGGTTATGGCATGGTGCCCGAGCTTCAGGTTCAACCATTACTCGAAAATGGAACACTTATTGATATTATGCCTGAGGCTCAACTTGATGTTCCTTTATATTGGCATCACTGGAAAAGACAGTCGAAACAACTTGATGTACTGACTGAGACCATTGTTGAATCAGCAAAACAGATATTGAGATAATTTTAGATCTTAGTTTTTAAATGTCGATTTGAAATGTGTTGAATATAAAACTCTATATCATCTTGTGTTGAGTAACCTAAAAGTTGTCCGATTCTACGGTCAAGCTCTAAGCGATCTTCGAGCTGAGTCTCCTTTAGTGATTTTTCAATACATAACATGAGTTCATTCAAATCTGCTAAAGACGCATCTTTATAGATCAACATAATTGAAAAGGGGAGAGACAGAGAAGTTTCAATGTCTTTACTGAGCATAGATAAAGATCCTTGCTCAAGATGTTTTATAAATTCAATGGGTAATAACTCATAAAAATAAGCGATAGGTTTTTTGCCTGAAAGTAATAATTCTAGTTCTTGTCCTTCATGCGGGCCAAGTTTTCCAAGTGATTCAGTCATATCAATACTCTTATTTTTTTATCTTTAATATTGTTATGCAAAATTTATGCGCGGTGATGACATAGGCATTGGTCATCACCGTTTAGTTAATAAATTAAGATTGTGTTAACTCAAGCGCACGTTGATAAGCGACTTTTTTCTTAATACCCGTTAAATCAGCAGCCAGTTGAGATGCTGCTTTAACTGATAAATCTTGAAGTAAGCGCTTTAAAAGCTCATCTAGTTTTTCTTGTTCCAGATCGGTTTTTTCTGGTGCACCGCCAACTACAAGAACAATTTCACCTTTTTCTTGGTTATGGTCATTTTCAATAAAACTAACCAAATCTTTTAAGGTCATTTTTTTGATCGTTTCAAATGTTTTGGTAATTTCACGCGCGAAACCTACAGGGCGGTTTTCACCAAATACTTCAGCCATATTTTTTACGCATTCTAAAATACGATGTGGCGCTTCATAGAAAATTAAGGTTTGAGTTTCATTTTTAAGCTTTTCGAGTTGCGAAATACGTTGAGAAGCCTTTGATGGTAAAAAGCCTTCAAAACTAAAACGGTCACTTGGTAGACCTACAGCACTTAAAGCAGCAATTGCAGCACATGCACCCGGTACAGGTACAACCCTAATACCATTTTCTTGAGCAGCACGAACCAGTTTAAACCCAGGGTCACTAATAAGTGGTGTGCCTGCATCACTAATCAAAGCAATATTTTCACCAGCAAGTAGCTTTTGAACTAACTGCTCAATTTTGTTGCTTTCATTATGGTCGTGGCATGCGGTAAGTGGGGTAGATATATTATAGTGTTTGAATAATTGAGCTGATTGGCGTGTATCTTCGGCAGCAACAACAGAAACTGTTTTTAAGATATCAATTGCACGGAAAGTCATATCATCTAAGTGCCCGATTGGGGTGGCTACAACAAATAACTGAGCACTCATTTGGTTTTTACTCCGTACAGATAAACAATTTTAATGGGTTAGTGTACCCGAAATTATGTTTTTGGCGTGAACAATGTCAGTAGGCTTTTTATTTTTCGAAACATCTGCTTTTGATTTGTTCAATTCAAAAATAAAAAGGTATAGAACCGGCTTTAACAGTATTTACATTTTTAATTGGGGAAACAAAAAAATTATGTTAGTTGCACAGCAGTTGGGCCAATGGGCGGAACAAACAGCACTAAAACTTTTAAAAGAACAAAATTATGAATGGGTCGCCAGTAATTATCATTCACGCCGTGGAGAGGTCGATCTGATTGTAAAACGTGGTAACGAATTGATTTTTGTTGAGGTAAAAGCGCGAGGGCAGGGAAATTATGGTCAAGCTTGTGAAATGGTGACCTTGAGCAAACAGAAAAAAATAATTAAGACGGCGATGAGGTTTTTAAAGCGCTACCCATCTTATCAGGATTTTTATTGTCGTTTTGATGTGATTTGTTTTGATTTTCCACAGAAAATTGCAAAAACAGTACAGCAAGACTTTTCAAAATTCCATTATGATCTGCAATGGATCGAAAATGCATTTACTTTGGATTAAGAGTTCATTACTCTTTTGAGCAAATTAAAGACCGATGTTTTATGATCAAGCCAAGAAGAGATTGATAGGAGTCTGGTGGAGTGTTGAAACGTATTGCTGTAACAGCGCTTTGTGTCGCAAGTTTGTCAGGTTGCGCAAGTTTTATTTCTGGTGGAACAGGTACAGCTCCAGTTGGAACAGATAGTGGTGTACGTAGCTTAGGCCAAGTATTTATTGATTCTTCAATTAAGCGTACAGCGAATATTAACCTCTATAAGCTTGATCAGCGTTTTAAACAATCTCGTATTAACATCGAAAGCTTCCATAGCACAGTATTGTTAACTGGACAGGTGCCAGACCCATACTTAAAACAGTTGGCAGAAGACAACGTTAAAGCCATGAGTGATGTGAAAGCCGTACATAACTATATTACGGTGGGTAACAAAGTAAGCTATAACACGATTATGCAAGATGCTGGGGTAACTGCAAATACACGTGCTTTATTAATGAAAGCGCCAGTAGTATCGGACAGTAAAGTACTGGTCCATACCGAAGATGGTGTTTTATACGTGATGGGCCGTTTAAACACAGCTGAAATTAATGATTTAAACAATGTGCTTCAAAATGTCGGTAACGTGACTAAGATTGTAACGCTCATTGATAATATTGATTTAGCGCCTGCTCCAGCAGCGAGTACTGCCAGCGCAACAACTACACCAGTAATTAATAATGTTCTTGCTCAACCAACAGTTCAAACTCCTGTTGCAATTGATCCGGACCAAACAGATCCAGCATCTTCTGCACAATAAAATATGAACCTGATTGAACAATTACAAAGCAAAATTGAGCAGGCGAGAACTCTTTATAAAGAGTTCCGTCTGTATGATTTGGGGAGCTTTGCTTTAAACCGTTTTACGCCAAAAGATGGTTTTGAGCAGGTTTTAAATGTGCGTTATGGCTTAAAGCCTCGCCATCGTCTAGATATTTATCGTTCTACTAAGCGCTTAGCTCATCGACCACTCATTGTTTTTGTACATGGTGGTGCTTGGCAACATGGTAATAAACGAGACTATTTATTTGTGGGTGAAGCGTTTACGAAAGAAGGTTATGACGTTGCTGTCATTAACTATCAGCTCGCACCGAAGAATATTTTTCCAAGTTATGTCGATGACTTAACGCAAGCGTTAAACTATTTACACCAGAACCAAGAAAAATTGGAAATCTCGACAGAGAATATTGTGCTTATGGGACATTCGGCAGGTGCATTTAATGTGATGTCTGCTGTTTATCATCCAAAGCCAAATACAATTCAATGTTTAGGTAATATTAAAGCAATTTTTGGTTTGGCAGGTCCTTATCATTTTGATTATAAAGGTGATCCGCTTGCCGAAGATGCTTTTGATCAAAGCATTTCTTATAAAGAAGTGATGCCATATTATTTTGTAAATCAAAATCATATTAAGCATTATCTGCTCATGGCTGAAAATGATCAGCTTGTAAAAAAAGAAAATACCTTTGATCTTGATCAGGCACTTAGACAAAGCGGAAATCACAGTCATATCGCTGTGATTCCTAAAACAGGTCATATTACAATTTTGGCGAGTTTATCGAGCTTTGTAAGTCATTACTTCCGAACTAAACGGACCATTTTGCACTTTCTGGATGAAGTATTCTAAAACATCTGTTTGAGAGCGCAGATTACTTCGCTTGAGTAATCTGCGTAATCATTGCGTGTGCAATACTGCCTTTAAATGGAATTTCAGGTAGCTGATCAAATTTAAAGAACTGCGCATCGGCAATTTCATCTTCTTGCAAAGAAATTTCACCTGACTCATATTCAGCTCTAAATGCAATCATGAGATTGCTTGGAAAAGGCCAGGGTTGGCTTGACATATATTGAATATTTTTGAGTTTAAGTCCCACTTCTTCTAAAGCTTCGCGCTGAACAGCTTCTTCAAGCGTTTCCCCAACTTCTACAAATCCTGCGATCAAGCCATACATATTGGTTTTATTGTGAATAGATTTCGCCAATAAAATTTCATCATCGCCCTTAGTAATGATGGTGATAATACATGGGTTTACACGCGGATATTGGTGGTAGCGACAAGAAGGGCACACCATAGCATATTCTGTAGGGTGTACTTCGGTAGCATGCCCACAGTGGCTACAAAACTTGTGATTACGTCGCCATTCGAGCAACTGTACAGCACGACTTGCCTGTAAAAATTGTTCTTTTGACCAGTTGGAAATAAGTTGACGAATTGGAACGAGTTGCAGACCTTCCGGAATGGCTTCTTCACTCAACAGGTCACGTGCAATGACCTGTTCATCATGAGTGAAAAGGAGATCACTTGCTAACTTTTCGACTTTGGGTAATTGAAGGTTTTGGTCAACCAATAATTGTTGATGATGAAAAATATAAGCAAGTGATAACTCAGACATTAAGCTGCCTTTTTTTGAAGTTGTTGACTACTTAGCAATGCTACATCAAACATGGATTGTAGAACAGGCTGTTTATTTTTTAAATTGTCAACTAACATATCTAGCCCAGCTAAAACGTTAAAAATACAGTGAATCTGATCATGATTGAAAGGCTGATTTTGATCGATTTGCTTTTGTACAAATTTGGCAGTTTCAAGCAAAGCATTTTGTTGAACTGTGCTTCCTAAAAATTCAGCCGCGCCAGCCAACTCTTTTAAAGAGCCTGCAATTGCTTCAATATTTTGAGTTTGATCGTTGGCATAGAGAGTCAAACTTTGGCATACAAAATCGGTTAAATTTTTGGTCTCATTCAATAATGTCTGATGTGCTTCATCTAAACGATCTAGAGAGATATTGGTATTGTTCACACGAATTTGTAGACGGTTAGATGAATAATGGCGCACCAAAATACCAATGGCATTCATGGCAGATAAAATGCTTTTCATCAACTGCTGAGCATAGTTTTCGTTACTCAAGATATTGATTTGGCTTAAACTGCTGGCTTGTTGAGAAAGCTCTGAAGCAGCTTCATTTAAGTTGAGTAATTTAAAAGTATGAGCAAGCTGCATAAGATTGCTTTGTAGTTGCTGAGCTTTTTCTGGTGACATGTTTTGGTAGTTATATTCAATATCATTACGAACTTTATTCATTTCGCTTAAGATTAATTGACTTACCGTTTGCATGGTATCAAAGTCTGGACCATACAAGTGTTGGCTCAGTGCTTTAAGTTGAGTGTCGGTGAGAAACTCATGACCAATGTTTAACTGACTACGGATTTGCTGCGCAAGTTGGTCTTCTTGTCCAATCACAATACTCAGGATATCTGCTAGAGCAGTTAAGTTTGCTTCAAAGCCTTCAGGTGAAGCTAAAAATAAACTTATGGCATTTTCAAGGTTAATGAACACACGTAGGCGAGCATCATTTAAAACAAGTTCATCAATATGACTAAAGGCAGAGTTCACCAATTGCCAGTATTGCTGGCTTGGTTGACCTTGAGCCATGCTCACTAAATAACTGCCAATCAGTTTAAATGCTTGAAAGTCTCGAGCACTTTCAGTTTTATTTAAAAATTGATGTAGTGATAATTTATAAAGCTGATGGATAAACTGAGTTCTTTCATTAATAAGCACTTCGGGTAACGGTAACTCAAGTGAAACTGTTGAAAGCTTTGACGCAATCTGTTGTCCAGAAGAGGTTAGTGGCTTATTTAAGGCTTTTTCTAAATTATTTAAGGTGTCTAAAAGAAACTGAGGTACTTCGACTTCACGTAAACAGATGAACTCAATATAACGTTTAACCATGGTTGTGCCTTCACTTAAAGCAACAACGTCATCGGTATTGATGCGCTCTGGATTCGCCATAATCTTTTGCATCAACTCGGTTGAATATTGAGTGATTTTTGCCAAATACGGAATATCAATGAGACGTAAGACTTGAGTACATTGTTTAAATTGTTCTAATGCATCATCAATACCAAAAGGGAGAGCCTGTTCTTCAATTAAGGTACTTACAGCGCCTTCCACCAGTTTTATTGAATTATCAATTTCATTTTTAATGATGAGCAACGCTGTTGGATCAAATTGAATCGAATTATGCTCAGACATAAAAATTCCCCTTTGCAAAAAAATCAATTGTTATATTCGTCATGGCTCAATAGTTTGAGCTAAAAATCTATACGACTAATATAACTTAACTTGCAAAAGGGGAAACTAAAAAAACATTAGAGAATCAAAAATTTATTTTGCAAAAAGGCAAGGTTCTCCATGTTTTTTCTCAAATTCTTTGACCCAAGTCTCATGTATGTTTAGCTCTTCATCTGAAGGGTAAATAACAGGTAATTCAATTTGAACTCTAGCTTTGGTCGTTTTTTGCTGGTCACTTTCACTTTGCGATAGGGCATCCATATCAAAGGAAACTTGACCACCTGTCATTGCCAAGTAAACATCAGAAAGAATTTCAGCATCGAGTAATGCGCCGTGGAAAGTACGGTCACGCGCTGGAATTTCATAACGTCTAACTAAGGCATCAAGTGAGTTTTTCTGCCCAGGATGCTTATTTTTCGCTAAAGCTAAAGTATCGGTAACTTCACAAACTTCTGAAAGAGCAGGTAACCCAACACGTTTAAACTCCATATCTAAGAAGTTCATATCGAAGGTTGCGTTATGGGCAATAATTTCTGCGCCTTTTAGATATTCAAATAAGGTATCTGCAATTTCTGCATATTTTGGTTTGTCGACCAAAAACTCATCAGTAATACCGTGGACTTGAACAGAGTCACCCACTGGTTTTTCAGGATTAATATAAATGTGAATCGAACTGCCCGTAAGCTTACGGTTAATCATTTCGATGGCACCGACTTCAATAATGCGGTCACCATCTTGAAAATAGAAACCAGTTGTTTCCGTATCGAGTATGAGTTGTCTTGGGCCTTGTAATTTAAGCTTGGCTTCAGTCATCACAATTTGTGGATGAATATTGGTATTTTGCTGTTGTTCTTCTTGTTCTACAGCTTCAACTACATTCATTTCTTCATCCACAACAATCATCTCAACTTCTTGTGTCTGCTCTAAAGTGACTGTTTCATCTTCGGTTGTTTCAACCAGATCGAATCCGAAAGGATCGTCTAGTAACCAGTCCTGTTCAGGCTTTTTTATATCTTGCGATACAGTGGCTGACTGTGGTTGCTTAAGTTCTTGAGCAGTTTTGTCTGCACCTAAATTCGCAAGTTGGTCAGCCATTTCATTACCTGCATGTCCTGCATGGCCTTTAATCCAGTTCCATTCAATATTTCTACCCGCACAAACGGCATCGAGTTTTTGCCATAGGTCAGGATTTTTAACATCTTTCCAGTTTTTCTTTTTCCAACCATGAATCCATTCTGTAATACCTTGCTTCACATAATTTGAGTCTGTCCAGACAATTAATTGAGCATCAGGAGGGCAAAAAGAAATTCCTTCAATAGCCGCAGTAAGTTCCATACGGTTATTTGTTGTGTCGGGTTCACCGCCAAATAATTTATGTTCACCCTGCTCGGTAATGACATATGCACCCCAACCGCCTAAACCCGGATTGCCACGACATGCACCATCAACATACAGTGTGATTGTTTGAGACATAAATCGAAACCTAAACTGAAAGAAAAAGAGCTGAATTTGGTGTATTGTATACGCAAAAAGTTCGGTTCCATCGTTACAAAGCAAGCTTTTTTTAATTTCTTGTAACATTTCCATGCAAATGACATTAAATTATTGCCTTGTCTATCTTGCATGCTTTACTACAATGGCATCGAAGACCTAGGGTTTGTGGGCAGACCCCAAGAAATATTACGCGAGTTGTTTGGAAGTTTTTATGTATAAACCAACCACATTTGTGTGGCAGCCATCTGCAGCATCATTATTCAAAATTACAGTCCTTAGCTCTGCTTTAGCTGCGTTGGGTATTACAACAGGCTGTTCTTCGACTCCGCAATCTGCAAAAACCTCGAAAACAAAACAGGTGAGTGGAGCAGGCTATCTTGATGCAAGCAGTCTGGACTCTTTAGAAGACTTACTTTCAGCAACAGATATGCGTGCTGTAGAGGGCGACCGTTTACTTATTTTAAAACACGGTGATGTCTGGAAGCGTATGGCCGTAGGCTTCAAAATGGACCTTAATCATTGGGATCCACGTATTGAAGCGCAGCGTAGTTGGTTTATCTCACGTCAGCCCTACCTTGACCGCTTAAGTGCTCGCGCAAGTCGTTATTTATATCATACTGTTAAAGAAGCAGAACGCCGTGGTCTTCCAACCGAACTTGCATTATTACCAGTGATTGAAAGTTCATATGACCCAGCTGCAACAAGTAGTGCGGCGGCGGCGGGTTTATGGCAATTTATTCCAAGTACTGGTCGTATTTATGGTTTACAACAAACGGGTATGTACGACGGACGCCGTGATGTTGTGGAATCTACTCGTGCTGCCTATGAGTTTTTAGGAAGCTTATATAACCAGTTCGGTTCATGGGAATTAGCTTTGGCTGCTTATAACGCTGGTCCGGGTCGTATTCAACAAGCGATTAACCGAAATCAGGCTGCTGGTTTGCCAACAGACTATTGGTCACTAAAATTACCGCAAGAAACCATGAACTATGTTCCGCGTTTCTTGGCTGTTGCACAAATTATTAAAAACCCACGCGCTTATGGGGTTTCGTTACCTCCGATTGCAAACAGACCCCATTTCCGTGAAGTTACCTTATCTGCACCATTATCTTTAAATGAAATCGCGTCGGTGACGGGTCTTAGCCGTGCTGAGTTATATGCATTAAACCCAGGCTATCGTGGTGAAACAATAGACCCTGCAAGTCCAATGCGTATTTTGATTCCAGCTGATATAAGTCCTTCAGTTGATAACAAGCTAAAAGGGATGAAAGCAGGTGGAAGTTCAGGCTGGTGGGCAAGTGTTACTTCGCCGTCTAAGCCGACCACAACGACTTCAACTTCAGTCACAGTTAGAACTACTCCATCAACTCCAGCTCAGCCAGTAAGATCATCGACACCTGCTAAAACAAGTAGCAGCTCGGTAACAGTAAAAACTGCAACACCTCGTGGTTCTGATGCGCTAGCTGCTTTTGCAGCGTCAGCTGATGTACCAAGTGCACCACGTATTCCTGTTGCGGTCACTCCGGCTGCAAATATCAAACCTGTGAGAACGGAACCGCCAATTTCAGCAACTGAACGCGAGAAAATTTTAGCGGCAGTGCGTGCTGAAGGGGAAAAGGAAACAGTTGATCAAGCTTTAGAGCCTCAAGCTACTCAAGCTGAAAAAGATCAAGTTGTTGCCGAGTTAAAAGCACTTGCACCTCAGGGTACAGAAATTGTCGATCCGTATGACGGCAAAATTAAGTTAACCGCAATTCAGACCAGCCAATCTGTTGCTGAGCAGCAAGGTAAAGAAGTAAGTAAAGGTTTTGCTTATCCAAAAACTTTAGCTGAAGATGCAACTCTTGCAAACTCTGAAGATGCTCAGCGCAATAAAGATAAGCCTTATATTAAAACTGATACAGATGTTGTGGTTGTACAACCTAAAGGTAAGCGTAGTACTTATACAGTACAGCCTGGCGATACTTTAGCAGTTATTGCCATGAAGAATGGTGTGAACTGGCGTGATGTAGCTAAATGGAACCAGATTGACCCTGAAAAGACTTTATTTGTAGGAACCAGTCTATATCTCTATGATGCTAAGCCTCAAGAGGCGGAAACTACGGCAAAATCGGCAGCTAAACCTGATGTCTATGTTGTTCAAGCAAATGACAGTTTAACAGGAGTGGCAAATCAATTTAATTTGTCAGTGAAACAGCTAGCTGAATATAACGATTTGTCTGTAACAGATGGCTTGTTTGTAGGGCAAAAATTACAGTTAAAAGAACCTAAAGGTAATCGTGCTGCTAAAGTAGAGCCAAAGGCAATTCAAGCAAGTACACGTCGTATTGCAACAAAGAGTTATACGGTTAAACGTGGCGAATACTTGAAATTAATTGCAGACCGTTATGCATTATCTAATCAAGAGTTGGCAGACCTAACACCAGGGTTATCAGCTGGTAGTAATTTAATTGTAGGCCAAAAAATTAATGTACCTGCAAAAGAAATCACTGTTGATGAAGTTGATGACAGCAAGGCTTCTGGTAAATATGAAAAGCTTGCAGCAGGTCCATCATATAAAACTGAAAGTTATAAAGTACAGCGTGGCGACACATTATCAAGCATTGCGACCAAGTCTAAAATTAGCCTAGCTGAGCTTGCTGAACTGAACAACTTAAAAGCCAACAGTCATGTCCAACTGGGACAAACTCTAAAAGTTCCGGCTGGTGCATCAGTTCCTGACCAATATGTTGTGCAGTCAGGCGATAGCTTAAATGCAATTGCAGCTAAATATAACTTACAAACCAGTTATTTGGCTGATTTGAATGGTTTGTCACGTACTGCAGGCCTTCGTGCTGGTCAGCGTTTAAAATTAACTGGTGAAGTTGAAACAACTAGCAAAGTTTCGGCTAAAAATACCAAAGAAGAAACACCAGAAACCTACACAGTTAAATCTGGTGATAGCCTAGGAAATATCGCTAACCGCTATCATTTACAGTTAGATTACCTCGCTGCATTGAACGGTTTGTCTCGCAACAGTAATGTTCGTGTTGGTCAACGCTTAAAATTAACAGGTGATTTACCAACAGTAGAAACAGCTAAAACGGATACGGCGAAATCGTCTCCAAAAGCTGTAGTTGCAGGAAAAAATACTGAAAAGTACACGGTTAAAGCTGGTGAGTCGTTAAATGCTATTGCGAGTCGTGCGGGTATTTCAGTTCGTGAACTTGCTGAAATGAATGCATTAAAAGCAAATGCCAATTTACAGCGTGGACAAAATATTGTGATTCCAAAAACTGTAGTGGAATACAAAGTCAAACGTGGTGATACCTTAATTGGTCTTGCGAGTAAATATGGTTTAGAAACCACTTTATTGGCGGAACTCAACAACCTAACACCGTCGACTCAATTGCGTATTGGCGATATCATTAAAGTGCCTAATTTATAGAATAATTAGTACTTTATGCAAAAGTTATATTCTCAACTGAGCCTGCTAGTCGGGCTCAGTGTTTTTTCGCAAGTTATATTCTCTGCTCAGCAAACCACGCCGTATATCGCAATTCATTCTAAGCCTAAATATCTGGCAATGGCTTCTATGCCTTATGCCAACCCGAATGCACCTAAAGGCGGAGTATTGAGTCAGGCTGCGCAAGGGACATTTGATAACTTAAACAGTATGAACGGTAAGGGAAATGCGACAGAAGGGGTAAATTATCTTTTTGATACTTTAATGACCCAGTCACTTGATGAAGTGGGCGTGTTATATCCACTCTTGGCAGAAAAAGTTTCGTATGATCCTATAAAAACCCAGTCGGTTACTTTTTATTTAAACCCAAAAGCTCGATTTAGTAATGGACTGCCCGTAACAGCTGAAGATGTGAAATTTAGCTTTGATACCTATCAAACCAAATCTAATTTTGGTCTACAAATGTATCTTGCAGACTTAGCGAAAACAGAAGTGATAAACCCACATCAAGTTAAATTCACTTTTAAGTCCAGCCATAATCCTAAAATGCCATTTGTTGTGGCGAGTTTACCGATTTACTCAAAAGCAGATTGGCAGAAACGTGATTTTACCCGTATTAGCTTGCAACCGATTATAGGTTCAGGGCCTTACGTTGTTGAGAAAATTGATGCAGGTCGGAGTATTAGTTATAAACGTAATCCAAATTATTGGGCAAAAGACTTACCTATTAATAAAGGACGCTATAACTTCGATCATTTAAAGTATGTTTATTACCGAAATTGGGACATTGCATTCGAAGGTTTTAAATCTGGGCAATATACTTTGCATGAAGAAACTAATCCAAAAAAATGGGTCACTGACTATCATTTTCCGGCTGTAAAAGCAGGTTTGGTAACGCAATATAAATTTAGACATCATAACCCCATTGCAACCGAGAGTTATGTTTTTAACACACGGCGCAAACCTTTCAATGACATCCGCTTTAGACAAGCCTTGACTTATACCTATGATTTTGAATGGCAAAATAAAGCTTTGTTTTACGGACAATATCAAAGACTACAAAGTTATTTTGAAAATAGTGATTTGGCAGCGACAGGTCGTCCTTCAAACAATGAAATGGCCATATTAAAGCCTCTGTTACCAAAGCTCTCTCCAGTCATGCAAAAAGCTGTTTTGGCTGATTGGAAATATCCAGCCTCAGATGCTAGTGGTTTTAACCGGCAAAATTTATTAATTGCTAGACAGTTGTTGATTCAAGCGGGTTATAAAATTAAAGAAGGGCAATTATATACACCCGAAGGCAAACCTGTAAAAATTGAGTTTCTCATTCAGCAAGATGGCAAACAAAGAACACTGATGCCATTTGTAAGAAATTTAAAAAAATTAGGAATTAATATTAATTTACGGCAGGTTGATGCGCCGCAATATTTAGAGCGTACACGCCGTTATGACTTTGACATGACTACGATGAATTTGCCGCAATCTTTAAATCCGGGCAATGAACAGGCTCAGTTCTGGGGAAGTGCCGCAGCAGTTCAAGATGGCAACTATAACTACGCTGGTATTCGTAATCCGGTAATTGATGAGGTGATTTCAAAACTGGTCACTGCCAAAGACCGTGAACAGCAAATCACTTATACTCATGTTCTTGACCGATTACTTCGTGCAGGATATTACCAGATCCCGACTTATGGAAAAGGGGATTATTGGTATGCGTACTGGAATATGTATCAGCAGCCTAAAGTGAAACCTGTGCTCTCTGCCGGTATAGAGTATTGGTGGAGTAATGCAAACCAAGCTAAGAAAGTTGCTCAATATTTACATCAACAATAAAAGCACGTACCTAAAGGAAATCCTGTTATATGGGTTCATATATTCTAAAGCGACTTCTTTTAATGATTCCAACGTTGTTCATTATTTTATTGATCAACTTTGTGGTCGTGCAAATTGCACCGGGTGGACCAGTTGAACAGGCAATTCATGAAGTAGAAAGTGGCTTAGGAGCAGGGCGTGTATTAGGCACTGAAATGTACTATCAAGGTGCTAAAGGTTTAAGTCCCGAAATGGTCGAGCAAATTAAAGCCCAATACGGGTTTGACCATTCTCCAGTAGAACGTTTTTTACTGATGTTAAAAGGCTATTTGACTTTAGACTTTGGACAAAGCTTTTTTAAAGATAAATCAGTGGTTGAGCTGCTCTGGGAAAAAATGCCTGTGTCAATTTCACTTGGGCTATGGAGCACTTTGCTGATTTATCTTATTTCAATTCCACTTGGAATTAAAAAAGCGAAGCAACAAGGGACATGGTTTGATCGTTCCACTTCTTTATTGCTAGTGGTGGGTTATGCAGTACCCAGCTTTGTCTTTGGCATACTGCTTATTGTCTTTTTTGCTGGCGGTTCATATTTTCAGTGGTTTCCATTACAAAACCTAGTGTCAGATAATTTTTATCAATTGAGTTGGTTCGGAAAAATTACGGACTATTTATGGCACATGACGTTGCCGCTTATTACCATGATCTTAGGTGGTTTTGCGAGCTTAACTTATTTAACCAAATATTCATTTTTAGAAGAACTCAATAAACCTTATGTCTTGGCAGCTTATGCAAAAGGTTTAAATAGCCAGCAAGTCTTATATAAACATGTATTCCGTAATGCCATTCTAGTGGTTCTTGCTGGATTGCCTGAGGCTTTAGCAGGCATTTTCTTTGTGGGAAATCTTTTTATTGAAATTATTTTTCACCTAGACGGTGTAGGATTGTTGGGCTTTGAAGCAATTGTTCAGCGAGACTATCCGGTTATTTTTGGCGTATTGTTTTTCTTCACGCTGTTTAGCCTGCTTTTACGTCTTATTTGCGATGTACTGTATCAATGGATTGATCCGCGTATTCACTTTGACGCACAAGGAGGCAAATAATGTCTTTTATTGTGCGGTCACGGCTGCAAAAGTTTAGGCAACATAAATTAGGGTGGGCAAGCTTTATCTTGTTTAGTCTTATTTTGATGATGTCCTTAGCTGCTGAGCTCATTGCTAACGACAAACCATTGTTGGTGAAATATGAGGACGCTTATTATTTGCCTATCTTTAAAACATATCCCGAAACCACTTTTGGTGGCGTGTTTGAAACAGAAGCAGATTATAAAGATCCCGCTGTACAAGAACTCATTAATCATAAAGGCTGGACTATTTGGCCCCTCATAAGATTTTCTTACCAGACTCCTAATTTAGACTTGGCTGTACCTGTGCCATCGCCACCTTCTAAGCAGAACTGGTTAGGGACAGATGACCAAGGGCGAGACGTGCTTGCACGTATTCTCTATGGGCTTAGAGTTTCATTACTTTTCGGCTTGGCTTTAACAGGTTGTGCAGCACTACTTGGCATTTTTGTGGGCGCTATACAAGGCTACTATGGTGGCTGGGTTGATTTGTTGGGGCAGCGACTGGTAGAAGTCTGGAATGGGTTACCCATGCTCTTTATGGTCATGATTTTGGTCAGCATGTTTACCCCAAATGTATATTGGCTATTTTTTATTATGCTGTTCTTTAGCTGGACTGTACTTGTGGGAATTGTCCGTGCCGAATTTTTAAAAGCGCGTCAACTTGACTATGTGCGTGCGGCTCAGGCTTTAGGTGTAACTGATAGAGCAATTATCTTTAAGCACATTTTGCCAAATGCCATAAGTTCTAGCCTATCGCAGTTACCTTTTATTTTGGCCACTAATATTATTGCTTTAACCGCACTTGATTTCTTGGGCTATGGCTTACCACCAGATGCAGCTTCTTTAGGTGAATTATTGCTACAAGGTAAAAATAACTTGGATGCACCTTGGTTGGCTTTATCAGGATTTTTTAGCCTTGCTTTTGTGTTGTCATTATTAATTTATATTGGGGAGGCTGCACGCGATGTATTTGACCCAAGAAAATAACTTAAGTGAAGATGCTACCTTGCTAAAAATAGAAAACCTTTCAATCTCTACGCAAGATCAGATTTTATTGGAAGGTCTCAATTTACACTTACAAGCTGGTGATACGCTTGCAATTGTAGGTGAAAGTGGTTCAGGTAAAACAATAAGCTGTTTGGCGATGATGGGATTATTACCAGAAAAATTAAAAACATCTGGTCGTATTATTATTGATTCAAAAAATATTTTAGAAATAGACGAAAAGACTAGAACTTATTTACGTGGCCATCATATTGCCATGATTTTTCAGGAGCCTTCTACAGCTTTAAACCCATTACATCGGGTTGAAAAAATTGTCGGTGAAAATTTTATTTTACAAGGTAGATCAAAATCGAAAGCTCAGCAGCAGGTAATTCAATTATTAAAAGATGTAGGAATCGCTAATCCAGAGTACATTTTAAAACGTTATCCGCATGAACTTTCAGGTGGTCAAAAACAGCGGGTAATGATTGCGGCTGCGCTAGCTCTTCAACCTAAAATTTTAATTGCAGATGAACCAACTACCGCGCTTGATGTGATTTTACAGACGCAAATTTTAGAATTATTAAAATCTTTGCAAAGCAAATATGGTATGGCACTGATTTTAATTAGCCATGATTTAAATTTGGTACGCCGTTATGCCGATGAGCTGATTGTATTACACAAAGGACAAGTTGTAGAGCAAGGTCAGCTTCAGCAGATCTTTAAAAATCCTGCGTCAATTTATACCCAGCAATTATTAGAACATGACCTTGGTTTCGCTGAGCAACGTTCAACCAGTCATAAAATTTTATCTGTTCAACAACTCAATGTTAAATATCCAATACGACGTGGTTTCTTTAACCGAATTCAGGGTTATACCAATGCGGTTGAAAATGTAAATTTTGAGCTTGCTCAAGGCGAAGCATTAGGCATTGTGGGTGAAAGTGGATCCGGAAAATCTTCATTGGCTTTGGCTCTGGTTCGATTAATTAAAAGTGAGGGACAGATTAACTTTCTAGGGCAAGATATAAACCACTTAGAACAAAAAGCTTTACGCAAGATCAGGTCAGACTTACAGATTGTTTTCCAAGATCCATTTGGTAGTCTAAACCCACGTATGACGGTAGGGCAGATTATTGCTGAAGGGTTAAAAGTCAAAGCGATAACTGATAAAGAAATTAAACAGCAAGTTGAATCAGCTTTGATAAAAGTTGAGTTGGCAGAGGGCTTTCAACATCGCTATCCACATGAACTTTCTGGTGGGCAACGACAACGTGTTGCTTTAGCGAGAGCTTTAGTAGTTCGACCTAAACTTTTAATTTTAGATGAACCAACGTCTGCCTTAGACCGATCCACGCAAAAAGCGATGATTCAATTATTACGACGTTTACAACAAACAGAGCACTTGAGCTATATTTTTATTAGCCATGATTTAAATGTGGTCAAAGCACTGTGTCATAAAGTGATGGTATTACGACATGCAAAAGTTATGGAATATCAGTTGACTGAGCAGTTGTTTAATGCCCCAAAAACTGAATATACCAAGCAATTAATTGCGACAAGTTGTTAAATTTATTTAATAAAATTATGTTTTATAAAGATAAATTTTATTTAAATTTTTAATGCAAAAAGTTGCATTTTTTTATATTTTTTAAATTTGACATGTGCTATTGTCAGTTATCGATTTTCCCTTGACATGACCTATAACTCATCTAAATTAGAGTAATTGCTCTAAAATATTAAAAGAGGTTAACCATGAGCCAGATTGCACAACCAATCACAATTCGAAATACCACATTTAAAAACCGGATTATTAAAGGTGCAATGAGTGAGGCACTTGCAAACTATGAAGGCCAGCCGAATGACTTACATTTAGGCTTGTATAGTGCATGGGCCAAAGGTGGTTTGGGCTGTGCGATTACTGGAAATGTTATGGTCAATGTAGAGGCCAAAAACGAACCTGGGGTAGTGGTGATTGAAACCGAGCGTGACCTAGAGCGTTTAAAAGAATGGGCAGCAGTCGGTAAACAATATGGGATGGTACAACTTATCCAATTGTCTCACCCTGGTCGTCAGTGTCCAAAGGGCCTAAATAAAGAAACAGTTGCACCTTCGGCAGTTCCTTTTAGCCCAGCTTTAGCGACTATGTTTGGTACTCCACGTGCTCTTACGCATGAAGAAATTTTGGATATTATTAAACGTTTTGCGAACGCTGCTCGTATTTGTGAAAAGGCGGGTTTTGAAGGGGTACAGTTACATGGTGCACATGGCTATTTAATTAGCCAGTTTTTATCACCATTAACCAATAAACGTACAGACCAGTGGGGAGGCTCAGTTGAAAACCGTACTCGCTTTTTACTAGAAGTTTATAAAGCGGTACGTGAAGCAACTTCAGAGAATTTTATTATTTCAGTTAAGCTCAACTCTGCTGACTTCCAACGCGGCGGTATTAGCGAAGAAGATGTGATTTCGGTATTTAAAGCAGTTGATGAAGCTGGGATCGATTTAATTGAAATCTCAGGTGGAACTTACGAAGCGCCTGCAATGGCTGGTGCCAAAGCTGATAAACGTAAGGCAAGTACTATTGCACGTGAAGCATACTTTCTAGATTTTGCTGAAAAAATCCGTCAGCATGTTAAATGTAAGCTTATGGTGACAGGCGGCTTCCGTACAGTGGAAGGCATGAATGCTGCGCTAGCGAGCGGTGCGTGTGACTTTATTGGTATTGCTCGTCCACTTGCAGTTGAAACAGATTTAACAGACCGTTTAATTGCAGGCCAAGACGTTCGTTATGCAGTAAAACCGATTAAAACAGGTTTACCTTTTGTCGATAAAATGGCGATTATGGAAATCATTTGGTATGCAGCACAATTTAAAGCCATTGGGCAGGGTAAAAAGCCAAATCCTAAACTGTCACCTTTAATTGTGTTTTTAAATTATGCCAAGGGTAATATTAAGGCTGTTGTTCAAGGACGCGTGAATTCACGTAAGTCAGCGTAAAAATTTCTTAAAGTAAAGGTACTATTTCTAAGGATGAAATAGTACCTTTATACTCAATTTAGAACGTATAGCTCATACCTAATTGAACGGTACGTGATTCACCCGGATAAGCATATAAATTGAAAGCACTTTCATCATAAACTTTATCAAAAATGTTCTTCACATCTAAGTTAAGACGAAGTTTTGGTGTCGCCTGATAATAAGAAACCAAATCTGTAACTGCATAACCTTTCATGATATAGGTACTATTGGCTGTCTGACCTGCACGTTTATCAATATATTTTTGATTGATGCCTAGACCTAAGCCTTGTAAAGGACCATCCTGAAATTCATAGATATTTAAAAGATTAAAACTATTCTTTGGAATATTGGCTAGAGCTGTTCCTTTTTGCAAAGTATTGTCTTTAGTTACTTCCGCATCTGTATAAGCATATCCACCAATAATTTTCCAAGCTGGTGTAATTTGACCAGCAATATTTAACTCAATGCCACGGCTACGAACTTCGCCAGCAGCGACTTTATAAGCTGAATCAACAGGGTCTAGTGTTAAGACATTTTCTTTATTAGCGTAAAAAATAGCGGAATCAATTGATAACATATTATCAAGTGCTTGCCATTTAAAACCTAACTCGTAAGCCGTACCTTCTTCAGGATCAAAACCTTCTCCGTTACGGCTGGCGCCAGTATTTGGTTTAAAAGATTTTGCAGCATTGCCATAGAGTGAAAGGTCATCACTTGCTTTATAAACTAAGCCTAAACGTGGAATAAATGCATCATGACTGGTATTCCAGTTGGTAGTATTTGGTAATAGGTTTTTGTAATCGTGCTCGTAATGTTCAAATCGTAAGCCTAAGAGTGCACTTAAACGCTCATTTAAGTCGATTTGGTCTTGTACAAAAAGGGCCGTTGTTTTTAAGTTTTCACGGTCATGTGTGGTTACACGATTGAGCTCAGGTAAAGGTTGCCCTAAAACCGGATTATAAATATTAATAGGGTAGCTACCGATATCTCCGCTTGAGCGAATAATGTATGACTTATAATCATAATTTTCATATTCAAGCCCAGTCACTAAAGTATGTGCTAAACCTAAAAGCTGGAAATTGCCTGTAAGGTTAATTTGGGCATCGGTATCTTGCCATTTTAATTCGCGATAATTGTAATTTCGCCCTAATGTTTCTCCATCAGCCTGTATGCCATTTCCTTCTACTGCATAGCCATGCAATTTGCCATTTAAATATTGCACGCCAGCATTTAGCTTCCAGTCATTCCCAAGGTCATGTTCAACTCGTAATTGAGTCATATTGTTATCATTGTAGAGTCGATTGTAGTATTTACCCGTTTCCCATAAATAGGTTTCTGGTGAGCTATTAAAGGATTTCTGTGTTGGATAACGTGTATGACCACGGTCGAGTGGATGTTGGTTTCTTAAAATATCGGCTTCAAAAGTAACTTTGGTGGCATCAGTAGCTTGCCATTGAATGACTGGAGCAATGCCATAACGTTTAGATTCAACATGGTCACGGTAACTATCACCGCCTTCTGCAATCACATTTAGGCGATAACCGATATTTTCTGCATCGGGTACAGTACCTGTCGTGTCTACGGTAGTGCGATATAAACCTTCACTACTGAGCTGTGCCCCTAAAGTGGTTTGTTGCTCAGACTTTGGTGTTTTAGAAATTAAGTTAAACGTACCACCTGGGTCACCACGGCCATATAAGCTAGAAGAGGGACCACGTAAAACATCTACACGTTCAATAGTGTTGCTATCCGGCGCATTTGGATAGCCACGGTTAATTGGAAACCCATTTCGATAAAACTCACCACTGGTAAACCCGCGCACGTTAAAACCAGTTAAACCTTGACCACCAAAGTTATTAGCACGAGTCACGCCACCAGCTAAATCAAGTGCTTCAACTAAGCGAGTTGCACCAATATCTTCAATTACTTTTTGGGTTACTACGCTCACAGATTGCGGGGTATTTTGTAATGCAATTTCACTACGCGTAGCACTACTGGAACTATCCACTTTATAAGTCTGGTCAGATGCCTGTTGGGCTTTAATTTTGATAGTTGCAAGAGTAGTTGAAGAGTTGTTCGTGTCTGCAAAAGCAGCTGGAATACAGCATAGTTGTGCAATACTCAGGGAGAGAAGGCGAAGCTTAAGATCCATTTAAAACCTTTTTGATAATAAATATCAGTATAAAAATAAGAATTATTATATTGTAAAACGATGTAAAGGAAATACTGGATCAGTGATATATTTGCACAAGTGTATTTTATTTAGAAATAAAGAAAAATATAAAAAGAATAAGAAGACAGAACTTAGAGAGAAAAAATTTATATGAAGAGAATATGGCGTCCCTACGGGGATTCGAACCCCGGTTACCGCCGTGAAAGGGCGATGTCCTAGGCCTCTAGACGATAGGGACGTTGAGGATGGCGGTATCTTAAGAAGCCGCCACCAAACTGTCAAGGAGGTAAGGAGACAGTTTGTTCAAAATATAGCAAAACAGTTCAGCAGTCTTTTGAGTATCGTATAAAGCAGAGTGTGCTTCTTTACCATCAAACTCAATTCCAGCTTGAATACATGCTTTTGCAAGTACAGTTTGTCCAAACATTACTGCACTTAAAGTGACCGTATCCATCACTGAAAAACTATGGAACGGGTTTTGGTTTTTTGTACCTGAGCGAGCAATGGCCGCTTGTAAAAAACCAAGGTCAAAATGCGCGTTGTGGCCTACGAGTACTGCATGAGTACAATGTTGCTGTTTACGAACTTCATTGACCGATTTAAAAATGCGACGTAAAGCAGTTCTTTCATCTTCAGCCATTGCAATACGCATTGGGTTGAATGGGTCAATACCAATGAAGTCTAGCGAACGGCGGTCGAGGTTAGCCCCTTCAAAAGGATTAATATGTGCATGAAATGCAGGACCAGGGACAAATTGTCCCTGAGCATCATACACAATCGGAATGCATGCGATTTCTAGCAATGCATCTGTCTGGGCATTAAAACCTGCCGTTTCAACATCGACAACAACAGGTAAGAAGCCACGAAAACGTTGGCCAATGACCGGGACAGAGTTTTCTTGTGTCACACTTTTCTCCATTGCAGCGTTTTCCCGGCATGCAGCGGGATGATTTTTTGATTATCTAAATAATCAAAAGATTCTGGAACGAGGTTATCTTCTTTAACCAAAGTAATGGTAGAAGTATTACGTGGTAGACCGTAGAAGTCCGCACCAAAATGGCTAGCAAAACCTTCTAGACGCTCTAATTTACCGACTTGGTCAAATGCTTGTGCATAAAGCTCAATTGCATTTGGTGCACTATAGCAGCCTGCACATCCACAAGCATTCTCTTTTGCATTTTGTGCATGAGGAGCGCTATCTGTACCTAAGAAAAATTTAGGATTACCGCTTGTCGCTACTTCAAGTAAAGTCGTTTGATGCGTTTGACGTTTTAAAATTGGTAAACAGTAGAAGTGCGGTTTAATACCACCAACCAACATATCATTACGGTTAAATAATAAATGTTGTGGAGTGATTGTTGCCGCCACATTACGGTCTTGTTCTAAAACAAAGTGTGCTGCATCACTGGTAGTGATGTGCTCAAGCACAACTTTAAGCTTCGGGAACTGTTTCAATAGAGGTGATAATACCTCATCTAGGAAGCGTTTTTCACGATCAAAAATATCTACATGATTGTGAGTTACTTCACCATGAAGCAATAACGGAACTTGATGCTCTTCTAATTGCTCAATGACTGCATAAACTTTACGAATATCACTCACACCATTATCGGAGTTTGTGGTCGCACCAGCAGGATAAAGCTTAATCGCATTTACATGTTCTGATTCTTTAATTTTACGAACTTCATCAGGTGAAGTGTGGTCAGTAAAATAAAGCACCATACGAGGGTCAAAATTATTGCCTTCCGGAACATGAGCAAGAATGCGTTCGCGATAAGCTAAAGCTTCTTCTACTGTTTTTACAGGCGGTACAAGGTTAGGCATACAAATCGCGCGGGCGAATTGTTTAGCCAAATCTGGAACAGTACGTTTTAATGCTAAACCATCACGTAAATGTGCATGCCAATCATCTGGCTGGAGCAGGGTAATAGAGTTCAAGGCAGTTCAAACTTCGAAATAAAACAAATGATAATCGATAAAGTGTGAAAATGGTAACGAGAATTACGGACAAATGGCAAAATAAAGCGCAGGGAGCTTTAAAAAATAATGTTATATTTTGTTAATGCAGAATATGTGGGAATCGACTAGTGGCGAATAGGGGAAATGTACATCAATTACTCAAATCTAAAGAAGAAATCGAGTATTTGGTCACTCTACATACCCATCGTTATGCCAATATGCCTTTGCCCAAGCAACTGGAAAAAAAATTCTGGTGTTTAAATCTTGATCGAACTAGACAGAACATCTCAAAGTTTCTAGCAAGTGGGGTACTCACTTATTTAATTTTTATTTTATTGGCCCTGCCGACCGACTATTTAGTGATTGGGGTACCTTATATTACTTTGGACTTTATTCATTGCTTACTTAGTGCAATGAATATTGCACTTGCCCTGTTATTGTTCTGGGTTTTTGCCAAATTTACAAAACTCTCCGAGCACTTTTATTTAGCTGCATGTGGCATTGTATTTTTAACCATTATTATTAATGCGATGTTATTGCTTAGTGTCGGAAATATGGCGCTTAAGAACCAGTCTATGTTGCTTCTTTCATTTTTATATATGCTCGGGTTCATATTAAGCGGTATTAAACCTTTGCATATGCTTTGTGTTGGTTTATTGGCAGCATTTTTAGTTTTTGCTTTTCTTATTTTGTTAGATGTAAATTGTGATTATATTGCGCTGGGCCGTGCTTTGTTCGGTAGTTGTATTTTAGGTTTCTCGATTAGTAGTATGCTCATCTCAAGAGAAAGAAGCCTTTTTTTAAATAACCAGCTTGCTGAAATTAATGAGCAGATCTTACGGATTGAAGCGTCGGAGTTATTGCATTTAAGCCAGCAGGATGCCCTGACTCAAATTTCGAATCGACGTACATTTGATGAGATGTTTGATTTTTTCTACTACCGAGCAAATCAAGAGAAGCGTCCTTTAGCTGTTTTATTTATTGATATTGATTTTTTTAAAAACTATAACGATTTTTACGGGCACCAGATGGGAGATAAAGTCATCTCATCTATTGCTTCTGCAATTAAAAACTCGATTCGTCATGTCGACTTTGTTGCGCGTTATGGGGGCGAGGAGTTCGTTGTACTTTTACCTGAAACACCTGCACAGGGTGCTTATTCAGTGGCTGCAAATATCTATAAAGCCATTGAGCGGCAAGCGATTCCTCATGCAGCTTCTTTAGTGTCGAAGTATGTCACTATCAGTTTAGGGTTTACCGTATATACGGGTGGGCTAAAGATGGGACAAGATAGGCTTATTCATGCGGCAGATCAGGCTTTATATCGGGCAAAACAGCTTGGTCGTAATCAAATTTATTATCAACCATTACAAGTCGCCGAAATTGCCTAACTTAATTTTAAATATAAAAAAGCCACCTATTGAGGTGGCTTTTTTGACGTTATAAGAAATTATTTTTTCTTATTGTCTAATTGAGGTACAGCAGAACCTTGACCGATTGAAAGCAAGCCAGCATCTGTATAGATACCTAGTTTTGCACGTGTATCGGTAATGTCGAGGTTACGCATAGTCAACTGACCAATACGGTCCATTGGCGTAAACATTGAATCACCTTTTTCCATTGTTAAACGTTCAGCTTCGTACGTTAAGTTTGGAGATTCAGTGTTCATGATGGTGTAGTCATTACCACGACGAAGTTCAAGTGTTACTTCACCAGTAATCGCTTTAGCTACCCAACGCTGTGCAGTTTCACGCAACATAAGCGCTTGTGAGTCGAACCAACGGCCTTGGTAAAGTAAACGGCCTAAACGTAAACCGTTAATGCGGTATTGTTCGATCGTATCTTCGTTGTGAATACCAGTAACCAAACGCTCGTAAGCAATATGAAGAAGGGCCATACCCGGTGCTTCATAGATACCACGAGATTTCGCTTCGATAATACGGTTTTCGATTTGGTCAGACATACCTAAACCATGACGGCCACCAATACGGTTTGCTTCAAGAATAAGCTCAACCGGATTGTCAAAACGCTGACCATTTAATGCAACAGGTACACCTTCTTCAAAACGTACAGTCACTTCTTCTGGTTTGATTTCAACTTCTTCTTTCCAGAAAGCAACGCCCATGATTGGGTCAACGATTTTGATACCTGCATTTAGGTATTCAAGATCTTTTGCTTCGTGAGTTGCGCCCAACATGTTTGAGTCAGTTGAGTACGCTTTTTCTTTTGACATTTTGTAGTCAAAACCGTTGTCGATGAGGAACTGTGACATTTCTGCACGGCCACCAAGCTCATCAATAAAGTTTTGATCTAACCACGGCTTGTAAATTTTAAGATTTGGGTTAGTCAACAAACCATAACGATAGAAACGTTCAATATCGTTACCTTTATAAGTTGAACCGTCACCCCAGATGTTTACGTCATCTTCTTTCATGGCAGTAACGAGCATAGTACCTGTTACTGCACGACCGAGTGGAGTCGTATTGAAATAAGGAACACCACCTGTACTGATATGGAATGCACCACACTGAATTGCAGCAATACCTTCAAGCGCCAATTGTAAGCGGCAGTCAATCAAGCGAGCTTTTACAGCGCCATATTGTTCTGCTTTCTTTGGAATTGCATCGTAGTCATCTTCATCTGGCTGGCCTAAGTTTGCAGTATATGCATAAGGCTCAGCGCCTTTTTGTTTCATCCACAATAAAGCAGCTGAAGTGTCTAGACCACCGGAGAAGGCAATCCCAACTTTTTTGCCTACTGGTACATGCTGCAAGATAGTTGCATTATCAGTCATTGCTAATCCTAACATTTATGAAAAAGACCCCGTTGAGGCGGTCTCGAGAATTCTGAATGGCGGCTATTGTAGCACTATTCATGGTGCTTTTTTTGGCAAAAAAAGCATTAATTCACTTGTTCTGATGGCTATTTATTATTTAAAGAAAAATATGGGATTATCTGCTTCATTTATAGATTGACCATAATTTCAAATAAAAAATAATTCTTGGTCA
This sequence comes from Acinetobacter sp. BD54, assembly GCF_044778325.1. Lineage (NCBI taxonomy): Bacteria > Pseudomonadati > Pseudomonadota > Gammaproteobacteria > Moraxellales > Moraxellaceae > Acinetobacter > Acinetobacter sp. BD54. The sequence continues at coordinate 84,797 of NZ_JANJEP010000007.1, read as the reverse complement.
TCCAAAATTATCAAAAAAGTATTAAAGTACTATGCAACAAGTTGCAAAAAAATATTGGGACGCAGCATGACAAGTTACGCCAATTTATTAAAACCATTACATTTGGGCTTCACTACCATTAAAAACCGTGTGGTCATGGGATCTATGCATACGGGGCTTGAAGACCGCTTTTTTAACTACCCAAAACTGGCAGCTTATTTTGAAGAGCGTGCCAAAGGTGGAGTTGGTTTGATTGTGACTGGCGGTATTTCTCCGAACCGTCAAGGATGGTTGGCTCCGGCTGGCGGAACCATGAATAGCTTATTTGATATTCCGCAGCACCGTTTGGTGACTCATGCCGTTCATAAGCATGGTTCAAAAATTTTGATGCAAATTTTGCATGCGGGACGCTATGGTTACCAGCCATTTGTAGTATCTTCGAGTGCAATAAAATCACCGATTTCACCATTTAAGCCACGTCAACTTTCTGAAAAAAATATTCTCAGTACAATAGAAGATTACGCACAGTGCGCTGACATTGCTAAAAAAGCAGGTTATGACGGCGTCGAAATTATGGGGTCAGAAGGATATCTGATTAACCAGTTTTTAAGTCGCCATGTAAACCAGCGTACAGACCGTTGGGGTGGTGAAATTGAAAACCGTATGCGTTTTCCAGTTGAAATTGTCAAAGCGATCCGCGCAAAAGTTGGCGAAAAATTTATTATCTGTTTCCGTTTATCGTTGCTCGACCTTGTGCATGACGGTAACACTATGCAAGAAGTTGTTACGGTTGCGAAAGCTTTAGAAAAAGCGGGTGTCACTTTATTAAATACGGGTATTGGTTGGCATGAAGCACGTGTGCCGACTATTGTCACTTCTGTGCCTCGTGCAGCGTTTGTCGATTATACGGCTCATGTAAAACAACATATTTCAATTCCAATCATTGCGTCTAACCGTATTAATATGCCTGAAACTGCTGAAGAGATTTTGGCAACCGGCAAAGCAGATATGATTCAAATGGCACGCCCTTTATTGGCCGATGCTTTTTGGGTAAATAAAACTGCGACCAATCGTGTAGATGAAATCAATACGTGTATTGCCTGTAACCAAGCATGTTTAGATCATGCATTTAAAAATAAGCGTGTGTCTTGTTTAGTAAACCCACGTGCAGGCCATGAAACTGAATTGGTTTATTTAAAAACCAAACAACCAAAGCGTATCGCCGTTGTAGGTGGTGGTGTAGCCGGTATGTCTGCTGCAACTGTTGCTGCAAGTCGCGGTCATGCAGTGACCCTGTTTGAAGCCAATGCAGATGTAGGTGGTCAGTTTAACTTTGCAAAGGTTGTGCCGGGTAAAGAAGAATTTCACGAAACGATTCGCTACTTTAAAGTACAACTTCAAAAAACTGGGGTAGATGTTCGTTTAAATACTCGTGTTAATCGTGAACAACTTGAACGTGAAGGTTTTGATGAGGTGATTGTGGCGACTGGAGTCGTGCCGCGCGCATTAAAGATTGAAGGAAGTAATTCACCTCAAGTCCTTTCTTATGCTCAAGTTTTACAGGGTGCTGAAGTTGGACGAAAGGTTGCAGTGATTGGGGCAGGTGGTATTGGTTTCGATGTCTCAGAATTTTTACTTAAACCACCACATCAACCACAGCCTCAACCTTTAGCCGAGTGGCAACGTGAGTGGGGGGTAGACCCAGATCCAAATTATGTTTCGGAAGGTGGTATGCAACCACCAGTAGTTGAGCCAGCGATACGAGAAATTTATTTGCTGCAACGTAAAACAACCCCACTCGGTATTGGTCTTGGCAAGACTTCGGGGTGGGTACATCGTGCCCAGCTTAAAAAGCACGGTGTACGCATGCTTCGTGGCGTGCAATATAAAGCAGTTACCGATGAAGGGCTTTGGATTGAGCATAATGGTCAGGACCAGCTTTTACGTGTAGATACCGTTGTGGTGTGTGCGGGGCAAGAGTCGGTAAAAGACTTGATGCCAAAAGAAGGTGAGTCGACTATAGCGAACTACCATATTATTGGTGGTGCAAAGCTCGCAGCAGAGCTAGATGCGAAGCGCGCGATTAAAGAAGGAGCAGAATTGGCTGCCCAACTGTAAAATTGATGAAACAATATGCACTTGAACACAAAGCGATGATTTTTTTCTTGAATAAAATGAATAAGCTTTGTATTCTTACGCACATGGAAGCGTGGCAGAGCGGTTTAATGCACCGGTCTTGAAAACCGACGAGGGTGTGAGTCCTCCGTGAGTTCGAATCTCACCGCTTCCGCCAAATTCTAAAAGCCCCTGTTAAAAGCAGGGGCTTTTTTTATATCTATTATTTTACCCCTCATCCTCCCCTATATAAAAATTTAGATTGAGTTGGGCAGAATTAGACTCCAGTTTAATTTTATATTTCATAATTTCTTAAGGTTGAATACTAATTTTTCTAGTATTTAATATTTAGCGTGTTGTTTTTTCTCAAAATCATGAACCATTCGAATACGTTCTTCAGTTACAGGATGAGAAGATAAAGCATCAACAACAGCTATAGATAGCTTATTATCTGAAGATTCTTTTTGAGAGGTTGGTGAGGTGGACTGACTTGCTTTATTTAGATCTTCTTCTGTTTTATCGTTTAAACGTTGTAAGAAATTTGCAAAGTGTGAGACTTCTATATTTTTCCTATCCATCAGCTGTAATGCATATAGATCGGCTTCGGACTCAAATTTACGTGAGTAATTTGCACCAAGCATAGCAGCAGGTAACGACGTAAATAAATCTGAATTATCACCTGTCATCGCAATGTATAATACACTTAGTCCTAAACTAGTTAATCCTTGTTGTAAACTATGGCGATAAACTAAATGTCCTTGTTCATGGGCTAATACACCCAATATTTCTTGATTATTATGGGCTATTTGAATCAGTTCATCTGTAATGATAATTGTATTATTGGGTAGTGCTACAGCATTTGCCCCTAATCGATTACCTTTACGGAACACTAGTTTGGCTGGTTTGTTTTCAGCAACAGTATTCAAATATTGTTTAGTAATTTGGTCTTTTTGAGTTTGAGCTAATTGGCTAGGTGCAGTCCAATTATTTAATACATAATTCTCGGCTTCATCTCCTAGTTTCTTTAAACTATTCTCTGGTAATTTAAAAGCAACATAATGGGAAGTGGCGGGAACTCCCCATTTTACTAAACTGATTCCGAAAGTAATCACAAAAATTAAACTAAAAAAAATAAGACTTGGAGAACGTTCAAATTTCCAGATCGAATGTTGAATCTTTTTAGTTGAATAATTAAACCATTCAGGTAATGCACCATGAAATTCAATTCGTGCATCATCGTCTAATTCAATTACTGGATGTAACTGTCCCAGAGCACCAATCAATTTCATATCAGTGTATTGATAATGACGCTGTTGTTCTAATTGCTCACCATATCGAATCAGAACTTCAGTTTCAGATTGAGCTGAAATCTGAGCACGGTATGGTTTAGACACTATGCCATCATAGAAAATGATATCTACTGCTTGGGACATAAATTATTAAACTCAGATTATTATAGGGAGATATCAATATCAAAAATATCACTGATTTCTTCAGCTAAAGCACTTTGTTCTTGCTGAGCTAGATTCATCATTTTATCTGGATCATCTAGCAAGATTAAGCTCATTGATTCAACCTGATATTTGTGAATGCGAACAGCGGCCCAAGCAGACATTAAACCTAGGGTTAAGATTTTTACCACCCAGTTTGATGCTACAATCCATGCAAAACGCCATTGATTACAGTCTGTTTTAAATTGACTGTTTCCAACTGTAGTATTGTTCCATGTAGTAATGAAAAGACGCGCAGCAATTAATGGATAAATAAATAATCCAATAATGGCATACATCATAAATATCCCAAAGATTACAGAATTCGATGAGAACCCGGAAAGTGTTCCTAAAATACTAAAATAAATAATTGAAAAGATAGCAATGATGCCAAGAGCAATAAAAATGGGTACATAAACTGCAGCCATATATGCAGTCCAGTTCGCGTTTAATTTAAAATTTAATTGTCCAGCATATAGGTGATTAAGATAATATTTTTTATATAGCCAAATAGCTACAGGCGTAAAAATTCCTAATGTAAAGATATATACCAATATACTTAAAAGGAAAATTTTATAAGATTCTTTTATAGTGCCACCAAAATAAAAGCGTGCGTTACCATACTTACTATTTCTTGCAGTAAAACGTAAAGTAGCGCGAATTAGCCAAGGCACAGCCATATATAACACAACTATTCCAACTATAGTTGCAATCATTGAATACTGTGATGAAATTGAAAATGCTACGTAAATTCCTAATGCAATTAAACGCCCAATCAAAATCTTGGTTGGAATACCAGTAAAATCAAAACGACGTTCAAAAAACTCTGTATTTCCATAGAAATAACGTAAACGACGAACTTTAGCCCAAGGCGCATATAAGCTTAAAGTAATAATAGTTAAAAGAATATTAACGATCCAAATTCCAAAATATTCTGAGGCATTACCGTGAAATTTAAAATGATGAATACCTGAGTGTGAAATTGGTGGACGTGTAATACTTTGATCCTCATTTAAATCTTGAGGGAATGATGGCAAAGCTTGGTCTTGCATTTTATTCTCTTTCTTGAAAATATATGATCATGAATGAATGTAATAGATAATTAGAAAACTATTGAGGAATATTATATATTTTTTATAAATTGAAATAAATAGGATAAAAAGCAAACAATAATTTATTATGGCCTTTCACTGAGTTGTGTGGAACAAAAAATTATTGCAAGAAATTTACATAATAGTTTTGAAGAGATATTGATGCATTATTATATTTTTAAATTTAGTAGTAACACTAATTTGAACTGGAACTTTTTTACATCATTTATTTCATACTATTCACCTTCTTTGGAGCTAATAGAATATATCTTTATAAAATTTATTTTTATTAAAAACTTAAATAATAAAAATAATTTATATAAATAGCTTATATTACTAATGAGAAATTTTGTCACTTACGCCAAATTCAAAAGTCTTTGTGAAACCGAAGATTTTTTAAGCCAAGGATAAAAATTACAACTTCATTTAGCTTAAATCTTGCTAATAAATGCCGAAAATTTCATATAAATCAATCGCGTATATATTTTAGCCAAAATTAATATCTTTATATAATATATTTTGTGTTTTCAATATCTTAGCAATAAGAGGCCTATATATCAGAATCGAACAAGTTATTTGTAGAATATTCATTTATTGATATATGATGAGGCCATATTTAGAAACTGATTCAAAACATAATTCTATTGTTCAGCGAGCAAGTTCAAGGAAGGAATGATGCTGAATTCAGTTTTCTAAACCCTATATCTGGAAATTATATCCAGCCAAATATTGCATTTCGACCCAATGGTTGGAAATGTCTCTCTCTGATTTAGAGTAGGCGTTTCCTATTTTAGGATATATTTATGAAAAAATTATTTAGCGTACTGTTCAGTGCCTCTGTACTGACACTGACTGCATGTAATAAGCAACCTGCACAAACTGAAAATACAGCAGCAGCCAAAGATAAAACTGAGTCGGTTCGTACAATTAAATTGGTTTCAACAGGTTCTGATACGGACGTATGGAAATACGTGGCAACACTTCCTGAAACTGCTCAAGCGGGTATTAAACTCGAAGTAACCAATTTGACTGACTATGTTGTGCTCAATACGTCTGTAGCAAGTGGCGAACAAGATGTAAATGCGTTCCAGTCATTCAACTATTTGGCAGCTTATAATGCTTCAAATAAAGCTAAAGTTGCTGCTGTTGCGACAACTTACTTGGAACCAATGGGTATTTATGCAAATAAAGTTAAAACCGTTGATGAGTTCCCGCAAGGCGCTACCATTGCAATTCCAAACGATACTGCTAACGAAGCTCGTGCATTAACATTATTGCAGTCTGCTAAATTAATTAAACTTAAACCAGGTTTTGACCCTGTAAAAGGGACAGTGAATGATATCGCTGAAAACCCTAAAAACTTACAATTAAAACCTATTCAAATGACAACCGCAGTTCGCGTTAAAAACGATGTGGATGCGATTGTACTCGGTAATACATTGGCACTTGAGGGCGGCCTCAATGTAATGAAAGACGCAATCTTCCGTGAGCCAATCGATCAGTCTACTAAGCTTTATGTCAACTTATTGGGTGTTGCTGAAGCGAACAAAAATGACCCGATCTATACGAAGCTTGGTGAACTTTACCACTTACCTAAAGTTCAAAAGTTTGTAAGTGAAAAATTTGGCGGCACAAAAGTTGAAGTGAACAAACCTGTTTCTGAATTTGCAGACATCAAATAAGTAATTTTTTAATTAAAATTATTTTTTAAAGCTAAGTCGCGGTTATCGTGGCTTAGCTTTATTTTATTTGGAAGAATGCCATTTTCTTCCTCCGTATATGTATCTAGAAATTTTTCACCCAACACTATTTAAATGCATTAACGCTTTCTATAGGAATTCCTCTTTAATAGGAGGATCGAAGATTAAGTCTTAATTATCTAGTGTTCATTCTCTTTATAAACCCTACTTTAACAATAACTTGTTAATTATTTATCCTTACTTTTTAATGATCTAATTTAAATCAAATGTCATTTTGTGTGCTTGACTACAAGAGGGTGGAATACTATTCTTCGCATGCTGGCCACATTGCCAGTCGGTTTTAGCAGACCGTTCCGAAAAGCATTAAAAGAGCAATCTTTTAGTGACGAACCCTCGTGCCCCCTCTACGGCGGAACGGGAGGGGGACACCTTCGGGTGTGCTGGGTTTTTTCGGCCAGTCTGCTAACCCCCTTTCGTTCTGCCACCATAATTTAAATGTTTTGGCAGAACTCCCAATAAAAAGGAGTTGGCTTTGCACATCCATTATTTCTTGGCACTCATTGCCATAAGCTATAACGACACAACTTAAAAATTTAAAGCAGCTTGATAGCCTGTAGGGTTTTCATGCTTTAAGTCATTACGGCTCAAAAAACTTGTATTAACTATAAAACTTGAGATGTGCCAAGCACAGTCTTTATGGCTTTGCTGTGCCTTTTTTTCTCCCAAAAAAGTATCTCATTTAGAAACAACAAGAATTTATAACGGTAAAACTATGCCAAATTTAGAAACCTCTTCCAAAAAATTACACGTTATTCGTACGGCTATAAACTTATTTACCACCTATGGATTTTACACCACGGGTGTAGACCTGATTGTTAAAAAATCCGAAATTCCGAAAGCTACGCTCTATAACTACTTTCACTCAAAAGAAGGTCTAATTGAAATGTGTATCGCCTTTCAAAAGAGCCTGCTGAAAGAAGAAGTACTCGCGATTATTTACTCAAACCGTTACTGCACGCCAACTGATAAGCTCAAAGAAATTGTGGTTCTACATGTTAACTCTAACAGTCTGTATCATTTGCTACTTAAAGCTTTTTTTGAAATTAAAGGGTCATATCCTCAGGCTTACCGTATGGCAATCGAGTATAGAAAGTGGCTAATTCGAGAACTTTTTGACCTAATTTTTAGTTTGGAAACTCGTGCTTTAAAACCTGATGCCGATATGGTTTTAAACCTAATAGATGGTTTGATGTTTGGGTTTTTAAGTACCAATAGTTTGAGTAAAAGGGATGAGGTGTTGGAGCGGTTTTTTAAAATAACTTGATGAATAGTGCTTTGGAACAAGATGCTTTTGAAAAGGTAGTTCAAAAGCATCTTGCTCACTTAGTTTATATGGATCTGATATTTTAAGATAAACAGGATTATTGGCTCTTATTTTCAGAGTTTGATTTTGACTTATTGAGACTCATCTAAATCACGTTCGCGGCATGATAATTCATAATAATTACCTTTTGGCAGAGAACTAATTTTAAACCCATAGTAAGTGCTATCGGTTTCTATCGGAGCGATATTACATTGATTCTTTTTTGCAAATTTTTCAATTAATTTTAAATTAGTGGTTTGCTTAAATACAGCTCCCCAACCTTCACTCACACAACAACCCACATATTCAGACATATATTCATCTGAAATAAGCACAACGTTTTGTCCCATAAATTCATAAGGTTTTTTGAGTTTGTATATATCGTTATAGTCTGCTCTTGAAATATTAGGTTTTTTGGCTAGGAAACCTTTTTGTTTAAGAATTTGAAACTTTAAAAAATCTTCAGGACCAGTACCAAGTCCCCGATAAATCGAGCTATTGTCCTCTGCAAAACTATATGAGCTGAAAATGCTAATTAAGCTTAAAAGTAATAATTTTTTCATTTGTAATTTCAGAAGCTGTATTAAGGCATAATTGTTTCATATCTTCTTTGATGCGTAAAGTAAGTAGCTGATTTTTATATTATAGATAGATTTTTCTATACCACGGCAAACTATAATTAATTTACTAATAATAGGTTTCATATAATTAACTATCTATAGAAGAAATTTTTTGCTTCTTTAAAAATTATTTAAACGAATTAAGTAAATTTTTTATTAGAGTCCTAATTTATTCGCTTATTGGATAGTCTTTTTGTATATAATATGTATTCTTTATATTTATTTATCTTTATAGAGTAAACATGAAAAAAATATTAATCATTACTATGGCGAGTTCTTTCGGTTTAATTGCTTGTTCAACTACTGAAACTTCAAGAACGATTCAAAGTCCACAAGTCACTGCTGCTACTGCTACAACAAAATATACCGGAGTAAAAACTCCTATTTCTATTGGTAAGTTTGATAATCGCTCTAGTTATATGAGAGGTGTTTTCTCTGATAATGTCGATCGTTTAGGTGGGCAGGCGAAAACTATTCTTGAAACACATTTACAGCAAACTGGCTATTTTTCAGTTTTAAACCGTGACAATCTATCAGAAATTAAACAAGAAGTAGGTTATAGCAATACTGCTCAATCTATTAAAGGTGCTCGCTACGTTATTACTGGTGATGTCTCTGAATTTGGTCGTAAAGAAGTAGGCGATCAACAGTTATTTGGTATTTTAGGACGCGGTAAACAACAAGTTGCTTATGCCAAAGTTAATTTAAATATTGTTGATGTAAAAACATCAGAAGTTGTGCATTCGGTACAAGGTGCTGGTGAATATGTATTAGGTGCACGTGAAGTTTTAGGCTTTGGTACTACAGCTTCTTACGATTCTACGTTAAATGGTAAAGTACTCGACTTAGCTGTTCGTGAAGCAGTAAATAATCTTGTGACAGATATTCAAAATAACCGTTGGTCAATTCAATAATTTTGGATATGTGTTAGATGAAAAAAATTCTTTTTAGCAGTTTTCTTGCGATGAGTTTGGTGGGTTGTGCCGCTGGTCCTCAACCTTTATACAATTGGGGAACTTATACTCATCAAACCTATTTGATGTATAACGCACCTGAAAAAGCAACGCCAAATACGCAGATCACAAAATTAGAAGCAGAGATTGAAAAAACCAAAGGTAAGGGCCTAGCTGTACCACCGGGGTTATATGCTCATTTAGGATTATTGTATTTACAAGAAAATAATTCTCAAAAAGCAATCGAGTATTTCCAACTTGAACGTCAAGTATATCCAGAATCTACCGTTTTAATGGATCGCTTATTGCAAAAAATGAATGCGAATGGTGGGAATGCAAAATCATGATTAAGAAACTTCTCATTGCCAGCTTGGTCATTTCTAGCCTTGCATTTACAGGATGTGCAGTTACTGCACCACCTAATAAAGATATTACGGCCTATAAAGCCCATATGCCAAAGTCAATTTTGGTATTGCCACCAGTCAATGATTCACCTGATGTAAAAGCGACCTATAGTTATTGGCCTACCGTGGTGGCACCTGTAGCAGAAGCTGGCTATTATGTTTTTCCAATCTCTGTTGTAGACAACATGTTTAAAGAGAATGGCGTTACTAATGGCAACGATGCTCAGTCTATTTCACCTCAGAAATTACAAGAAATTTTTGGCGCAGATGCTGCTCTCTATATTCGAATTAAAGAATATGGCTCTAAATATCAAGTCATTCAAAGTGTTGCTACAGTAAGTGCAGATGCAAAACTTGTTGATTTGAAAACGGGAGATGTGATTTGGACAGGTGAGAAAAAACTTGTTCAAGCGAGTAGTGATGGTAATGCGGGTTTAATAGGGATGGTCGTTGGGGCTTTAGTTGAACAGATTGCTGGCAGCTTTAATGATAGAGCTTATCCATTAGCAAGTATGGTCAATACTCAACTGTTTACCCCGACTAATTATAATCCAGGTATGGGGTTATTATACGGACCACGTTCACCTAAATTTCAACAAGATGGCGTAGCTAAGTAAATTAAACTCAAGCTAGTTTCTTAATTTCTTAAATAAGTTGCTTCATATATTTGCTATGTGGAGCACTTCTATAAAAACTTTGAACTAAGCAGAATAGACAGTTAAGAAACTGATTTTATCTGCTTAATTCAATTGAAATCATATTATTTCTTCTGTTTAAAACGGTATTTACATTTCAAGCAGCGATAGTCCTGAAATATATTTTTATCAATCATTACACCTGCTTTTTTACCAAAAATATTACCTACCACACCGCCAGTAATGCCTGCACTGATTGCACCGACAAATGTTCCTACAGTTCCACCAACAATTACACCTAATGGTCCGGCTACAGTACCAATCGCTGCCCCTACAGTAGCACCAGTTGCGGCACCGCCTACAGTACCTGCCGTAGTGCCTGCAGCTGTTAATAAAACACCGCCAGTGGTTTTAAGTAATTTGTCATGATCACGTGTTTCAATTTCTGTAGAACCACATTTCGGACATTGCAGTGTTTTTTCCATAAAATTTTCCTGTCTTTCATCATTGAGCGACGCAGTAAATAGCGCGAAATCTATAAGTGGGTAAAGCACTGGGTTAGATGAAGTGTCTTTTTCCTAGAAGGGCATCGCAACAATATACTTTGTCAGCCTCGATTTTAGCTGAACATAAGCACAAATAATTATAGATCATGTAAACACTTGTATTTTAATCATGATCTGTTGAGTATGACCTAATTTCTTGTTTTAGAATGAATAAAGAATACATAAAATATCTCAGAATTAATTATTGTGAATTAAATTAGAAATAGGCATATGACATGATTGGTTTGTTCTGAAGGAAAATCATTTGTAAAGGCTAAAATAGCAAAGGCTTATTCTGTTTAAATAAGCCTTGTTTGAAGGTTAGAGTGATTTTTTCCAACTCAAAATTGTATATAGCCCAAACATAAAGGCGATCCAGATTGGAATGATAATTACTGACTTTTCAAAGCCTTGAGTCCACATGATATATAAAATCATGCCAATAAAAGTCAAAACGATATAGTTACTCAAAGGAGAAAATAGTGCAGGAAATTTGGCAACTTTATTTTCAAGCTTCATCGAACGTTTAAATTTTAAATGGGTAAAACTAATAATTGCCCAGTTTAAAACCAAAGCTGCTACAGCCATGTACATAAGATAGCTTAAAGCTTCTTCTGGTATGAAATAGTTAAGTAATACACACCCAAAAATCAAAATAGAAGAAAAGATAACCGCGGATGTAGGTACACCTTGTTTGCTTACTTTTGCAAAAACTTTAGGTGCGTTGCCTTGAACTGCTAGCCCGTACAACATACGGCTATTGGCATACATCCCACTGTTATAAACAGAAAGGGCAGCAGTTAAAATAATAAAGTTAAGTAAATGTGCCGCCCAACCAATGCCCAGTTGGCTAAAAATCATGACAAATGGACTCTTATCTAAACCGCCGAGGTCCAGTTGATTCCATGGAATAAGCGACATAATAATTGCCAGCGAAGCCACGTAAAAAACCAAAATTCGGAAAATAACTTGGTTAATGGCTTGTGGAATACTTTTTTCAGGATTTTCAGCTTCAGCTGCTGTCATTCCAATGAGTTCAATACCACCAAAGGCAAACATTAAAAAGGCGAGCATATAAAACAGGCCCGAGAACCCATGAGGGAAAAATCCGCCATGCTGCCATAGGTTTGAAAAGCTAGCGATAGAGTCATTACCTGCGGTAAGCAGTAAATATAAACCAAATACAATCATTGAAATGACCGCAGCAACCTTAATAATAGCTAACCAAAATTCAGATTCGCCATAAAATTTAACATTGCCCAAGTTCAAGCAAGTGACCAGTACAAAGAAAAATAAAACTGAAACCCAAGCAGGTATATGAGGCCACCAATAATGTACATATTTAGCCACGGCGGTAAGCTCGGTCATGGCAACCAAAATGTACACTACCCAATAATTCCAGCCCGATAAAAAACCGGGAAATCTTCCCCAGTATTTTTGTGCAAAGTAACTAAAAGAGCCGACCACAGGTTCCTCTACAATCATTTCACCCATTTGGCGCATGATTAAAAATGCAACCAAACCGACAATGGCATAACCCAAAATGATTGAAGGACCAGCAGACTGAATGACTTGTGCCGAGCCTAAAAATAGTCCTGTGCCCACAGCACCACCCATAGCGATTAACTGGATGTGACGATTTTTAAGTCCACGTTTTAGTTGGGAAGATGAGTTACTCAAAATACTATGCGCTGAATAAAGAAGCCGGCGTTATTGTAATAGATTGAAAAGGGATAACCTAGTTTGAAAATGAATATTGCTTTGATATAAAAAGATTCGCACAAAACTGTACGAATCTTTTTTAGAAAATGACGTTCTTATAAATTAGAAAGACACCATTTTGCCCGGATTAATCATTGCACCAAGGCCATACATGCTTTTCGCAAGTGGAATAACGACAGGGGCAAGGGTACGGCCAAAAATAATATTTTGATGGTCAATTTTAGATAACATTTCAAAGTCATTCGATTGACCAACAAAGTCATTTGCGATGGCTTTACCAATACGTACTGTCTGCGCTACGCCATGACCGCTCCAGCCGTGAACAGCATAAATAGGGAGCTTGTTGCCAAACTTACGGCTATCGACTGCACCATTAACAGTTAAATCGGTAGTTCCACTCCAGACGAAATCCATCTCTAGATTTTTAATTTGCGGGAATACGGTATGAATTCGATGCTCTAGATAATTTAGAGTTTTCTCTGGTCCCCAACATGTTCCAGTACCTTGTCCACCAAATAATAAGCGATTATTAAAGACAGGGCGGTAGTAATCAATCTGGAACTGAGTGTCATAAACCGGATGTCCAAATGGCAGAAGCTCTTTGGTATCAAGCTCTAGCGGGGCAGTCGTCGCAACATAGGTATAAAACGGAATAGTGGTATTGTTTTGCTCTGATAAAAGTTTAAACGAAGCATGGTGTACTGCCAACACCACAGACTTTTTAGCTTTTACGACTGCATTTGCTGTGTGAACATAAATACCATCTTCTTTTTCTTCTATTGAAATAACTTCTGTTTGCTCATACACAGAGCCGCCGTTTTGGCAAAAGCCATATATTAAGCCACGGTTTAGAGCCAACGGATGGATTTGTCCACCTAACTCATCAATTAAACCACCTGTATAGTAGTCAGACTTAATATAGTCCATGAGTTCGTGTTTACCCACAATACGGGTATGGTCTTCACCTAAGTATTTTCGGGCATCGGCACCTTGTGTTAAGCCAACCAAATGTCCCTCATGAACGGCGGCAGTAATATGGCCGTATTTACGGTCAAAGTTGAGTTGGTATTTTTCCGAGATGTCATCAATCAGTTGCATCGCTTCAGTAGAGGTAAAATGCCATAGCTTTTTGGCATCTTCGTAGCTGAGTCGATCGGCCATTTCTTGAGCTTCCCAACGTGCTAAACCTGGGGTGAGTTGTCCACCATTTCGACCTGAAGCTGCACTACCAATACGATTTTTTTCTAATAAAACCGTATCTACACCTTGTTCAGCTAAATGTAAGGCAGTTGATGAACCTAATAAGCCACCACCAATAACCACCACATCACACTCGATGTCAGCATTTAAACTGTCAAATGTATGCCAATTCGAGAGGGAACTTTCATAGTAGTTTGCTGGGTTATCTACCGAAGTGCCGTTAACCGTGGTTGCGTCAAATTTTGTATGTTTTGGATTTAACCAGCTCCATTCTTTACCCACTTGTAAAGACTGACTTGGTTTGTATTCCACATCTTTTAAAAGTTGAGGTTTAGAAATAATTCTCATGACGAAGTTCCTTAAAAAATTAATAAGCATTACTAATTGCAATACTTTGTTTTTTAATCGTTTTATAAATGAATAGGAGAATGCCTAAAGCTAACCAGAAGCACCCAAAAGTCAGTGAAGACGAGTCGAGATTGAGCCATAAACAAATAATGCTGATGACCGATAACAGCGGTAAAAATAGGTTTAGAAATTTATTTTTAAAACCTGAGCGTTGTTTATCTTTAATATAAAATTTCATAAAAACTGAGAAGTTTACGGCTGTAAACGCAACAAGCGCACCAAAACTGATCAGACTGACAACTTGAGCTAAATCTAAGAAAATAGCCGACATCGAAATAAGCCCGACAAATAAAACCGAGAAAAATGGTGTCCCTAAAGAGCTATGGATGGTTCCAAAATACTTTTTAGGGAAAATATTGTCGGTACCCATTATATACAGTAAACGCGAAGCACTGGCATGTGAGGCAAGGCCAGAGGCGACAGTGTTCATAATTTGTCCGCATAAGAAGATGGACTGAAACAAAGCACCACCGACATAAAGCACAATTTCTGGTAACGCTTCTGAAGGATGGTGAAAACGGGCATTGTTTGGAAAATAAAGCTGAATAAACCAAGCGGCTGTGAAGAAAATAGCTCCGCCAGCAAGTGTAGTTAACATGACTGCACGGGGGATATTTTTGGTGGGTTGTTTGGTTTCATTTGAAAGGGTGGTGACCGCATCAAAACCCAAGAATGAAAAGCATAGAACGGAGGCCCCAGCAACAAGTGGTAACAGTGATTGCTGACCATGCCATAGGGGAGCCAAGGTAAGTACATGTTCGTAACCTTGGGTAGAGCCAATACCCCGGACCACTAAATATACAAAAATGACCATGAGGATAATGGGTGCGAACACAAACACGAGGCTTAAGTTGGCAAGTAACCGAATACGGAAACAGTTGACTAAAGTCACAAGGCCCGCCGATACCAGCACCCAAAACCAATAAGGCATACTCGGAATGAGTGCGGTGAGATAAATTGCAGCCAGTAACACATTGATGAGTGGTAATAACAGATAGTCGAGTAGAGAGCACCAACCGACAAAAAAACCACTTTTGGGTCCTAAGCTTTCGGCAGTATAACTGTAGGCTGAGCCTGATTTTTCCGAATTTTGGCTAAACCTTGCGTAGCTCCAAGCGGTAAGCAACATAGCACCTAAAGCAAGTAAATATGCGAGAGGGACATGACCATTGGTAATTCCGGAAACAATACCGAAAGTATCAAAAACCGTCATGGGGGTCATATAGGCAATACCAATAATTGTCACTTGCCATAGCGATAATTTTTTTAAGGAAGACGCTTTATTTTCCATGTCTTTTCAACCTCAAATTTCGTTGTTTTTGCTTTTCATCCAGAAAGGCGATGCTATTTTTAGGCCAAAACTTCCCCTAGACCTGAATAAACAAGTCTGTTTGAAGAAAGTTTGAACAACAGCTAGGGCTTAAAGTGCTATATCACCTTGGTGGTACACTAAAGCGGGAATAAAAGGCCAATATTCTTTGCTTTTTAGATGACAACCAACTGGAAAGACTGACAGGGTTGCGAGAAAAACTGTTGATCAGTCTTATCTTTAAATAATGTCCCGGTTCTGATGCTAATGTCATTTGAAGTAATGACTCGAGATGAATCATTCATAATGACCGCCTTTTGCTTAATGTTTTTGAGTTTTGGCATAAGTAGTTTTTCAAGGGCCGAAACTAAAATATCGGTCGCAATGACACCGATAAAATGGTCATGAATCATGACAGGGTGAGCAATGGTAATGGTATAGGCACCATTGCAAATATAATCCACATAAGGACCATGTATGCATGGACTTTTATTTTGAGCAGGTTTATGAAACCACTCAAATGAGCGGAAATCTAAAAAGCGCTGCGCATTTTGGTAGTTTTCAAGTTTCGCTTGTTGTAATTGATCTTCTTTTTTATACCACCATTCTAGCGTCCAATAGTCTTGCTCATCTTGAGTTGCCGGACTATAGCTAGCAAAACCCGTACCTTGACTATAATGGCTCTGAGAGAGAGCTTTTTTAATTTCTTTCTGCAAAGCAGCGCGTTCTGAAGTTGAAAGCTTAATATCTGCATTTTTTTCAGAAGCGTGTTTCGACAGAATTTTACTTGCTTTATTTGCGAGTGTTTCCGTAATAGAGGTTGTTTCGTCAACTACCGTCTTTAACAAATTTTGAAGCTCTTCTACATCTAAATGTTGGGTCATTCCTATAACTCCTAAAATTCCATATTCCTAACTTGTGTATTGATAAGCCATCTTATTTCTTATTTTTATTCACTCGATAACTTATATCGAAGCATTTGGTCAGTGAGCATTGAAACTATTTTTCTGGCTTGAATAACAGCTTCATTTTCATTGTTGTCAATAAAAGACGACAAAAGATGGTGATATTGCTTTACAACTTCACGGTGAAAATCATCATCTTGATAAAGCACGGCAATGAGCGGAGCCCATTCAGCCTGAATCGTGAGTTCCTGATTTGCCAGTCTCGAAGATTGGGCAAATGAGGTGAGTGTGAGTAAACAACGTAAATCAAGCTGTGCACGTGTATCTGCTTCAACGGCTTGTTCAAATTGATCAATCAACTCTTTGATTTTGTTAAGTTCGTATTCAGTTGTTCTTTGAGCGGCCAGATAGGCACTATGACTTAAAATTGCACTATGAAACTCGCCTAAATCGGCAAGATACTCATTTGAAGCTTGGCGCAAAGGATGTTGATTTAAAAGTAAATCCGAAGGTAGCTCACAAACAAAACTTCCACCATTTCTTCCGCGACGTGTATCAATTAAACCCTTTACGCGTAAAGTATTTAATGCTTCGCGAACGGTAATTGGCGAAACTCCCATTAAGCGTGCTAAGTCTGCTTCATTAGGAAGTTGTTCATTGCTTTTGAGCAAACCAGAGATAATTGCATTTTCCAAGCGTTCTACAACTTGTTCCGAACGAGTTGCTTGAGCAATAGGTGCAAAAATTATCGTATATGCTGACATGGCGAATTCTCTAAAAGCTAAGTCAAAAGACTTAGCTTAATGAAGCGGATAAATAGTTATTAAAACACGCCATAACCATGGACAGCCTGTTCATCTTCAGGCACAGCAGGTATTGCATCCCAAAGTTCAACAATTTTGCCATTATCTACACGCCATAGTTCAAAATAGGCATGTCGATTTCCGGCAATACTGCCTTCGGAATGTGTCAATACAAATTGACCATCAGCAATGGAGCGATGCGTTTTTGAGTATACCAAACCTTGTCCTTCATTACGGATATTGTTCAAAAAATCAATCACGGCTTTAACGCCATCACCAATATCAGGACTATGTTGAATGAACTGATCGCCGTCGGTATATTCTTTAAAGGCTTCATAATTTCCATCAATTAATGACTTCTTGAAGAAAGACGTCACAATCTCGCGGTTTTTCTCTGGGTCATGGTGAGTTACGATTTCAGTCGGACCATCTAGTTGAGTTCTACCGCTTACATTCGGTGCAGCTTCTGCCACAAGACCATCCCAATGCTCGACAATTTTGCCGTCTTTTACTCGGTAAATATCAAAACCAACTAATGGGTTTTCATCTAAGCCTTGAAAGCGGCCATGAATTGCAACCAAATCACCATCTGCTAGTACACGTACAGCCTCATGTTGCATATCGGGACAATCTTCTACCAATTGACGAAGACCTGAAATACCATTTGCAACGAGTGGTGAGTGCTCTATAAAGTCTTCAGAAAAATAACGGTCTAGAGCAGTGGTGTCATGCAAATTAAAGAGTTCGTGATGGGCTTTAGTCACCAAGTCTTTCATTTCTTGCTTATTCATTTTGATCTCCTTTCAAAACGCATTGTTATTATTCGTTTGAACTCATCACATGTTTAACACGGGTATATTCTTCAAAACCGTAACCAGATAAATCTTTACCATATCCTGACTTTTTGAAGCCGCCGTGTGGCATTTCCGCGGTTAAAGGAATATGGGTATTAATCCAAACTGTACCGAAATCAAGTTCACGTGACAGGCGTGTTGCACGAGCATGGTCTTTGGTCCAAACACTTGAAGCTAGGCCATATTCAACATCGTTGGCTTTTTCAATGGCATCATTTTCATCGGTAAATTTCTGAACGGTAATCACTGGTCCAAAAATTTCATTTTGAATAGCTTCATCATGTTGTTTTAGGCCACTAATAACAGTCGGTTCAAAATAGAAACCTGGGCGGTCTGCTTGTTTGCCACCTGTTTCAACTTTGGCGTGAGCAGGTAAGTTGTCGATAAAAGCTTTAACATTCTTTAATTGATTGGCATTGTTAAGTGGACCATAAAGCGCGTCTTGATCATCTGGATCGCCAAAACGGGTATTTTTTGCAGCTTCAATTAACTTGCTTAAAAATTCATCATGAACAGATTCAGCCACAATCACACGCGTTGCCGCAGTACAGTCTTGCCCTGCGTTGAAATAGCCTGTTAAAGCAATCATTTCAACGGCTTTATCAAGATCGGCATCTTCAAAAACCAGTACAGGTGCTTTACCACCAAGTTCAAGATGAGCTTTTGCTAAATTTGCAGCAGCAGAAGCAGCAACTTGTAATCCGGCACGAACTGAACCGGTAATCGAAACAAGAGCAGGGGTTTTGTGTGATACAACTTTTGAACCGACTTGCGCTTGGCCTAACACCACGTTAAATGCACCTTTCGGAAAAAATGGTGCAGCAATTTCTGCAAGTAAAAGGGTACTTTCAGGAGTGGTGTCACTTGGTTTTAATACGACAGTATTACCCGCTGCCAAAGCAGGAGCAATTTTCCAAACCGCCATCATGAGTGGATAGTTCCAAGGTGTAACTTGGCCGACCACGCCGACTGGTTCGCGGCGAATAGAAGAAGTTAAACCTTCTAAATATTCTCCAGTTGCTGTGCCATCGAGTAAGCGGGCAGCGCCTGCAAAGAAACGAACTTGATCTGCCGATGCACCTACTTCTTCAGATGCAATTAAATGTTTTAACTGACCTGTATTGCGGCTTTGCGCTTCAATTAAACGGTCAGCATTTGCTTCAATGGCATCTGCCAAGTTAAGTAATGCTTTTTGACGAGTCGAAGGTGTACTACGTCCCCAAATTTTAAATGCTTCTTTTGCAGCAGCATAAGCTGCATCAACTTCTGCCTCGGTCGCGTTCGGCGATTGTGCATAGACTTCACCAGTGACTGGGCTTACCAAATCGAAGAAATCATTTCCTTTGCTAGCAACATATTCGCCATTAATGAAGTGTTGTAGTTGAGTTTTAGCCATTTTTATACCTTGTCCTTAGGTTTTAACATATAACATATAATACTATATGTATTATGTTTTAAATTTTCTGTCAAATGCTTTGATGAGGGGAGTGAGTGAAAAAGTGGGAATTTAAATCGAATTAGATTTTAAGTTTTTGATTTTGATTATTTAAAAAAATTAAAAATTTATTGAGGATTGTTAGAATACGTTCATCAAAAGGATGGCGCTTTTAGATTTAACGAGCAGCGATAGAGAAATTTTTGAATGAAAGGGAATGGATGAGCTCAGCCGTATAGTTGGTTCACCCCATGTTTAATTTAAGTTTGAACGCAGTGATTAGGTCTTATGGCTAGCAAGTAAAATACTAGTTTCACTGTTATAAATACCTGAAATATTTCTAATTCTTTCTAATACTTTATCGAAGTTTTCTAAAGTGTCTGAACGTAGCTCAACCAGAATATCCCATTTACCGTTAGTTTTATGTAGACATTCAACCGCACTTTCTAGGCGTAGTTCTTTAATCACAGACTGTGCTTTGGTGCCTTCGACCATAATGCTCATCCATGCACGGATGACATTCCGTTCCGCATTTGGTTTAAAACGAACCGTATATCCGGTAATAATGCCCGAAGATTCAAGATACTCCATTCTCTTTTTAATCGTTGCTCTTGAGACGTGAACTTTTTCGGCTAATTCGGTTACAGACATCCGTGCGTTATCTTTAAGTAAACCTAAAATAATTTGATCAATATTGTCCATAATGTAATTGTCAATTATCAGATTGGTAAAAAATAATTCATTTTTTACTGAATTACAAATTTTGTGAATCAATTTGATTTTGAATAATAAGGTCATCAGTTAACCCGAATAATTCAATTTAATGGACTAGATAAGATGAATAATTTTGCAGTTTCTCGTGGTGACTTTAACGAGTGGATGGTTCCAGTATTTGCACCGGCAAATTTCATTCCGGTACGTGGAGAAGGTTCACGTATCTGGGATCAAGAAAATAAAGAATATATCGATTTTGCAGGCGGGATTGCAGTAAATGCATTAGGTCATGCGCATCCAGTGGCAGTCAATGCGTTAACAGAACAAGCAAAAAAACTTTGGCACGTCGGTAATGGTTATACCAATGAACCCGTACTACGCCTTGCAAAACAACTCACTGAAAATACATTTGCAAACAAGGTTTTCTTCTGTAACTCAGGTGCAGAAGCGAATGAAGCAGCTTTAAAACTTGCGCGTAAAGTTGGGCTAGACAGTGGTATAGCTGGTAAAAGCGGTATCGTTGCATTTAACAATGCTTTCCACGGCCGTACTTTATTTACCGTTTCGGCAGGTGGTCAGCCAAAATATTCACAAGACTTTGCACCACTTCCAAACGGTATTAGCCATGTTGCTTATAATGATTTAGAAGCAGCTAAAGCAGTCATAAATGAACAAACTTGTGCAGTAATTGTAGAGCCTGTACAAGGTGAGGGCGGAGTTATTCCGGCTGATATCGAATTTTTAAAAGGTTTACGTGAACTGTGTGATCAGTTTGGTGCCTTACTTATTTTTGATGAAGTACAAACCGGTGTCGGTCGTACGGGTGCACTTTATGCCTACATGAACTACGGCGTGATTCCAGATGTGTTAACAACTGCAAAAGCATTGGGCGGTGGTTTCCCGGTCGGTGCAATGCTAACAACTGATAAATTTGCTCCGCATTTTTCAGTGGGTACGCACGGTACAACTTATGGCGGTAATCCACTAGCAAGTGCGGTTGCTGGCGCTGTATTCGAGTTTATTAATACGCCTGAAGTGCTTAATGGAGTTAAAGAGCGTCACGACTACTATAAAAACGCTTTAAATCAATTAAATGAAAAATATAAAGTCTTTAAAGCAATTCGTGGCAGTGGTTTATTGCTCGGATGTGTTTTAAAAGACGAGTTTGCTGGTAAAGCAAAAGATATTAATAACCTTGCGGGTGAAGAAGGATTATTGAGTCTGATTGCTGGTCCAAATGTAGTCCGTTTTACACCTTCTTTAATCGTTCCATTTGCTGATATTGATGAAGGTTTAAAACGCTTTGAACGTGCGCTTGCTCGCTTTGTGGAACTTCAAAAGGATGAACAAGCAGCATGATGATTATTCGCTACATCGAACCTAGGGATGTTAATGACCTTTACCTGTTGGCGCAAAAAGCAGGTTTTGGTTTGACATCTTTGCAGCCAAATATGGAAAAGTTGGCTGCACGTATTGAACGGGCGTGTAAGACAGTCGCAGGCGAACTCCCAAAGGCAGATCAGGTTTACTTATTTGTTTTAGAAGATACTGAACTCAACAAAGTTGTCGGGGTTTGCGGAATTGAAGTCGCCCTTGGTTTAAAAGAGCCTTGGTACAACTTCCATGTTGGAACCCAAGTTCATGCTTCAGAACCCTTAAGTGTTTATAACGCTTTACCTACTTTGTATTTGAGTAATGACCATACTAAATGTAGTGAGCTTTGTACTTTATTTTTAGATCCTGACTATCGCTTAAATAAAAATGGCAAATTTTTATCTAAAGTCCGTTTCTTGTTTCTCTCTGCCTTTCGCCAATATTTTGAAGAAACGATTGTTGCCGAAATGCGTGGATACTCTGATGCAAATGGGCAGTCACCATTTTGGAATGCGGTAGGCCATAAGTTTTTTAATATTGAATTTACCAAAGCCGATTATTTGAGTGGAGTGGGGCAAAAGGCTTTTATTGCTGAGTTGATGCCGAGACATCCACTCTATGTTGATATGCTGCCTGATGATGCTAAAGCCGCGATTGGTATTGTTCATCCCAATACTCGACCAGCCTACAATCTCTTGCTTGAAGAAGGACTGCGCTACAAAGGCTATATAGATATTTTTGATGGTGGTGCAACGCTGCAAGCAGATATTGAAAATTTACGAGCAATTAAAGAAAGCCAGATTTTAACTGTACAAGTTGTAGAGTCTATTCCTCTTAGTTCAGGTGATGAACCCTATATTGTGGCCAACGATAACTATGAAAATTATAGAGCCATTCTTGTATTCGGCACACCTTATAAGGAGTCATTACAAATAACAAAAGCACAAGCAAAACAATTAAATGTTGAAAATGGTGGTTTAGTCCGTGTGTTAAGCGTCCATGTTAAACAGGACTCGAACCCACAGATAGTGAACAAACTTAAAGAAACAGAACATTTGCGAATGGCTGTTAATTAAGCAGAAATACTATACATTTCACCAAATTTAAGAAGGAATACTATATTATCGCTAGCGCAAGATGGGTATATGGATAAATACGATCTTGCTCGCTGAGCTGGGATTAATTAGCCTGTTTTTATTATATAAAATATAATTCAATAAAATGTGTAATTAATTTATATATTTTAAGAATTTTTTCAAAATTATATTTTTAAAAGCAGGCTAATATAATAATGAAGGAAAGGAATGATGAATAATTTTTATTGTTATAGGTGATAGCTTTTAAAAAAGGAATTTATAAGGTTTTAAATGATTTAATAATATTTTTAACATGATTTAATGGACTAAATTAATAATCATATAATTTATTTATTATTAAAGCATTTACGACGGTTGCTATAAATTGGAGTAAATATTACATGAGTAAGAATAACGGAAAGCAATTCCTGGAAGGAGATCTTCTTGGTAGTCAACATATGACTGAGCAAGAAGAAGAGAAATTGCAGCGCTCATTGACAAATCGTCATATTCAAATGATCGCAATCGGTGGTGCAATTGGTACTGGATTATTTATGGGTTCCGGGAAAACATTAAGTGTTTCGGGTACTTCAATTGTTTTAACCTATTTAATTATTGGTTTCTTCTTTTTCTTCGTGATGCGGGCAATGGGTGAATTGTTGCTTGCGAATACCAATTTTAAAACATTCGCCGATTTTGCAACGGCTTATCTCGGTCCGTGGGCGGGGTTCTTCCTTGGTTGGTCCTACTGGTGTAACTGGATTATTACTGCGATTGCCGATGTAATCGTGATCGGAGGGTACATGCAGTTTTGGTATCCAGATTTACCCGTCTGGATTCCGGCATTTACTTCATTGGCGATCTTAACCATACTCAACTTTGTGGCCGTTCGGCTTTTTGGTGAACTTGAGTTTTGGTTCTCCCTCATCAAAATTACTGCAATTATTCTGTTTATTCTGGCGGGAATTTATTTAATTGGGACTGGATTTACTTCACCAAATGGTGTTAAGGCCTCAATGAGTCATTTGTTTGAAACAGAATCAATGTTTCCTTATGGTGTAACAGGTTTCTTGGCTGGTTTCCAAATTGCCATATTTGCGTTTGTAGGTATTGAACTTGTTGGTACAACTGCCGCTGAGACCAAAGACCCGCATAAATCACTTCCAAAAGCGATTAACTCTATTCCTTTACGCATTTTATTGTTCTACGTGGGCGCGTTGGTTTGTATTATTGCAGTCACATCTTGGGCAAAAGTTTCACCAGAAAAGAGCCCATTTGTAGAAATGTTTACCTTGGTTGGATTACCAATTGCGGCGGGTTTAATCAACTTTGTTGTTGCGACTTCGGCTTTATCTTCTGCAAATAGTGGAATCTTTGCAACCAGTCGTATGCTATATGGTTTGGCTTTAGACAACGATGCACCTAAAAGCTTTAGTAAGCTGTCAAAAAGAAAAGTTCCAATTCGCGGACTCGTATTTTCAATGGCATGCGTAACGGTTGGTACTTCTATTTTATTTATTGTGCCTAATGTCATGACCGCCTTTACGATTATTTCAGCGCTCACTTCAATTTTATGTATTTTTACATTTATGCTGATTGTGCTTTCATATATTTATTATCGTAAGAAAAGCCCTGAGCTACATATCCAGTCAAAATATAAAATGCCAGGTGGTTTATTTATGGCATGGATGACCATGTTGTTTTTAGTGTTTACTATCGTAATTTTGGCTTTAGACCATGATACTTTAATTGCACTTGAGTGTTCACCAATCTGGTTTATAGGTTTATTTATTGCTTATAAATATAAAAAGAAAAAGATGTTGCAGCTTGATATCTTAAAAGCTCAAAAGGTTGATTATATTTAAGTCGAGTATAGTTGTTTTTATATTAAAGCTAGGTGGGTGCCTAGCTTTTTTATTTTTAAAATAAGGAGCTAATTGAAAGAAGTTCAACTTAAAAAGATAAGAGGTATACAAATAAAATTTGAAATGAGATATGGTAAAAATTGTATAATATATAGTTATATATAGATCAGTTGTTTAATTACTAATTCGTTAAAAAATGAGAAAATAATGTTTGAGATAACCCCATACGTTGGAGCCGGTTTAATTAAGTTTGGCATAAGAAGAGAAGAAGTAAGAAAACTAATGTCTGAGTATGAGCCTAGAGTGTCTTGGGAAACCTCTTATTCAGAACCTACTATTGATCGTTATGATAAAGCTGGTGTGAATGTACACTATGATAGTACTGATAAAGTTATAGCATTGGAGTTTTATGAGCCTGCTCAAATTCTTTTTAAAGGTATAGAAATATTTAATCTTTCTGCATCAGAAGCTTATAAACTAATGGCTTCATTAGATAAAGATATTGCTATTGATGGGGATGGTCTAACTTCATTTAAATTTGGGATAGGCTTTTATGAGCCGAATTATGAAGAAGAACCATTTTTACCAGTTGAAGCAATTATAATATTTATAGAAGGATATTATGATTAAATCTATAAGGAAAAAATAATTATAAATAATATTAATAAGTTAAATAAATAATTTTTTTTAATCTTAGGTGTAGTAATTTTGGGTTAAATATTTTGGAAAAAATTATAGTGATAATGATGAATTGTGGAATATCATTTGTGAGAGTTAGTTTGTTTTTTTAATTTTTATGGTACGTAATAATGAAATTGAATGTGAAAAAAATACTGATAATAATAGCTTTATTAGCACCACTTATGTTGGTAACAAACTATATAGCAAATAGGCTTTCTAAAAAGAATGAAATCTATATTGATCAAGTCTTGAAGCAAGATGTGGAACTACATAATAAATATGGTGATATAACAGAATATAATTTACGTAAGGCTGGGAAATCTTTTGCAGGCGGTGGTGATGAGCAAAGCTACTATTACTATACGTATTCTGTTAAAGGAAATGTTACTAGTGGATTGATTAAATTGAAACTGTTTGAAAATGATCAAAAAAAGATTGATGGGTATACAATAGAATTTATTAAATAATTTTTAAAAATTAATATTTTAGGTCTGTTTTTTTAATTATAAAACAGATAGCTATGCAGTGATTCGCCATTTTTTAGTTAAATTTTATAGCTTAGATTTTTTATTATTCTTTTAAAATCTAGTGATCAATTAAAATCGGATAAAAAGCCTCATTACGAGGCTTTTTTATCATCCTTATTTAATATTCGGATCGCCTTTTTTCAAGAAAAAGCGAATCGCTAATTTTTGAAGGAATGTTCCATAAGGAGGGTGGAAAAGCTGAGTCGGAAAAAACCGATGACGAATAAATACAGTTTTTGCATGTGAAAGTTCGCGGAAACCTTCCTCACCATGATATGACCCCATACCTGAGTTGCCGATACCACCGAAAGGAGCGTCATGGTTAACTACATGCCAACCCCAGTCGTTGATGGTCACACCACCCGAATGAGTCTCACGCAAAATACGATCACGTTCTACTGAACTATGCGTAAAGCAATAAAGTGCTAAAGGTCGTTCGTCCGATTTCACATAGGTGATTGCATCATCTAAAGAATCATAAGCTACCACAGGTAAAATAGGGCCAAAGAGTTCTTCTTTCATAATGCGCATGTCTGGTGTGCAATTCAGCACAATCTGTACAGGCATCCTGCGACCTTGTTGGTCAAAACTATAAGTATCGCAAGGAATAATACGGGCACCTTTTTCTTGTGCATCGGTCAAAATATCTTGAATACGTTTTAAATGGCGGTCGTTCACAATAGATGTATAATTCTCATTATTTTCAATGCTTTGACCAAACATTTTTATAAAGCTGGATTTTGCTGCATCCACAAATTCATCAATACTTTCTTTTGGTACCAACGCGTAGTCAGGCGCTACACAGATTTGACCACTATTAGTTGCTTTACCATGTGTAATACGTTTTGCCGCATCGGCAAGTGGGTAGTTGCGGCTTACAATTGCTGGTGATTTACCACCTAACTCAAGTGTAACAGGTGTTAGATTTTCAGCAGCTGCTCGCATGACGACCTTGCCAATAGTCGGGGAGCCGGTAAAGACAATATGGTTAAATGGCAAAGTGGTGAATCTAGCTGGATCTGTAATTTCTTCGCCAAATACGGCCACTTCATCTTCATTAAAAACTTCGGCAAGCATGCGTCGAAGCATGGCATTAGTATTCGGTGTAATTTCAGGCAGCTTAATCATGACTCGATTGCCCGCAGCCAAAGCGGCAATGAGGGGACCAAGTGCTAAATAAACGGGGAAGTTCCAAGGCACAATCACACCAACCACACCTTTAGGTTGGTATTGCACACTTAAACGGTTTGATAAAAATAAAAGCTCGGTACGGCGTTTACTTGGGCGCATCCAGCGGCGTAAATGATGAATCGCATGATCAGCTTCCAACACAGAACCAAGCAAATCTAGTAGTTTAGATTCATCGAGTGATCTTGAACTAAAGTCAGCATTAATCGCGGCAGCCAAAGCATCTTGATAACGGATAATTTGTTTTTTAAGTTGATGCAGTTTTGTGCGGCGTGCTTCAAGACTTGGGTAAGGATCTGCCTCAAAATTGGCACGTTGTTTGGAAAAAATAAGTTCCATATGTTCAGTGGCAGAGCCGCTATATTCTTTTAAAGTGGAGCTTTCCATTATTGTTCCTTCCATACTTTTGCTTATCATACTTTATGCTTGAAGCGTCGTGTGGTCGATGTTAAATTGAGACAACAAGAGGTAGTTTAGTGCCATTATGCACGTCACTCTAGGGATGGTGTGAGTTAAATGCCTAAAAATCTTTATAAAAATGCAAATAATGTTAGCGAAGGAAATTATGATAATACACCCTTAGGTGCCAATACATATTTGCTGGGTTTAACCAGTTTATTTGATGAAGTGGGATCGCAAGGCCATTCAATATCCGATGTTTTATCTGGCACAAATATTTCGCCAGATGCTATGAATCAACCCTCTTTATATATTTCTCAAGTCCAAAAAATTCAGCTATTTCAAAATATTCAAAAACTATCTCACGATCCTTTAATTGGACTACGCGCAGGACAAAAGCAGCGGTTGTCAGATTTTGGGGTGTATGGCTACGCACTATATTCTTCGCGTAATTTTAGACAAGCGGTAGAGCTTGGTATTCGACACATTAAGCTTGCAGGGCCTATTTTAAAGAAGTCATTTTATATTCGAGATGATGTTGCCGTTTTTGAAGGGCAGGACATTATTGCACTTGGTAAGCTTTTACCTTTAGTGTGCGAGTTTTGGTTTAGCTCTATGCAAACTTTAATTGAACGAGTGCTTGAAGGACCATTTCAAGCGAAGAAGCTTTTATTACCATACCCAGCGCCTGACTATGCAGAAGAATATGAAAAAGTTTTTCATTGTCCCGTTCAGTTTAATGCTGGGGTGATGCAATGGCACTTTGATTTAAAGTGGCTCGATGTACCTTGCCCAAATGCCAACCCGATTACCGCTGATATGTGTAAATCGTTTTGTGAGCGGATGCTAGGTGCTGCTGAACTTGAGGAACCTGAGTTGGTGAAAATGATTCGTTTAATACTATTGGATGGAACGGGGCTTTTTCCGTCGGCTCAAGAAATGGCTGAACGTTTACATATCTCAAAACGTACTTTACACCGGCGCTTGGCAGGTTTTGGTTTAACCTATCAAGAACTGTTAGATGAGACTCGGCGCCGTCTTGCTGATGAATATTTGCGAGAGACAACTTTAACCATAGATGAAATTGCTGAGAGAATTGGCTTTTCAGATACTTCTAACTTTCGAAAAGCCTACCGTCACTGGACAGGCATTTCACCAAATGAGTATCGAATACAGTACCTAAATTAGATTAAGGTTTGTTTGTTATTTTAATCGAGAAAGTAACTTTTTCTGCAAAAATGGATTACAGAGCAAGATGGCAAATAAAATAATAAATATGCCGATAATGCTAAAAAGATCCGGTAATTCATGCCAAAAAACAAATCCCCAAATTCCTGCAAAAATAATAGCAATGTAATTCATTGGGCCAATTTGTCCTGCTGGCGCTAAGCTGTAGGCATAAGACATAAACAGTTGACTAATATTAGCTAAAAGTCCTGCGGCAATGAGTAGTGCTAGTTCATGCCAAGTGAAAATACGCCAATGCCAGAACATTGGAATAGAGGAAATTAAACTACCAAAAACACAGAAGTAAAAAACGATACGTTCAGGTGGCTCTGTACTGGTTAAAGCTCTTATGGTGACAAAGGCCATTGCTGATAAAAAGCATGCACCCAAGCCAATAAAAGATAATGCGTTAAATAGACCTTGATCGGGTTTAGCGACAAATAAAACTCCAATGAGCCCAATCACAGCGGCAAAAATCATCGATTTGGTAATTTTTTCTTTTAAGAAAAGCCATGCAATGAGTGGAATAAAGATAGGAGATGAATAACTAAAAACCATGGCGTTCGATAGTTTTAAGTTCGCAATGGCATAGAAAAAACCATACATAGCGGCTAGCCCGACAATGCTTCGCCAAGTATGCATCCAGAGTTTATCGGTTTTAATAAAATCTAGCCCCTGTTTAAAGAGCATCGGAATAAAAATAAATAAACCTACTGCATTTCTAAAAAACACGACGGTCGCATTGTCCACCGTTTGTGAAGCAAAACGAATGCACACTCCCATAATGGAAAACAATAATGCCGACGTCATAAGACAAAGCAGTGCTTTTCCAAGTTGTGTAGAGGGGAGGTTTGAAGCAGTTTGATTTTGCATAGAGAAATACAGTTCTTAATTTTCGATGTTATTTTAGCAGCGCTGTTAAGTTTTAGTGAAATGTGTCGTAATTAATAGGGGAAATAAGAAAGATGAGGTGATATAACCTCATCTTCTAAACCTTATTAGGTCACTGGTGCAGGGTTAAATACAGCGAGTGAGTTATGAATACCCCAACGGTCCGACCACGTTTGTTTCTCACCGCTAGCCACGAGTAAAATCAGCTCAAAAAGTTCCCAGCCCACTTCTTCAATAGTTTTCTTCCCAATCGCAATATCGCCAGCACTGATATCAATCAGGTCATACCAACGGTTTGCAATAGAGTTTCGGCTTGCCATTTTAATGACAGGTACGGCTGCCAACCCATAGGGTGTACCGCGGCCTGTGGTAAAGACTTGAACGGTAATACCCGATGCCATTTGCTGCGTACCACAGATAAAGTCACTCGAAGGGGTGGCCGCAAAAATTAAACCCTTTTTAGTCGGTCTTTGGCCCGGTGCGAGAACTTCTACAATCGGTGAACGGCCCGATTTTGCAATTGATCCCATCGCTTTTTCTACAATGTTATTCAGTCCACCTTTTTTATTGCCGGGTGTGGTATTGGCACTTCGGTCTACTTGGCCTGCTGCTAAGTAATCGTCATACCATTTCATTTCCCGAATTAGATCTTTGGCAACTTGTTCATTTGCTGCACGTGGAGTAAGTAGGTGAATACCATCGCGGACTTCCGTAACTTCAGAGAACATGACTGTACCGCCACATTGCACAATCAGGTCAGCTGCGAAACCAACTGCAGGGTTAGAGGTAACTCCGGAAAATGCATCACTCCCACCACATTGCATGCCTACAACTAATTCAGAGGCTGGAACTTCTTCTCGAGTACGTTGATTAAGCTTTTCAAGGTGTTGTTCTGCCACGGTTAAAATATGATTCACCATACTTTCAAAACCGTTGTGGCGTTCATCTTGCAACTGAATAATATCTTCGTTTGCTAGGGGAATATATTTGTTTTCTTTAGGAATATTTAAAAGCCGTTCGGGTTGCATTTTTTCGCAGCCCAGACTCACCACCATAATTTCTCCACCAAAATTAGGGTTGAGTGCAAGGTTATGTATGGTACGAATAGGAACAATTGCAGCGGGTGCATCGATTGCCACACCACAACCATATAAATGGTTTAATCCAACTACACCATCTACATTTGGATATTTTGGAAGTAAATCACGTTCAATAATTTTAACGACATAATCGACAATACCCTCTACACAGTTAACACTGGTCGTAATACCTAAAATATTTTTTGTGCCGACGCTGCCATCCTTATTTTTATAACCTTTAAATGTATATCCGCTCAAGACTGGAAGCTTAGGATCGGGGCGAGTTGCTAATTCAAGATCATCTAGCTCAGGTGCCTCTGGCATTTGGGTAACGGCTTCATTCACCCAAGAACCTGCGGTTAAATCTTTATTGGCATAGCCAATGATTTCGCCATAACGAACAATTGCTTCACCTTGCTTTAACGGCTCCAATAAAACCTTATGTCCTTGTGGTACTTCATCAACCAAGGTGAGTTGGTATTCTTCAATATATGTAGAGGATGGTAAGCCACCGTCATTGACCACAATGGCTACATTATCGAGAGGACTGATTCTTATTAGGAGAGGCTTCAGCATGATCATTCCTTGTATACATTTGAAGAGAGGTCATAACGCTTAATGTGTTTAAGCGTTATGGTGTAAAGGTTTAAGAAGTAGGTTTTAACTCGAAGCGCTGAATTTTGCCGACAATAACGGTATAGCAAATGACAGCTGCGATGGCATGTACACCGACATAAGTTAATGCAAGGTTGAAAGAGCCTGTACTTGCCAAGATATAGCCGATCACAATTGGGGTCACGATTCCTGCCGTATTACCAAATGCATTCATCATTCCACCTGATAAACCAACCATTTCTTTGGGTGCAACATCAGACATCACTGCCCAGCCTAAAGAGCCGATTCCTTTACCGAAGAATGATAAGGACATAAAGAATACGATTGCTGCTTGAGAATCTACGTAATTACATAAGATAATTGAGGTTGAAACCAAGAAGCCGACTACGATAGGGAGCTTTCTCGAAAAGCTTAAGCTGTAATTCATTCGAATTAACTTATCTGAAATTAAGCCACCTAAAATTCCGCCTACAAAGCCACAGAGTGCTGGTGCAACCGCCGCAAAACCCGCTTCTAAAATGCTGAGATGTCTTTCTTTGACAAGGTAAACAGGGAACCAAGTCAAGAAAAAATAGGTCAGTGTATTTACACAATATTGGCCAATAAAAATACCGAGCATCATACGTGAAGCAAGAAGTTGTTTAACTTTACCCCAAGTAATTTTCTCTTTTTTAGCGTTTTGGCTGTTTTCGCCCATATCGAGTAAAGCACCTTCTGAAGCAATGTATTTTACTTCTTCAGGATTTACTGTTGGATGATTGGTCGGGCTATAAATGACCTTGAGCCAGATAAAGGAAAGAATGATTCCTAAACCACCCATGACCCAGAAAATAGACTGCCAGTGGACGGTTGCAACAAGCCAGCCCATGAGGGGAGCGAAAAGTACGGTCGAGAAATAAGAGGATGAGTTAAAAATGGCAGCGGCAGTTCCACGTTCTTTTGTTGGAAACCATGCAGCAGCAATTTTACTGTTACCCGGAAAAGCAGGTGACTCAGACAGACCGACTAAAAATCTGAGTATAAAGAGCGAAGTAATGATGGTGGCAGTATCACCTAAAATGTCGGTAAAACCGATTAAAACAGTGAACAAAGACCATAAAAACAGGCTCCAGAAATATACACGGCGAGCACCAAACTTATCGAGTAGCCAGCCGCCTGGAATTTGACCAATCACATAGGCCCATGCAAAGGCCGAGAAAATATATCCCATAGTGACTGAGTCAATTCCCAGTTCATGAGACATTGGCGTTGCTGCCATTGAGAGAGTTGCACGATCACCGTAATTAAAAGCCGTGACCAAAAAAATCATCGCAAGAATGTAATAGCGAGTTTTTGTATGCTTGGCTCTTTGCTGAGTCACTACAGCAATATTTGTTTGCAGATTATCCATATACAAACTCTTTTTAATAATCGACCTATTTGCATATCCGTGAAATAGGTGACGTCATGTCAAATTCATCGATAGAATAGATGAGAAAACGGAATGTTGTATCTACTCTATAGTCCTAATTCTAAAACCGCGCCTTTAGATGTATGACATCATATGATTAAAAATATTATTTTGGCAAGTAGGCTCGAAAAATAATTTTTGTGCGAGTTTATATTGACAAGTTGTCTGATGTCTTATAAGTTTTGGTGATGAAAAAATAGTATCAGTATGCCAAGGAGTATTTTAATGGCGACCTCTACACCTATTGTTAAATCCATTCGAGCAATCCCTGTTGCTGGGCATGATAGTATGCTGCTCAATTTGAGTGGTGCCCATGGACCTTATTTCACTCGTAATATACTCATCATTGAAGATAACTCTGGAAATATTGGTGTAGGTGAAATTCCGGGCGGAGAGAAAATTTTAGCGACATTAAATGATGCTAAAGCCTTGGTAGAAGGGCAGCCAATTGGTGAATATAAAAACTTGCTCAAAAAAATTCAGCAAACTTTTGCTGATCGTGACAGCAGTGGTCGAGGCAATCAAACCTTTGATTTACGTACCACAATTCATGTTGTAACGGCCTATGAATCGGCATTACTTGATTTGCTTGGTAAGCATTTAAATGTAAATGTTGCAAGTTTACTTGGTGAAGGCCAGCAACGTAGTGAAGTTGAAGTATTAGGATATTTATTCTTTATCGGCGACCGAAAACAGACTTCATTAGACTACGCAACATCTACTCAGCAGCATGAATGGTATAAAGTCCGTCATGAAAAAGCGTTAACACCTGAGGCTGTGCAGCGTTTAGCAGAAGCATCTTATGACCGTTATGGGTTTAAAGACTTTAAATTAAAAGGTGGTGTATTACAGGGCGAACAAGAAGCCGAAGCTGTTACAGCTATCGCGCGCCGTTTCCCGGATGCACGTGTAACGCTTGATCCAAATGGTGCGTGGTTTTTAGATGAAGCAATTGCTTTAGGTAAACATTTAAAAGGTGTGCTGGCCTATGCGGAAGACCCGTGTGGTGCAGAGCAAGGTTATTCAAGCCGTGAAATTATGGCTGAGTTTAAGCGAGCGACGGGGTTACCGACCGCCACGAATATGGTTGCGACCGACTGGCGGGAAATGTCGCATAGTATTCAATTGCAAGCTGTTGATATTCCATTAGCTGACCCGCATTTCTGGACATTGGAAGGTTCGGTGCGTGTTTCTCAGTTATGTAAAATGTATAACTTAACGTGGGGATCGCATTCTAATAATCACTTTGATATTTCCCTTGCCATGTTTACCCATGTTGCGGCGGCTGCCGTGGGTAATGTGACTGCAATTGATACGCACTGGATTTGGCAAGAAGGTACAGATCAACTGACTAAAGCACCGCTTGAAATTAAAAACGGTAAAATTCAGGTACCAACAGCACCGGGACTTGGTGTCGAACTTGATTGGGACCGAATTAATCAAGCCCATGAACTTTATAAATTAAAAGGTTTAGGAGCTCGTAATGATGCGGATGCGATGCAATTTCTAATTCCTAATTGGACTTTTAATAATAAAAAGCCATGTTTGGTTCGTTAATCTGACTCGATTTGTATTTAAATATTGAATTGATAGCTGTCCTTTGGGGCAGCTTTTTTATTGCTATAAAAAAATTAATTTTAAAAAGAAAAAAGATATTGAAAGAAATTAGATTGATGATGTAAGATGTCTGACAACATAAACACGTATGGAAACTTGCAAATGGATGCACTTGAGTTAAAAAACATTATTTCTGATGGTTTACTGTCTTTCCCCGTAACAGATTTCGATCAAAACGGAGATTTTAATAAGTCTTCTTATGCAAAACGTCTTGAGTGGTTAGCTCCATACGGTGCAAGTGCTTTATTTGCTGCAGGTGGTACAGGTGAGTTTTTCTCATTAACTGGCAATGAATATTCTGAAGTAATTAAAACTGCGGTAGATACATGCAAAGGCAGTGTACCGATTATTGCTGGGGCAGGTGGTCCGACACGTCAGGCGATTGAACAGGCAAAAGAAGCAGAGCGCTTAGGTGCACACGGTATTTTGTTAATGCCGCATTACTTAACTGAAGCAAGCCAAGAGGGTTTAATTGAACACGTTAAGCAAGTATGTAATTCAGTAGACTTTGGCGTAATTTTTTATAACCGTAGCGTATCAAGATTAAATCTCGATTCGATCCAAAAGTTAACTGAGATGTGCCCGAACTTAATCGGTTTTAAAGACAGCTCTGGCCAAATTGATATGATGACGGCAGTGACTCAAACTATTGGAGACCGTTTGTCATATTTAGGTGGCTTGCCGACAGCAGAAGTTTTTGCAGCGCCATATAAAGCCTTAGGTTGCCCAGTTTACTCGTCAGCTGTATTTAACTTTATTCCAAAGACTGCTATGGAGTTTTATAACGCGCTTCGCAGTGATGACTTTGAAACAACCAATCGTTTGATTAAAGATTTCTTCTTGCCACTGATTAAAATTCGCGACCGTAAATCAGGTTATGCGGTAAGCATGATTAAAGCAGGTGCCAAAATTGTTGGGCATGATGCAGGTCCTGTGCGTCCACCATTAAGTGATTTAACTCAAGCAGACTATGAAGATTTGGCTGCTCTCATTGCGACACTTGGTCCGCAATAATTCTAACTGTTTAGGTATTGGAGCTTTAAAATGAGTAAAAATAACGGTCGGCAGTTTATTAATGGTCAACGCGTTGCTGTAAATGCGCCAGCTTTAGAAAGTATAGGTGCAAAAGACTATCAGCCAACAGGTTATGTATTTAGTCAGGCGACCCTTGAAGAAGTAGATCAGGCTGCTCAAGCTGCGCATAACGCTTTTTTAGTTTATAGCCAAACTTCTCAAGAGCAACGTGCCTCTTTTCTTGAGGAAATTGCTCGCCAAATTGAAGCATTAGGTGCGAACCTGCAAGAAGTCGCTTCACTTGAAACAGGCTTACCACTTGCTCGTCTTCAAGGAGAGACAGGCCGTGTTACTGGTCAGCTTCGACTATTTGCTGAACTTTTACGCCGTGGCGATTTTTATGGTGCTCGTATTGATGTGGCATTGCCAGAACGTAAGCCTTTGCCGCGTGTCGATTTGCGTCAATATAAAGTTGGGGTAGGACCAGTTGCCGTATTTGGCGCGAGTAATTTCCCACTTGCATTTTCAACTGCAGGCGGTGATACCGTAGCTGCTTTAGCAGCAGGGTGTCCGGTTGTCTTTAAAGCACACTCTGGCCATATGGCGACTGCTGAGCTTGTTGCAGAAGCCATTGAAAAAGCAATTGAAGTTTGCGGTATGCCTAAAGGCACATTCAATATGATTTTTGGCGGCCGTATTGGTGCAAACTTGGTGGAACATCCCCTCATTCAAGCAGCTGGTTTTACAGGTTCACTTGAAGGAGGAATGGCGCTTTATAACCTTGCGCAGAGCCGCCTTCAGCCGATTCCATTTTTTGCTGAAATGTCGAGTGTGAACCCTGTGGTGGTTTTACCTGAAGCACTTCATTCACGTGGTGAACAGATTGCACAAGATACGGTTGCTTCTTTTAATATGGGGTGTGGCCAGTTCTGTACAAAACCCGGTCTAATTTTAGGTGTAAAAGGCCCCGAGTTTGACCGCTTTATTACAGCTTTAGCTGAAAACACGCAGAAAGCTGTGCCTCAGGTTATGTTGAATGAAGGTACTTTAAAAAGCTATCGAACTGGTATTGATGCATTAATAAATGAAGCTGGTTTTGAGGTCATTGCATCGGGTCAGGAACCTGAGTTGGTTTCTCAAGCAAAAGCACATCTGTTTAAAGCGGACCAATCTGTTTTATTATCAGGCAACCCAAAACTACAACATGAAGTTTTCGGACCGATGTCGATTGTGATTGCGGTCGAAGATGAAGCGACTTTGTTAAAAGGGATCGAGGCTTTAGGTGGACAGCTTACAGCAACCATTATTGGTGATGAAAACGAATTGTCTAAGGCAGGCGAGCTTCTTGATTTGTTAACCCGTAAAGCTGGCCGTGTATTGTTTAACGGTTTCCCGACAGGGGTAGAGGTATCGGATGCTATGGTACATGGTGGTCCTTTCCCTGCAACCAGTGATGCCCGTGGCACTTCGGTAGGTACGGGAGCAATTGAGCGCTTCTTACGCCCGGTATGCTTCCAAAATACGCCACAAGTATTATTACCCGATGCATTAAAAGACAGTAATCCTCTACAGATTACTCGTCTGGTCAATGGGCAGTTAAGTCAGGCCCAAATTTAAAAATGGTGCAGCTCAATCAAGAGTATTGAGCTGCATATTTTTTAACTTATTCAAAGAATTATTAAATATTTAAATAAGCACAAATTGCTTACTTTTTAAATATGAGTAGTGGTTTAATAAGTGAAAGAAAATATTTTATTTTTAATAACTTAGGGGTCTAAAAACCGAATATGACTATCGGCTAAGTTTATAGTAAAATGAATTTTATAATTTTTTTCAACATTTCATGAGTTCTTCAGATTATGTCTAGCGCAATTAAACCTAGATCAACAAAAAAACTAAGCCAGATTATTGTAGAACAACTGATCGAAAAAATTCAGTCTGGAGAATTTAAAGTTGGAGAAAAGATCCCGACCGAACTTGAATTAATTGAAACTTTTGAAGTAAGCCGTTCTGTCATTCGCGAAGCAATTACTGAGTTGCGTTCATTAGGATTTGTCGAGACTCGTCACGGGATTGGTACTTTTGTCAAAGAGCAGACCGTTGAGCAAAACTTTCTGTTGTCTAATGCCAGTTTAGAAACCATTAATGACATTATTTCCTTGCTTGAGCTTAGGATTAGCCTTGAGTCTGAAGCTGTCTTTTTAGCATCTGAGCGCCGTAAGCAAATCCATATTGATAAAATGAAAGCTGCGCTTGAAGACTTTGAACGACATATTTCTTCAGATGCAAATGATGGTACGGTAAAAGCTGACTATGATTTCCATATTGCCATTGCTGAAGCTTCTGAAAACCAATATTTCGTTGATTTTTTAAAGTATCTTGGCGAAAAAATTATTCCACGTGCACGTGTTAAATCTATTGAGCAAAGTCCTGAAAATCGCGAAGAATATTTAAAAGCGGTTCACCATGATCATGTCAATATTTATAACGCAATTGTCGATCAGGATGGTTTGTTGGCTAGACAAATGATGCGAGCTCATTTGTCTAAAAGTATTAAAAAGTTTAAGCAGTAAAGCTTGAGCTAAAATTAAGATAAAAAAGAGAGCCTGTTTAGCTCTCTTTTAATTTTATAAGGCGCTATTTACAGCTAAAGTTTTCGGCTTTTTCGCTATCACCTTGACCATTGTAACGGGCAATCAGCGGATAAGGGCAAAGTGGACGGGTGCGGTCTGGTGCCCAGTCTTGTGGAAGTTCAGTATTCACTTGACCACTCGGGTTACCTGCACCGCGTGCAGTTGCAATGATTTTGTCAGGTGCTTGCCCGTATTCCACCCAATTAACTAAAGCAGTCAATGCGTCAAATTGGTCAGTCGCAATGCCATCACGGGTATGGTTCATACCCGGAACTCTAAAGAAACGCGCAAATTCAGGTGCTGTGCCTTTTGCATCACTTTTATAGTGTTGTAGCAGTTGATCGTACCAATTTTGGGTGTCATCTACAGAGAAAACGCCATCTGCTGTGCCTTGTACCACAATCATTTTTCCACCGTGATTACGGAGTTTATCCAGATTGAGTTCATCGGGTGGCATCATGAAAGACATCGAACTTTCAGCATAAACATCATTGGTTGCCGAGAGTTTTGGATAGTCGGTATCGAAGTTAAAATTAAAGGCAAATTGTCTAGAATTTTGAGTCACAGTTGGGTCTGGCGGAACCTGAAAAAGAATGCCGACAGCAACTGGGTCACGCGCTGTTCCCACCGAAGATTCGAATTTCCAGCTTGCCCAGTTACTGCCGACTAAACCTGGGTCGAAAGGTTGGGTTGCATAGAGTGCTTGTCCAGCCGAATTTACAGGACCACGGTAAATGTTGGCTAATACATCAATTTGTTCGGTGCTTAAACAAGTACCATCTCTTGTGCTTGAGCAAACGGGTACATGCTTATGAATATCAAAAGCCGTACGGCAAGCCTCGACATCTTGAACCAAGCCATCTGCAATACCGTCTAAGGCATCGCATCGATCTAAAATCGCTTTTGCTAAAACTTTACGCTCCGTAAGAGTAAGAGCGGTACTTAGGTCATTTTCATCTGTTGCTACACGACGAAGCTGCTGCGCTGTGTAGAGCTGAGCCGCGGCTGCACGAGGTAAATGAAAACCCGGTGTACTTGCTAAAATTCCATCATATTGGTCACCCAAACGAGTTGCAGCAATCATGGCATGACGCCCACCGTTCGATGTGCCGCCGGCATAGGAGCGGTCTGGCAATTTACCATATGCGGTTTTAATTAGGTTTTTTGCCATAGGCGTGAGTTTGGTAATCGCACCGTAGCCATAGTCAATTCTGGCTTGAGGGTCTAAACCAAACATTGGATTTTGTGAAGCGTTATGTCCGGCATCGGAGGAAATAACAGCAAAACCATCATGCAGGGCATTGGTCAGCGGACCACCGCTACCAACCTGACCTGTTGCAGGAACTAAATTACCATCGGTTCCGCCATTACCTTGATAGAGGAAACGGCCGTTCCAGTCTATTGGTAAGCGCATTTCAAAACCAATTTGATAAGTTTGTCCATCGACAGGGCTTACCCGTTGATCCATATAACCTTTGACCAAACAATGTGCGCCAATCGGTTTGTTGGCGACAGTCAATGTACCTGCTTCTTGAAGGGTAGCTGAGCTAATAACGGTATTGTTGTACTGAAATTCGAGTAAGTCTGAACAGCTTCCTGTCATTTTTACGCCAACAGCAGGAGACAACTGCGGTGGTTTGGTTGTTGACGGAACCGTTGTGTCATCATTATCACTTCCACAGCCTGCCAAAGAACCAAGTATGGCAAGCACCAAAGCGGAGCGGGTCAAAATTCGTTTATTGTTGGTGTAATTCATTTATTCATATCCTTATTGAATGAATGTTTGCAATTAATCTAAAACCAAAAAATTAGCTGTGCTTCGTGCAATCATTTTGTTGTTTTGCCAAGCTTCACTTTCGAGATTCAGTACGGTTTTGCCTTGTTTAATGAATCGGCATTTTGTAATGACTTCGCCCACAGCACAGGGCCTTAAAAAATCCATCGTTAAGTTGATGGTGGTGGCGGGTTTATGGTCATTGGCGAGATATGCAAAAAGTCCCATCACATCGTCAAGCATGGCGCAGATCATGCCGCCTTCAACGGTGCCGCGTGGATTGGTAAAGCTTTCTAGCGCCGTGTAGTGGATGTTAAGTTCAGTGTTTTGGTCATTCCAATGGATATTATGTCCACCCAAATGGTGATGGATGGGCGGTAAGTGTTCTAAAGTTTTTTGATCCATAATGAAGGCTCCATCCTTTTTGTAGGTGTTATAAAAATTATTATTTCAGGGTATAGGCATCATAAATAACTGCTTTACCCAAGCGCATTGCACTGCCTACCGCAACGGTCTGATTGAGCCATGAATATTTTGGTGAGCTGGTTTCAAACTGCATGGTAATTTTGAA
Organism: Acinetobacter sp. BD54; assembly: GCF_044778325.1. Taxonomy (NCBI): domain Bacteria; kingdom Pseudomonadati; phylum Pseudomonadota; class Gammaproteobacteria; order Moraxellales; family Moraxellaceae; genus Acinetobacter; species Acinetobacter sp. BD54. The sequence continues at coordinate 44,571 of NZ_JANJEP010000007.1, read as the reverse complement.
ATAGTAGTTTTTCGGGTCGACATCTTTGCCTTGGGCAAGCTGTTTTAGCGTTTCTGCCGAGCCATGGCGGTAACCTTTGGTTTGAAGATAAATGAGTGCACCGTCATCGGTTTCTAACAAATATCGTGTATCAATAATGGCCAGCCCTTTACTGTCGACAATTTGCCAATCTGCGCCATTATTTAAAATGCGGCCCTTAAGGGATTTACCTTCGAATGTCCCACCTGTAATGGGAATAATTCGGCGTTTACCTGCATCACTGGTGGTACCTAACTCCCAAACAGGAGCATTTAAATCAACACTAAATTTTGCTAAAGGCTCAAGCTGAATAGGTGGTGGGTTATATTGAGTTTCGGCATGAGTTAGGCCAATGAGACAAATTCCGCAGAGTAGTGTTACAACTTTCTTCATGATGAATTATCCCGAGATAAAAAGAGGTTCTATGTGTGACAGAACCTCTGGTTTTAATTATTTAAATTTCCATGTGTAGTCGATGTTGATACGGGTTTCGTTTACAGGTTTGATATTGGCTGTAGAGAGCATGTTGTTGTCATAAATGGCGTAGCGCGCGCGTAGCCCTAGATTTTTTAACCAGCCACTTTGAACGGTGTAGCCTAAATCAAAGTCTGTTTCGCGTTCTTTTAAATTGGTCCCACCTAAGTTAGGTGCATAAATATTGTGACCTGTGGTGTAACGAGTCATAAAACGTAAACCCGGTACATAATCTTTAAAGTCATATTCATAACGGAAGCTATAGGCTTTTTCTTTTGGGTTTAAAAACTCGCCCGGCCATGTATCAATGAGTAGACCCGTTTCACCTCCCGTTAAATACGGAAACGCGGTGTCGCCATGATGTTGGAAAGTCCCAAAAATAAATTTATGGTTTTGATGTTTGAGTTCGAAATGCGCATGATAGAGGTCATTATCGACTAAGCCTGCTTTTGCTTGTCCATCATCTCGGCTGCGGTAGTAACGTAATTGAGAGCTAAAATTAGTAGTGTCATTAATTTTGTATTGGTGTAATGCACCGACCATGGTTTGGTTATAAAGATCATCAACATCCATATAAAAAGCGGTGAGTTTGAGTGCAGGATTAAACTGATAGTTTCCACCTAAATAATAGAGTCCATCAGTTTCGGCACTTTTAAATCGTCCATTTACGCCTGAAATTTTAATTTTTTCATAGTTGGTCGAATCCCGATGATTCACTTTATCGAGATAGGCTGCCTGTAAATCAAAGTCTTTAATATCTTTACTGGTTAGTGAAATTCCTCGATAAGTTTGAGGAAGCAAACGAGCAGGTGACGCCACTAAAACAGGGTTCATTGGCATGAGCGTACCAATACGTAACTCAGTCTGGCTCATTTTGGCTTTTGCTGTGACCCCAATTTCGCCATAAGAGTCAGTAGGTTCATTGGTACGCGTGTCTCTAGGTAAGTTTCCTGTACCGCCATGCTCTGCATCAGCATCGAGTTTAAAGCCTGCCGTTGCAAGCACATCCAGCCCGAAACCGACAGTCCCTTCGGTATAACCTGAATTGGCTTTAAGAATAAACCCTTGTGTCCAGTCCTTGGCAGCAGGGTAAGCAGATTGCTCTTGGTAGTCGCGGTCAAAATAGAAATTTCGTGTGGTGAGTTCTACTGAACTGTTATCAATAAAACTGCCAGCCCACACTGAACTTGAGAGCATGAGTGTAGAGTACATCCATAATTTCGACATAGCATTTCTTCCTGAAATATCATTTTTTGTTTTCAACAAGGCATAGTTGTTGTGTCTGCCTTGTTTGGTTTTTAAATCGAATTATTTTCCGAGCAGTTCTCGGGCGACGATTTCCTTCATAATTTCATTGGTTCCCCCATAAATTTTTTGTACCCGCGCATCCACAAAAAAACGTGAAATCGGGTATTCCTGCATGTAGCCGTAGCCGCCAAAAAGCTGAAGTAATTGGTCAATCACTTCACATTGGACATCGGTAATAAAGCATTTCAGTGCGGCAACTTGAGTGACGCTTAACTGGTGTTGTTGATACAGCGCTGCACATTGGTCTACAAAAGCTTGAGCGGCTTTTGCTTTAATTTGCGCGTTTGCGAGTACAAAGCGCGTGTTTTGCATTTGGCTTAAAGGTTGTCCGAAAGCTTTACGCTCTAGTACGTAGTCTTTGGTGAGTTCTATGGCACCTAAAATTGACCCCAAAGCCATCATAGAAATACTCAAACGTTCGCGAGGTAACTCTTGCATTAAATAAGCAAAGCCTTGTCCTTCTTCCCCCAGACGCTGAGTTGCAGGCACATAAACATCATCAAAAAATAGTTCGGCTGTATCTTGAGCATGTAGCCCAATTTTTTGTAAAGAGCGACCTTTTTTAATGCCGTCTAAAGCAGCATCAACTAATAATATTGAAATGCCTTTTGCTTTAGCTTGAGGGGCAGTTTTTGCCACCAAAACAATCAGGTCGGCATGTAATCCATTTGAAATAAACGTTTTTGAACCATTCACACGATAGTGGTCATTTTCTAAAATGGCTTGAGTGCGTATAGCCTGTAAGTCTGAACCTGCATTGGCCTCTGTCATGGCAATTGCAGTGACGACTTCCCCTGTCACCATTTTCGGTAACCAATAGCGTTTTTGCTCTTCGGATCCGATATTTTGCAGGTAAGGAGAAACCAATTCATTTTGCCCACCAATGGCAACAGCTAAAGACGCAAAGCCCGCTTGAGCAGTTTCTTGAACCAGCATGAGGGAGTAATGAACAGGAGCGCCATAGCCGCCATATTCCTCAGGCACATCAACACACAAAAAACCATTTTCCCCAAGACGAAGCCATAGATCACGTGGGATAAGACCATCGTGTTCCCATTGTTCGTAGTAGGGAGCAACCTGTTCTTTTAAGAACCTGCGATAGCTGTCCTGAAATAGTTCAAATTCTGTATCGTGTGGCATGTTGAACCTTTTTTGGCAAAAGTGAGGCTAAGGCCCAAACCGAAGTTTGAGCTTCCTTTTTTATTTCAATTGCTTATTGTTTTAAGGTGGGCACCCGAATAATCAGTGGGTTATCAGTCTGCTTTTGATAAAGCTCATCAATTAAAGCGGTACGACGTTTCGTAATACTGCTTTGATTAAGGTTGCCTTTATCGGTCACTTCGCCTGCATCGAGTTGAGGGGGCTCGGTCATTAAATAAAGCATGGAGACTGTACTTGAACTACCAGTCGCATCTTTATTAAAGGTCGTTAAAAATTGGCGGAACCATTGCTGGACTTTAGGATGCTGTAATATCTCTGTTGCAGAATGTTCACCAAGCTTAAGACCTGCATATTGAGCACAAGCATCTAGTTTTGGAAAAATCAAAAAGCCAACCGCATTTAGGTTTGAACCTGTAATGCAGACATCTTGAATCAGTAAATTACCTTGAATAAGCACTTTGTTGCGTAGTGTGCCGACATTCACAAAAGTACCCGTATTGAGTTTAAAGTCTTCGGCAATTCGTCCGTCGTACATTAGGCCTTTAGTTGGATCATTGACATCGACCAAACGAACGGCATCGCCTGTATGGAAAAAGCCTTCATCGTCAAAAATAGTGCTTTGCTGGTCTGCTTTTAAGCGCCAATAGCCTCTCATGACGTGTTTGCCACGAACGCAAAACTCAAGTTTGTCACCACATGGCACTAGCTTAATTTCACATCCCGGAGCAGGGTAACCAATAAAGCCAGCCATCACGCGTGGGCCAGTTGTAAAAGCACAAGATGGTGCTGTTTCAGTCATGCCCAATCCGCTCATAATACGGATTTTTTCTCCGCAATGTTGCTGGGCAATTTTATCGAGTCTGTTCCAGCCCGCTTCTGAAAGTGCAGCACCGGCAAAGAATAGAATTTTAACTTTGGCAAAAAAGCGGTCTCTTAATTCTTCATCTTTTTCTAACGCTTCGGTGAGTTCTTCCCAACCTTTTGGCACATTTAAATAAACGGTTGGAGAAATTTCTTTGAGATTACGAATGGTTTCGTCAAATTTTCCTGCAACGGGTTTGCCATCATCAATGTAAATGGTACCGCCGTTATAGAGTGCGATGCCGACATTGTGACTGCCGCCAAATGTGTGGTGCCAAGACAACCAGTCGAGTAGGACAGGCGGCGTTTCTTCAAACTCAGGGAAAGTCTGCAATAACATTTGCTGATTAACACACAACATTAAATGTGTGGTCGGCACAGCTTTAGGCAATTTGGTTGAACCTGATGTAAATAGAAATTTGGCAATCTGGTTTTCATCAAGGGTTTGGTAAAACTCTTGAACATTTGTAACTGACGTATCTAACAGTGATTGAAAAGACGTGCAGATCTGATCGCCTACAATCCCTTTATTGGTTACCACTTCAATATCAGGTGTAATACACGCTTGAATGGCTTTAGTAAAGGCTTGTCCATCGCTGGCATAAACCATACCAGGTGTGAGCACTTCAAACACATGTTTAAGTTTGCCAAAGTCTTGAGAAATCAGAGAGTAGGCAGGGGAAATAGCAGAGAAAGGCACACCTGCCAACATGGCACCCATAGAGAGTGTTAAATGCTCAAGATCATTACCACTTAAAATAACGAGTGGTCGTTCTTGGCTTAAATTACGGTCATGCAAAGCCTGAGCAATGTGCCATGCGCGTTGTAGAACTTCTGCATAACTCAGTTTGACCCATTCGCCTTGAGCATTACGTTTTGCTGCAAAAATATGGTCGGGCTTGGTTTGTGCAAAATGAATTAACCGATCTGTCAGTTTTTGTGGATACGGTTTTAATTGCTCTTTTGGGCTGATATAGAGCGTTTGATCTTTATAGTGATAATGAATATCGTGTTGCCCTAATTTTACGAACCGTTCGCGGTCTTGTGATTGAGTGGCATTCATTTGCATTTCTTTCACTCCATGGAAAGCGCATCACTGCGCTTTATTTTTTTTTGCATCATGCAATTTTTATTTAATCTGTTTGTCTTCGTATTAGCCTGACTAAATCGGGTAATGACGTGATTGGGTTTGAATGGTAACCCAGCGTAAATCGGTAAACTCGGCAATAGATGCTTTACTACCAAATCGTCCGTAACCACTCGATTTTGTTCCGCCAAATGGCATTTGAGCTTCGTCATGTACGGTTGCGCCGTTAATATGACAAATACCCGAATCAATCTGTTTAGCGACTTCTAATGCCTGTGAAATATTCTGGCTAAACACTGCCGAAGACAGACCAAACTCGCTGTCATTTGCCAGTGCTATGCCTTCTTCAATACTTGAAAAACGTTGAACTGTGCATACAGGTCCAAATGATTCTTCGCGGTAAAGCAGCATGTCTGGTTTAATATTGAGTACCAGCGTCGGTTGCATGGTGGTGTCTTCAATATGAATGCCTAAAGGTAAGTCAGCACCTTTGTTTTGGGCATCTTCTAGCAAATGCTGAATACGGTTTGCAGCGCGGCGACTTTCTAAAACACCCAATACATTGTCTTTTGAGGTTGGATTACCTGCCTGAATAGAACGGGTTTTCTCAATCAACTTTTCAATAAACTGGTCGGCAATTTTATCTTGAACCAAAACACGTTCGGTCGACATACAAATTTGACCCTGATTAAAGAACGCTCCAAAAGCGACTGCATTTACGGCTTCATTAATGTCAGCTTCATTTAAAACCACAACAGGGGCTTTACCACCGAGTTCAAGTAAAACAGGTTTTAAATATTTAGCAGCAGTCTCGGCAATAATTTTGCCGACTTTGGTTGAACCGGTAAAATTAATGCGCTTCACGGCTGGATGAGACACTAAACGCTCTACGATTTGTGGTGCATCTTCGGCGGCATGCGTAATTACATTTACCACACCTTCACCAAGACCCGCTTCATGTAACACTTCACCAATGAGACGATGTGTTGCTGGGCAGGCTTCTGAGGCTTTTAACACAACCGTGTTTCCACAAGCCAAAGGCATGGCAAGCGCACGTGTTGCCAAAATGACAGGGGCGTTCCAAGGTGCAATTCCTACAATCACACCACAAGGAACCCGTACACCCATTGCAAGATTGCCCGGCACATCTGACGGAATCAGGCTTCCGTCAATTTGTGTGGTCATTGCTGCTGCTTCACGTAACATGTTGGCAGCAAGGTGAACGTTAAACCCATACCATGTCGCAGTTGAACCTGTTTCTTGCATTCCAGTTTCAATGAATTGCTCGGTCTTTTGGTCCATTAAATCGGCTGCTTTTAATAAGCGTAAACGGCGCTCGGTAGGCGAGAGTTTCGACCATACTTTAAAAGCTTGCTGCGCTGAATCGATGGCACGATCAACATCTTCGAGTGTTGCAGCAGCAGCTTTAGTTGCTACCGTTCCATCAATTGGACTAATACGCTCAAAAGTTGCCTGATTTGATGCATCAACAGATTGACCGTGAATAAGTAACTGTACATTTTGCATGGGTTGCGTCCTTACATTGCCATTAAAGAATCAAAAGTTAACCAGTACGTTTATAACTCTGTAAACCCGGTTTAATTGATTTTTCATCTAAGAATTGTTTCAAACCTTCTTGGCGACCATTTTCAGTATCGCGGTGGATACATTGATCAAGCTTGGCATATAAGTAGTCTTCGTTTTGGTCCCATGTCAGTTCGCGGCAACGCTTAAAGCCATTTTTAGCTGTACGAAGAACTACTGGGTTTTTCTCAAGTAAGCAATTTGCAAGCTCAGTTACTTCTGCTTTTAATTGGGCAAGCGGTACGCTTTTGTTCACAAGGCCCATCGTTTCAGCTTCTTTACCGCTAAAAGTTTTACCCGTCATGATGTAATACAAAGATGCACGATGACCTACCGTATCTGCCATGGCTTTGCTTACAAGGTTGCCCGGTGGGATACCCCAGTTAATTTCAGATAAACCGAAAGTTGCTTCATCTGCTGCAATTGCTAGGTCACATGCCACTAAAGGTGAGAAACCGCCTCCAAAGCACCAGCCATTGACCATAGCAATGGTTGGTTTTGAATACATACGAAGAAGTTGCCACTGCCAACGACATGAGTCACGACGAATACGCTCTTGGAAAATCTCTGGTTGAGTATCGACTTCACGGAAATATTCCTTCAAATCCATACCCGCTGTCCAAGAGTCGCCTGCACCAGTCAGAACCAAAACTTTAGCATTTTGATCAAGCTCAAGGGTTTCAAGCACATCAATCATTTCACGATTGAGGGTTGGGCTCATGGCATTTTTCTTTTCAGGGCGGTTTAAAGTGACCCATGCAATTCCATCTTCAACTTTAACATCTACTGTTTCCCAGCGGTTTTCATAACTCATCTTCATACTCCTTGAATGATTTCTTGCTGTTCTGGGATTTAATCTAATATCAGTTAAACTTACATTCAAGTCTTTTTTGGAAAATTTCACAAATATTTTATAATTTGTTGTATTTTAAATATTAATTATTTTAAAAATTAATTTTAAATAAAAATATGTTGATTTTTTAATAAGTTTAACTGATATTTTTGGTGTGTTTAAAAATAATACACAAAGGGCTAAATGGAACGACTAGTCAATAAAGGACAACACAATGGAAAAAATATCAGGACAGCCTTCAAGGGCAAAAATCACGTTGCTACTGTGCTTTGCCATAGCGATTTTTGAAGGCTTTGATCTTCAATCAATGGGGGTAGCCGCTCCACGAATGCGGGCTGAGTTTATGTTAGACAATGCCCAGATGGCATGGGCATTTAGTGCTGCAATTTTAGGGACGTTACCAGGTGCAATATTAGGCGGTCGGTTTGCTGATATTGTCGGGCGTAAGAAAATTCTGATTTTTAGTATTTTACTTTTTGGAATTATGTCTTTGCTAACGGCTTATGCTGCTAACTTTAGTTTGCTATTACTCATTCGTTTTTGTACAGGTTTAGGAATGGGTGGGGCATTACCCATGATGATTACACTTGCCTCTGAAGCTGTACCTGACCAGCACAAAGGCACTGCAGTTAGTGTGATGTATAGCGGCATTCCTTTTGGTGGCTTACTCACTTCCGTCGTTGCCATGTCATTGGCAGGCGATGCAGAGTGGCGTCATATTTTCTATATCGGGGGGATTGCGCCTATTTTACTAATCCCACTGATTATGCGCTTTTTACCTGAGTCAAATGACTACCTGCAACGCAAAGTTCAAGCACAGCAAACTACGCCATTCTTTGAGGTTTTATTTGCCAAAGAGCGTCGTATGTCAACCATTCAACTTTGGATAAGTTTTTTCTGCACATTGGTGGTGTTGTACTTCTTGTTGAACTGGTTGCCATTGCTGATGGGTGCGCAGGGCCTATCAAAACTACAGGCGAACTATGTACAGATGGGCTATAACGTTGGCGGAATTTTAGGTTCGATTCTCATGGGCGTATTGCTTGATAAATTACGCATGAGCTTTGTGATTAAGCTAATTTATCTCGGCATTTTATTCTCACTATGCTGTTTAGCAATTTCTCCAACCGTTGCTTTACTTGCACTTTCGGCAGTGGGTTGTGGCTTATTCATTGTGGGTGGGCAATCAGCGTTGTATGGTTTGGCTGCCATGTATTATCCAACCGAAATGCGTGGAACCGGAGTTGGCGCTGCGGTTGCAATCGGGCGTATTGGTTCGTTTGCAGGGCCTTTAATGGCAGGGTTTTTACTCTCGCTTGGACAAAGCTCGACCATCGTGATTGGTTCAAGTATTCCAGTGATCTTAATTGCAGCGATCTCTGCATTACTTCTTGTCAAAAAACCTAAACAGCCTGTACATTTAGTACAAAGCTCAGGTGCTCGCTAAGTTTTAACGAAAGTATGGGGTTAGAACCTCATACTTTCACTACAGATTTTCTTATGATGATTGAAAGGTTATGGTACGTTCGAATTTAGTTCAAAAAAAAGTAGAAGATGAGCCTAAGTTAAGTTACATGATTGCTCGTGTTGACCGAATTATTAGTAAACATTTAACAGAACATTTAAAAGAGCTTGAAATTACCTTACCGCAATTTACCGCACTTTCTGTTTTAGCTTCAAAAAGTAATTTATCCAATGCCAAGCTTGCTGAGCGTTCTTTCATAAAGCCCCAATCTGCCAATAAAATCTTGCAAGATTTACTGGTGAATGGCTGGATTGAGAAAAAACCGGACCCGACACATGGCCGCCGTATTTTAATTACCCTGACCGAAAGCGGGATTGAAAAGTTAAACAAATGCAATGAAGTGGTTTTAAAAGTCGAAGAAAAAATGCTTGAAGGCATTGATATTAACTTGGCTTATTTAATTCGCAATAATCTCGATATTATGGTCAATAATCTTAAAAATTTTAAATAAGTGTGTTTGTTTAGGTTGAGTTAAATTGCTAAGTACTGATTCACACAGAAAATTGATTTCATTTTGCAAATGAACTTGCTAGCATCGAAGTGACGTTTTTGATGATGTGTGGCAACGAATGTCTTCAGGACAACAAGTTTTACTAAAACTAAGAAAAATGATTATTTCAGGGGAACTTGAAGGCGGTGCCAGAATTGCCGAGATTCCTACTGCCGAGTTACTTGGTGTTTCACGCCAGCCTGTTCGTATAGCCTTTCGGTTGCTCGAACAAGAAGGTCTCCTCATTAAAAACCCAACTCGTGGTTACACGGTTCGTGAAATTTCCGGAAAACTGGTGCATGACGCACTTGAAGTGCGCGGTGTGCTTGAAGGGTTGGCTGCGAAAACTTTGGCCGAACAAGGCTTAAGCGAAGATCAGAAAAAGACCTTGCAACATTGCATTCAGGAAACTGAAAAACTCTTTAATGAAAAAGACGAGTTTGGTGATGCTGAGCTAGAACGTTATCACCATTTTAATGTCATCTTTCATGACACCATTATTGAGGGGGCGCAAAACGTTGCGCTCATCCAAGCCTTAGCAAAAAACAACCAATTGCCAATGGCTTCTGCCCAAGCCATTACCTATGACCAGAACCAAGCTTTATCGGAATATCGCCGTTTGCACTATGCGCATTTACAGCATTGTTCGATTTTCGATGCATTGGTAAATCGTCAGGCAGGGCGTGCTGAAACTTTAATGCGTGAGCACAGTAGTGTGGTGATTTTAGGTGAAACCCTAAGAAATGTTCTCAGCGCTTAAGGTAAAAGAAGTTCCTTTATTTTTGAATAAAGGAACTCTCGAGTTAAAGCTCAATTACAAGATGTTTAGTTTTTGCACGAGAACAACAAGGCGTAAATTGGTCATTTAGTGCATGTTCCTCATCGGTCATAAATAAATCGCGATGATCAGGTATACCTTCTACAACACGGGTAATACATGTGCCGCAAATGCCTTGTTCACATGAAACAGGAATATCAAAACCATTCGCAATTAATGCTTCAGTAGCAGTCTGCTCTGGCAATACTTCAATTCGGCGGCCTGTACCTTTCACTTCAATTGTAAAAGCTTCATTGTTGGACGTATCTACTTTTTGCGCGACAAAATGCTCTTGATGTAACTGTTCGCTATGCCAACCTGCTTGTTCGGCCGCGTTCATGACAAACTGCATAAACCCTGTAGGCCCACACACATATAAATGTTTATCAGGTGAAGCTTGGCCCAAAGCCTCTACCATATTACATTCGGTGTCTGATTGATCTTGAATGTGAAAATGGACTTGGTCACCAAAGTGCTCGGTTAAATTGCCATAGAAGGCAATCATTTCATGACTACGAACGAAGTAGTGCAATTCAAAAGGAATATTGGCCGACTTAAGCCGATACGCCATCGACAAAATAGGGGTAATCCCAATACCGCCTGCAAATAAAACCGCCTGTTTGGTTTGTGGGTGAATCTCAAATAAATTACGCGGTTCACCAATCTTTAAATGGTCGCCTTCACGATATTCAGTATGGATACAACGTGAACCACCGCGTGAATTGGCATCATGTAAAACACCAATGACATAACGATGTTTTTCAGTGCAGCAGTTTGAAAGTGAATACTGACGGGTGAGGCCGTTTTTTAGATGCACATCAATATGTGCACCTGCTTCAAAACTCGGCAGCTCCGTACCATTTGCTGCAACCAATTCAAAAGCACGAATGGTCGGGGTGAGCTGGTGAATTTTTTGAATAATAACGTCCATGTTCATGCTCCTTTAAATAATCCGAATGTTTGGAAACTTCTGTGTGGACGTTTCAGGAGGTGTTTTATTTTCTTCGGCAAGTAGTCGGTCAATGACCTTACGAGACTGGACACCGCCTGCGTCGATGTTGAGCATCAGTAACTTGCGATGTGGATTGTTTAAAATGTTTTGCTGCTGTTGCTCCAGCATTTCTAAATCTTCAGTAAAGATTTTGCCTTGGCCTTCACGAATTTGATCGGTGAGTTCAGCATTATCTGGCTGGAAGTTACGTGCCATTCCCCAGAAATACCAATGTGATGTTTCAGTTTCCGGTGTAATAAAATCGACCACGATTGAGGACACTTTTTTGTCTTTCGGTGCGTGATAACCGCCATGTCCAGCATGCGCTACACCTACTTCAATGTGGACATTACTTGGCGCAAAGAAGTGGCAACGTTGCCAACGGTCGACAGGTACATCATCTGCTAAATGATTGCCGCGAAGGGCCATTTGCCAAAATGGAGGTGCGATCACATTTTCCATATAGCGTTCGGTAATGACATGGTCACCGTCAACTTTAGTCACTGGCAGGGCTTCATCAATTTCTTTTTGCCCAATACTGCTTGAGTGAACATAGGTCTCATGGGTTAAATCCATTAGATTGTCGATCATTAGGCGATAGTCGCACTGAATGTGAAACAAGCCTCCGCCATAGCTCCATTCAGGATGATCTGCCCATTCTAAAGTTGGGAGTTTTGCTTCATCTGCTAAAGCCTTTTCACCTGGCCATACCCAAATAAAGCCGAACTTTTCAACAACTGCATATGCTTTGTTGCAAGGGAAACCATTTACACGTTGGGCTGGCATTGAAACAGTCTTTCCATCACAACCCATGACTAAGCCATGATAACCACAGACAAGGTTGCCATCTTCGACATAGCCAAGTGAGAGTGGGGCACCTCGATGCGGACAAAAATCTTCAACGGCTGCAACTTGGTTTTCTTTACCACGATAAAAAACGATTTTTTCACCACAGATGGTGCGACCTAATGGTTTATCTTGGATTTCTTCTGGACGGCAAGCGACATACCAAGCATTTTTAATAAACATTTGTGACGACTCCTTATCACTTATTGGATCCAATTTATAATAAATAAAAATATTGGTCAATTGATAAGCAGTATATTTATTCAAAAATATTGTTCTTTAAAGTTGGTTGATTTGTCTGTTTTTAACTGTTGTTAAGGACTTCTACGTTTCTTTGGAATTTTGTGGTGAAATTTTTTATTGGTTTATTTGGATCCATAATGGCTGTAATTATAGCCATTATGGGGCGTGAAAATTTAGAAATTAAAAGTGTAATGAAGCATCATGCGCTGTTCATCCAGACTTTTGCCATGTTTGGTGTCGTAGTTAATATTTAAGAAAAGAAACTTAAGATTTTTAATCCAAGCATTTAGGTCGTATTGAATCAACACGTCACTTTCTTGCTCAAAATCCTTTTGGTTCATGGTCTTAAATGAATCGCCATAAATATATTTATAGGTGATTTTTAAACCCTTGATATAGTCTTTAAAGTCATACGAGGCAACGAAATGATAAGACTTTTCATCTGCTTTGGTAAACGCGCCTAAGGTCCAGTTCACCATATGCGGGATGGGCATATTGTCGAGTTTTGGGATGCCATCTTTGCCAAAGTTTTCTTGATAGCCAATTCCGGTTGTAAAGTTGCCATGTTTGATGAAATGCATAGCGCCTATGGATGTATTGTCATATTCACCAAGCTTTGATTTACCGACATCGTCGTGGCGAAACACACGTAATTTTGTAGTGTGCTGCTTTGTCCATTGATAATCAAAAGCAAGGTAACTTTGATTGATGAGATCTGTTAAGTAACCATTATAAAATTTCCAGTGGTACCGTGGTGTTTTGCCATCCCATTGAAAGAAATAGAGTCCGTCAGATTCATGTTTTGATATGGCGAGTTTGTGGTAGTCCTCCTCATTTTTGGGTGAATAACGGTTAATCAAACCCAGCTCGAAATTTTGTTGCGGTGTCTTATATTTTAATTCCAAGCCTTTGTAGTTCACTCGTAATTGATGTGTGTCGACTTGTGGGGTAAGTGGTGAGTCGGGAATAATTTCACCTACATTCATGCGAAAGTTTTGATATTCAATTCCAGCACCTAAGCCATATTTAACTTGGTCTTGTGCTTGTTTCTTGGTATTAGGGTCAAAGGGTATGACCATATCATTGGTGTGTTGGTCGCTACTTAGGCGATAAGCATATTGAATGCTTGGATTGAGGTGTAGCTGAACCTCATTAAGTTTGGTTGACCAGTCGCCACGATAGATCAGGCCTTGGCTCAAGCTATGAGTATCGGGGCTGGTCCCATTTTCATATTGTCTGTCGAAGTTGAATGTTTTTAGTGTGAGTGTATTTTGAAAATTAACATCGACTGCACTATGAGCTAAACAGCAGGCAAGGGTCGTCCCTGAGAAGAAAATCCCATAAATAAAAATATGCTTCATTTTTAAATCCGTTTAAAAGCGTTTTACTGTTCTAAATCCGACATGACTGGTGGCAAGGTCGAGTTCTTGTGGATGCCTCGCGGCAGCACGATAACGCGCGCAATAGTTGGTAGCGCATAAATAAGATCCACCTTTAATCGTGTATTGCAAAATCTGTTCGTGACTTTGCCGATATTTCGATGGATCTCCCATATGATGATCTCTTGGACCTGTATAGGGTGTTTGCGTCCATTCCCATACATTGCCAATCAAGTCGTATAAGCCAAATGGGTTTTTGCTAAAACAACCAACAGGGGCCACATCCTTAAAACCATCTTCCTGAACATTTTTGTATGGAAATTCACCTTGCCAGAAGTTGGCTACAATATGGCCTTCATGGGTGGGGCCAATGTCGGAGTTTTGCTGAAAACCTTTGGCTGCATACTCCCACTCAAGCTCAGACGGTAAGTCATGACCGAGCCAGTTTGCATAAGCATAAGCATCATTCCATGTCACCATACGTACAGGTTCATGAGGTGCAGGTTGTTTAGGGTTGTTTAATCCCCAAGGATGTTTCCAGTTGGCACCTTTTCCAAATTTCCACCACTGTAATTCTTCAACTGGATGCTCAGGTTGTACAAACATGGCCGCACCGCCTTGCTTTTCTGCATCGGTGACATAACCCGTTTGTTTAACAAACTCTTGAAATTGGGCATTGGTGACTTCAGTTGCATCAATTAAAAAAGCGGGAACGGAAGTTGCCTGTAAGTTTAATGGGCGTTCATCTTCATAACCTTGTGTGGTGCCTAAAACAATTTTTCCTTGCGGAAGCTTGACCATGCCGGCTTCTTTGTTTTTAGGCCAACCCGAAGGAAGGCCCGAATAAGAATTACATTTAGCTTTGCTGCCTAAGTCGGGCAAGGTGGTCTGTTCTAGTTGAGGCGTGGTTTTTTGGCATGCACCAAGTAAGAGAAACGATGAAAGCATCATGATTTGTTTCATCTGGTTTTCTCTACTTTTTATTGTATTGCTCAAAATCCACAACACCATTTTCATCGGCATATCTTAAATATTTATTATTTAAGACTTTGACGATCTCAGGATGTTCTGCATAAACATTATGTTGCTCATTAAAATCTGTTTTTAAATTGTAGAGTTCCCAACCGTGGCTTTTAAATTTAGAAGGTGAGTTTTCAACAAGTTTCCATTCGTCAGTTTTGGCGTAGCGGCTGCCATGCAATTCTTTAAAGTCATAATAATTAACAGGGCGAATACGGGCAGTATTATCCTTAAAAGCAGGAATTAGGCTAAAACCAGACGGTTTAATTTTAGTGCTTGAAGTTGGATAGATTTGATTATTTTGAATACCCGCTAGTTCCATAACGGTTGGGAATATATCTCTGACTGTCGCAAAGTTATTATTAATTCCACGTTGTTTAGAAATTTGTACAGGCGATTTAACAATAAATGGAACACGTACTCCACCTTCTGAAGCAGCTGACTTCCAGTGGGTAAATGGTGTGCTGCTCACTTCGGCCCAGCGTGGTCCCATGTAAACATATGAGCTGGCGTTACCTATATTTTCATAGCGATTGTCGGCATCACCCATTGGGAAATTATGATCACCACCTTCAGCGCCGTTATCTGACATAAACACTATCAAAGTGTTGTCATATAAATGATGCTTTTTAAGATATTGAATAACATCGCCCACTCGATCATCTAACTGAGTGACCATGCCAGCATAAACTTCCATTTTACGCGCTTCATATTTGCGCTCTTGTGGGGTGAGTTCATTCCAGCTTTTGGTGCCTAAAGCTTGGTTACCACGTTCGACTGGGTATTCTGCATTTGTAGGAATTAATCCTAATTGCTTTTGTCTCTCAAAGCGTTGTTTACGAATTGCATCGTAGCCTTGATCGTATTTACCTTTATATAAATCTCTATAGTGAGCAGGTGCCTGTATCGGCCAGTGTGGAGCTGTATAGGCGAGGTAGGCAAAAAATGGTTTTTGCGCTTTATTTTTGTCTAAGTACTCAAAAGCTTTTTGTGTAAAAAAGTCGGTCGAATAGTAGTTGTCAGGCAGTGTGACCTTTTGACCATTTTCTGTGTATTGAGTATTGCGCGGATAGTTTTTAGGTTGGTCTTTAAAATGTAAATCGAAGCCATCGAGTAGAGCAAAAGATTGATCAAAACCACGGGCTTTAGGGTTTTGGTCGGGAGCATAGCCTAAATGCCATTTACCGACCATAAAGGTGTAATAATCTTGTGTTTTTAAAATTTCTGCGAGTGTATACGCATTTTGCGTTAGGTGTCCTGAATATCCATCAATTTTAAGGAGTGCACGTGGGCTATTGGCTCCAACCAATTTTTCTTGTCGTTTAGAAGTTTCATACATGGCACCTAAACCTACCAAGTGGTTATCTGCACCTGTCATAAGCTGTGCACGAGTAGGTGAACACATTGATGAAGCATGAAAATTGAAAAGCATTTTTCCTTGCTTTAACAGGCTGTCAATATGAGGTGTTTTAATCTCACTGCCATAGGCACTAATGTCTGAAAATCCAAGATCATCGGCCAAAATAATCATGATGTTGGGTAGTGGCTGATTTTTTGGAGATGCTGCTTGCGTTGTGTAAAACAATTGGCTGGCAAAAAAAAGTCCCAATGTAAGCTGGCTTACTCTTTTGAGTTTCATAACAACAATCCTTTGAAGTTTTATAAATGCATCTTGCATTTCATAGAAATGAACAGAGCTTTTTTGGCTAAAAAATGCTCTGGAATCGATCATAATAGATTTTTTATTGTGGATCCATAAAAATATTCAAACAATCTAATTTTATGTTTTTAATAATTTTATACTTATATAATTTATATGTTTATAGATGTTTTAATAATCAATTTATAATTTTAGTTGATTTTTTGGATCCAAATATTCAGTATAGAAAAAGAGCAGGATGCTCAAAAAACAAATATTCCTCTAGGTCATTATGGATACGGATGTGCATAACCACCCAATCGCTCATATTAGCAATGTCGTGTGTATGTCTTATCCAAGGGAGATACACAAATGGAAAGAGACGTTCTAAGTGAGATCAATCAAAACAACATGAGCCGTTACCAATGGTTCGTCATTTTGATCTGTATTTGTCTCAATATTATTGATGGCTTTGATGTGATGGTAATGGCATTTACCGCTCCATCCGTGTCAGCAGAATGGTCACTTTCAGGGGCACAAATTGGCTTGTTGCTAAGTGCTGGCCTTTTTGGAATGGCTGCCGGTTCCATTTTTCTCGCGCCTTTAGCCGATAAAATCGGTCGCCGTTTACTCATCTTAGTTTGTCTTGTCATTGCAGGTCTTAGCATGTTGGGCTGTGCTTTAGTACAAAGTCATGGCATGTTGGCCGCACTTCGGTTTATTACCGGAATTGGGGTAGGTGGGATTCTTGCGAGTAGTAATGTCTTGGCAAGTGAATATGCCAATGCACGCTGGCGCAGTCTCGCAGTGAGTTTAATGTCTACAGGTTATGGCATTGGTGCGACACTGGGCGGAGTACTCTCACTAGCATTGATTGAGCATTTAGGTTGGCGTTCAATCTTTTTGGCAGGGGGCATCACAACCATAGTGATGTTATTGATTAGTGCGTGGTTATTACCTGAATCTTTAGATTATTTGTTGGCGAAAAGACCAAAACAGGCACTAGAACGTATTAACGCAACAGTAAACCGCATGGGGTTAACTGCTTTAAAAGCTTTACCTTATTACGGTCAGAATAATCAAAAAAATACAGGTGATATTGGTAAATTATTTTCAGGGCAGCAGGGGTTCCAGACACTTTGCCTTTGGTTTGCATTCTTTTTAGTGATGTTTGGCTTTTACTTTGTCATGAGCTGGACACCAAAAATTCTGATTTCAATGGGAATGTCGCCTGAACAAGGCGTAAGTACCGGTATTTTAATTAGTATTGGTGGTATTTTCGGAGCAGCCATTATTGGTTTACTTGCTTCACGCATGAAAATTTTCTATGCCCTAAGCTTATTTCTGGGATTAACCTCTGTCTGTGTTTTCCTATTTGTCGCCGTTTCATCTCAAGTGAGCATTGCTCTCATAGTCGGTTTATTACTTGGCACACTCATTAATGGCTGTGTGGCAGGTTTATATTCTATTTCTCCAACAATTTACGATGCTGAAATCCGTAGTCGAGGTGTGGGCTATGCGATTGGTTTTGGTCGGATTGGGGCAATCTTATCGCCAACGGTTGCAGGCATTTTCTTAGATAAAGGTATTGCACCTGCAACGCTGTATGCCTATTACGGTGTGGTGTTTATTTTGGCTATTTTCCTGATTTTGAGTTTAGGTAGCGCTTTTTACCGAAGTAAGAAAGAGCAAAACTTCTCACTTAAAACAGCACCTTAATCCATTAAAAATTAAATAGTTGAGTTAAAAAATGAAAAAGACACCATTGTGGGTGGGGGTATGCTTGTGCCCATTATTTAGTCAATTTGTGCATGCTGAGTTTATAGCAGACAGTAAAGCTGAGCTGACGCTGCGTAATTTTTACTTCGACCGAGACTATAAAAAAGACCCATATCCCTATACGGCGGCCAGAGATTGGGCACAGGGTTTAATTTTTAAAGGACAGTCGGGTTATACCGAAGGGACAGTTGGGTTTGGTGTTGATGTGCTCGCAATGGCAGGTTTTAACCTGATGGGAAGCCGTGCTGATGACTATGCACGTAGTGGCTTATTACCAGTGAATACTGACAACTCGCGTGACGACTATTATGGAAAAATAGGCATTACAGGGAAGGCTAAATTTAGAAAAAATGAGCTTTTTGTGGGAGATTTAGTTCCACAGTTACCGACCATTTTTTCATCGCCAGCACGTTTGTTCCCACAGACTTATCGCGGTATCCGTTTTGTTTCAAATGAAATTCCAAATCTTCAACTTGAAGGGTTTTATGTCGACGAAGTACGGCAGCGCGATTCAATTCGTTATACCGATGTTGGAACAGACAATATCAATCATCGATTTAACAAAGCTGCCACCACTGACTCGTTTTATACTTTAGGTGGAAGTTATCAGTTAAAAGACTACCGTTTACGTGCTTATCATGCTGAACTCAAAGATATTTACCAGCAACAATTTTTGGGTTTTAACGGAAAACAGCCTTTAAATGACCAGCTTAACTTTTTAAATGATGTGCGGTTTTTTAATAGTGAAGAAACTGGAAGTAAAAAAATAGGAGAGGTCGATAACCGACATATTAGTGGCTTATTTGGTTTGAACTATCAAAATCATACGGTTTCTTTGGGCTACATGCAGTCTTTTGGCTCGACTGGTCTGCCATTTTTGTCGGGAACTGAAAGTCCGGTTGTGCTTGATTTTATGAGTTCGGACTACTCAAATAAAGACGAAAAAGTCTATTCAATTCGTTACGAATATGACTTTAAAAATACGCGGATAGGGGATGTTTCATTAAACGGACTACGTTTTATGACTCGCTACGCAAAAGGCGAAGATATTGATTTACTGCAATATGGCGATCAGCGATTTAAAGAAGATTCGCTAGAGTTTGATTTGGGTTATAAAATTCCAGAAGGCAAGTTAAAAGGCTTAGGAATGCGAGCTCGCTTTTCTCACTACCGTAATGACATGCCAACGAATATGACTTTCCACTCGGCAAATGAAACGCGGTTGAATGTTGATTACACCTTTAAATTTTAAATATTAAAAAAGCAGGTTGAAACCTTTTATTTGAGGTTTTAACCTGCTTTTGGATGTGGTTAAGCAGATACTTTTGCTGTTTCTAAAACTTCATCATGAGTTTGAGTATAAGCTTGTTCTTCTAAAGTATGTTTAGCCGGAATATAAGACATTGCACGTTCTGCCAGAGCTGTAATGGTGAGACTTGGGTTAACGCCCAAATTTGCACCTAACATTGAACCATCTACAATGTATAAGTTTTTATAGTTAAACACCCGATTTTGTCCATCTACCACACCACGCTCTGGACTTGAAGCAATTGCACAACCACCCATACAGTGAGCTGTAAAAGGTACATTAAACAAAATTTCGGTAATGGTCGTCATGGGGTGGCCATTAAACATTTTGGCAACTTTTTCAGTAAATGCATTGGCCTGCGGAATATAAACAGGTAGCTTTTTACCTTCGCTCGATAACACTTTACTAAAAGGCCAGAACCAATTACGTTTCAAGCGCATGTTGATTGAGGCATCGGCAGTTTGCATCACTAAGAAAATTAAGGTTTGACGTGCAAAACTGACAGGATTACTCATACGAAGGAAAATAAATGGATGGCAAATGAGTGCCCATAACCAGAAGAAAATACGTGTCCAACCCGGTTTGCCTTTAGCCATGTAAGTACACATAAGGCCCATGGCATCTGAGCCACTTTGGTAGCGAGTTGCTTCAATGTGAGTGTCATGGTCAATGTAAATACTTGAACCAATAGCAACACCTTTACTCATGTCGACATCTTTATCAAAAAAACGAACACCTAAAATTGACTCGGCATTGGTACGAACCCGATTACCCAAATCATCAGAAATATTTGGCAGAGAACCGGACTGTTTTAAACGGAACAACATCTCTTGTGTCCCTAAAGAAGATGCCGAGAAAATCACATTACGAACTCGCCAAGTACGACGTTGTTTGTTAAACCATGAGCTTGAACATTCAGTCGTGACTTCATAACCATCGCTGCCATCGGCTTTATCATTGAGCGGTTTAACATCAACTACTTTGGTTTCTTCATAAACCTTGGCGCCATTTTTTTCGGCAAAGTACAAATAGTTTTTATCTAATGTATTTTTTGCGTTGTGTTTACAACCCGTCATACAACCGCCACATGCGGTACAGGTGCCACGGTCTGGACCTTCGCCGTTAAAATAAGGGTCGGGGTAGGTCTTCCCACCTTCTTCACCTTCCGGTGGAAAGAAAGTAGCAACACGAGTGGGTTTAAATGTATGGCCGACACCGACTGCTTCACCCATTTTCTTTAGCATGTGGTCGGCAGGGCCGAAAATTTTATTATCAGTCACGCCAAGCATACGTTCTGCTTCAGCATAGTGCTGAGGCATTTCATTTTTCCAGTCCGCCGCATCTGCCCACGTGCCCTCATCCCAAATATGTTCAGGTGGAACCAGTAGGGTATTGGCATAGGTAATTGAGCCGCCACCTACGGCGTTACCGCAAATAATGGTGACATGGCGAAAAAAACGCATGTTGAAATAACCGAAAAGTTTCATGCTCGGACGCCAAATCCAGCGGCGGGTATTCCAGTTGTTTTTAGCAAAATCTTCAGCTTTCCAGCGTCGCCCCATTTCCATTACGGCAACCGAGTAGCCTTTTTCGGTTAAACGGCAAGCAGAAACACTACCACCAAAGCCTGAACCAATAATCAGGTAATCATAGTCATAATTGTTTATTGTCATGATGAAGGCTCCTGTCTAATGATATTTTTTATATTGACTCTGTATGTTTATCAATGAATTGCCTAATGCGCTCAATGGAGTCATTAGATTCCTTTAGTATACCTGCATGAAATTGAAAAACATGTCCGACTTGGTCATAAAGCTTTAAGTTCGTCGGAATGCCGTATTTTTCAGTCTGTTCAGCAAGACGTTTTGCATCGTCTAATAAAACTTCTTCGGTACCGACATGGATCAGAACTGGCGGTAATCCGGTTAAGTCAGCATAAAGTGGGGAACACGTTGGATCGGTTGCCGATTTTTGGCCGCAATAGTTTTTTGCACACCAAGTTAACCAGTCTTCCGAGAGCATTGCATCTTGAGCAGCATGAGTTTTTATTGTGTTTCCTGAAAGACTTAAGTCAACCCAAGGCGAAAGTAAAACTAACGCCGCTGGTAAAGGTAAACCCGCATCTCGTAAAGCAATTACGGTGCTTAAGCTCAGCCCGCCGCCAGCGGAGTCACCCGCAATTACAAGTTTTTTAGGGTCTTGTCCGTAAGCAAGTAAAGTTTTATAGACTGCAATGCTATCTTCAATAGCAGCAGGGCTTGGGTGTTCTGGGGCCAGACGATATTCAGGTAACCAGACTTGTGCTTGAGCTACATGTCCGATCTGAGCGGCAAGTTTAGCGTGACTTTTGCTACTGCCCACGACATAGCCACCACCATGTAAATACAAAATACCGAGACCCGACTTAATAGTCCTAGGCAGAATATGAAGCGTAGGAACTTGAGCAATTATTTGCTTTTTTGTTTGATAACCACGAGGCCCAAGCACAATAGCGCTGGCTGCATCACTACAAAAACGTTGTAGCCTTAGTGGTGTTTTAGGGGATAAAGCTGGACGTAGTGTGGTACGGATGGTCCATGCAAGAAGCTGCTTCATAATAAGGACTCATACTAAGCATGTGAGATTAGCCAGCATCTCCTAAAATTAAGAGCATGCTGACCACTATTTTTATTTTGCTGATTTGTTGAGTAGGCGAGTTTGCCAAGCGGTCGCGGCTGCAAAGATCTTTTGGTAGCCTTGCGGCAGAATACGCTGAATTACATCAACGGCTTTTGCATCGGCTCCAATAAGTAAACGGCGACGGTCCTTACGAACAGCTTCCAAAATTTGCTGAGCTGCATCATCAGCAGGGGTGCGAAGTAATTTATCGAAAGCATCTTGGCTTTTTAGCGGGTCCATTCCTAAAGACTGGACGCTATTATTCATACGTGCAGCTTTGGCAATATTGGTGCGAATACCACCCGGATGCACACAAGTCGCGCTCACACCAGCATTTTGCATATCAAGTTCTTGGCGCAATGATTCAGTAAAACCACGAACGGCAAATTTACTGGCGTTATAAGCACTTTGGGTCGGTTGAGCTGTTAAACCAAACATACTAGAAATATTAATAATATGCCCATCACCACTTTGCTTTAAGTAAGGCAAAAACTCTTTGGTGCCATAAACCACGCCCCAAAAATTAATACCAATGAGCCATTCAAGATCTTCATAGCTCACACCTTCAGCCGTACTCCCTATTGCGACACCAGCATTATTAAAAATCAGGTTAACTTGGCCATGCTCATCTACCACTGCCTTTGCCCAAGTTGCAACCTCATCACGTTTAGCCACATCAACTTTTTGAGTGGTGACTTTGACAGAATAGGGTGCTAAGAGCTCGACTGTTTTGGCTAACCCGGCTTCACTAATATCAGAAAGTGCCAGATGACAGCCTTGTTTGGCGAGGGCTATTGCAATTGCTTGTCCAATACCTGAACCCGCACCTGTCACAGCTGCGACTTTATTTTTAAAAGACTCCATAAAATTCTCCGTTTATTTTTCTCATTTCCTATAGCGAAGCGTATTTAAGAAATAGCCGACACCTGAGTGTAGTTTTCAATGTCAAAGCGACGAGTGCGTTGGCGATATTCAAGGGTAAAACCTGGCCAGTTATTGGTATTTTTGCCATCAGCAGTTTGATACCAACTGGTACAGCCTTGCGCCCACACCGTTTTTTTCATTTTTTCCTGAATATTTTGATTAAACTCGTGTTGAATTTCGGCACGAATGTTGGTGAACAGCAGGTTATTTTTCAAAGTAGTGCGCAGTGCATCTAAAATATAATTCACCTGACTTTCAATCATATAGACGATTGAGTTATGCCCGAGGTTGGTATTTGGTCCATACAACATAAAGAAGTTAGGGAATCCGTTTACTGTTAGGCCTAAATAAGCCTCAGCACCATCTTTCCATGTGTCTTTTAATGTACGCCCATCAAGTCCAGTAATTTGCATTGGCGCCATAAATTCAGTCGCCGTAAAACCTGTACCGTAAATAATGGCATCAACTTCACGCAGCTTTCCTTCCGTGTCTAAAATGCCATGTTCGGTAATTTCTTGAATGCCGGTATTAATCACATCAACATGAGGTTGGGTCAGCGTTTCATACCAGTGGTTAGAGATTAAAATACGTTTACAACCAATTGGATAGTCCGGCATTAAACGATGGCGTAACTTCCCATCTTTAACAACTTTTCGAATGTGGCGCTGGAATATGTATTCCACCAAAGGCATTTCATTGAGTGAAGTTGTAAAGGCAAGTAGGCGAATTTCATGATGACCATATTGCAAGGCACGGTCTAGACTTTGCAAGATCGGCAGTTTACGGAAAGCTTTTTTCTCTAAAGGTTGGTAAACCCGATCCGGTTTTGGAATAACATAGGGCGCTGAGCGTTGATAAACGTCTAGGTGAGCCACTTGTTTTGCAATTTCAGGTACAAACTGAATCGCGCTTGCGCCTGTGCCAATGACTACAACACGTTTACCAGTTAAGTCATAGTCATGGTCCCAACGCGCTGAGTGAAATGCCTTACCTTTGAAGTTTTCAATGCCTTTAAGTTTTGGATAGGCAGGGCGGTTGAGTTGGCCTACCGCACCCACTAAAAATTCAGCTTCAAACTGTTCACCAGTTGTACTTTGAATGTGCCATACACCTTGCAGTGCATCAAATTCGGCGTTGGCTATTTCAGTGTTAAATTTGATGTGCGGGCGAAGGTCATATTTATCGGCACAGTGACGTAAATATTGATAAATCTCTTGAGATGTCCCGTAGCGATTTTTCCAACCAAGTTCCTGTTCAAAAGAAAAAGAATAAAGATGTGACGGCACATCACATGCAGCGCCCGGATAAGTGTTGTCACGCCAGACACCACCTACATCGGCAGCTTTTTCAAATAGAGTAAATTGTTCAAAACCTGCTTGTTTGAGACGAATGGCAAGTCCTAGACCACCAAAGCCAGTGCCAATAATGGCGATGCGTACATTTTTATTTGAATTAGACGACGAATTAAACATAGGCTGCTCTAAAATCCTTAAAAACAGTGAGCGAAAAAATCGCAATTTCCTGTATGCAGAATAGACGTTTATTAACTTGATTTAGAGGATGGATGAGGACAAAATATTGTGATTCGAGGACATTCTGAGCGATACAGTGAAGTATGCATGGGCATTTGAACGCAGTGTACATAGTGTTCGGTTAATGGCTGATTTCGCGATGGAATCAGGCATCTCTTATCAGACAATTTTGCAAGGGACTGGGCTTAGCCAACAACAATTACTTGACCCTAATATGGTGGTGACAGGCCATCAGGAATTACAGTTGATTCATAACTTGGTTGAGCAACTAGGAGACAGACCGACATTAGGCTTAGAGGTGGGCACACGCTATCATTTCACCACATTTGGGCCATTAGGCATGGCTCTGATGAGTAGTGCGAGCATTCGTGAAGCACTGGATTTGGCTTTAACCTATTTTACTTTAACCTTTGCTTTTACCCGCTTTGATGTGTCGGATACACCGCAAGGAATCCGTATTGAAATTGATGAGCAAGATATTCCATCTTCAGTACGTCAATTCATTATTGAACGCGATGCCGCTGCACTCATTACGGTACAGCGAGATTTGGTGCAGGACAATTTTTGCCAATATTTGGCTTTTTCTTTCCAACCTAAAGGTGATGCCGAGCCTTATCGGAATTTATTTGGGGTCATGCCAGAATTTGGCGCAGCTAAAAGTTTTGTAATTCTTGATCCGCAAAAAGTGGATCAAAAATTACTCATGGCGAATGAGTTGGTTCTGCACACTGCAGAAGAACAATGTCGTCAAATATTAGAAAAGCGCCAATCACAAAATAAATTTACAACCTTAGTGCAACAGCAGCTGATGAGTATGCGTGGGGAAATGCCATCCATGGATATAGTGGCTGATCGACTGCATTTAAATATAAGAACCCTGCGCCGTCACTTGGCATCGGAAGGAATGACTTTTATCCAGATTCGTGAAGAGGTTAGACAGGTCTTAGCAGAGCAATATTTGGCATTACCAAAAGCTTCTGTTGAGCAAATTGCCGAATGGTTAGGTTATGCCGAACCTGCCAGTTTTATTCATGCTTATAAAAGATGGCATGGAAAAACACCTCATGCCATGCGGTTAAATAGCCAATAATCAAAATATCTTTATTTCTTTAAACGCAAATGTAGCAAACGTGTTGCTGATGTATGGCGTATATTGTCGGCACGCTTATAAAAATAACGTTCAGTAATAGCTTCACCAGACAAGTCTTCGATTACTTCAAAATCCATTTTTTCAACCGCCTGATGTAAATCTGAAGGTTTAAATTGACCTAGTAAAGGTTCTTTGAGCAAATGGGTAAACTGTGCAACGCCCATACTCCCAAGTCGCTCAATACCTTTTAATTCCTGAAAATCGGTTGAATAGTCGAGTACCACTTCGCTTCCGTTTGCAGCAAATTCAGCAATACTTTTTAAAGTTTGTAGCGTAGTGTCTGGTTTTAAATAATGAGTGGTGCCCAGCCAAGAAAAGAAAGCCGGAGCTTTTCGTACATAGCGACTTCGGGCAAGCGCTTCAGAGATAGATTCTTTCTCAAAGTTAATAGAAACAAATTCAACAGTAGAGGGAAGTTCGCCTAATTTTTTGAGTTTAGATTGTTTGGCAGCCTGAGTATCAGGATGGTCAACTTCAAAAATTTTTAAAGTTGGATAATGCTGTGATTTTCGGAGCACAAAAGAGTCTAAACCCGCTCCAACCAAAACATATTGCTCAATATTGTGTTGAACAGCTTGATTAAGTAAGTCCTCGGCATAACGTGATCGACCGACAACCTGCCCACTCAATAAACCTAAGGTACGGTTTAAAATGGGTGAATTCATTAATTTAACAATGAGTGGTGTAGATAAAAGCTTTTTCCAACCTTTACTGGTCATTTCAAAAGCATAGGGATCTGAAAATACAGGGTTTGTCGTATTTTTAAAGTGATTCGCACGTAAAGCAGCAGCGGCTTCGGCAGTACGACTTGATTGACCTTCTTTCATCTTTAACCTGTTCTTTTATTTCTTGAAGATTGAATGAAGAAGGCAGTGTATTTCATGAAAATCTAAAATACACTGCCCATTCCTTACAACTGATTTGGTCAAATTTACAAATTAATGTGTCTTTGACATTTGATATGTAACTTCATAATCCTTCAAGTCTAGTTTTTTCAAACGTTGTTTAAGCTTTTTCAATGACCACGGCCATGCTGCAAAGTTGCGACCATTAGCGTCAAGGTAATAACTCTTACAGCCACCACTATTGAATACAGTTGTTTGTAAGTGCTTTTGCACCAAGTCGTTGTGCTTTTTAATTACATCAGCCTTAACATTTAACTTGCTAATTCCTTTGTTTTTAATTTTTAGCAAGCCATCTACAATATAGTCGAGCTGTGCTTCTGCCAAACCAATAAATGAGTCATAAACCAGTACGTTTGGTCCCAATACTAAGAATGCATTTGGTACATTTTCAATGTTAGTTCCTAAGTAAGCTTCCGGTGAACTATTTTTCCACAAATCATTTAAACGTTGGCCTTTTTCATTAAACACACGTTTGCCGATTGGTGGGTGAGATACTTCAAAACCTGTACCCCAAATAATCACATCAACTTCATGGCGTTCGCCATTAGCTGCAATCACCGTATTGCCTTCGACTTTAACCAGGCCATGTGGAATAAGTTTGGTATTCGGTGCTTGTAGTGCAGGGTAGTAATTGTTAGCAAACAAAATACGTTTACAACCAATATCAAAATTAGGCGTTACGTTTTTACGTAACTCAGGGTCTGCAATTTGAAGTTTAAGTAATTGCTTGCCGAGTACATTTACTGGTTTTAGCGCAAGTGGGTTACGTAAACCAAAATTAATCGCATTGAGGGTTAGCGCTACACTTTTACGCCAACTTGCTTGAATTGCTGGATATTTGGCAATAATTGATTTACTAAACTCACCCAAATCCGTATCCGGTTTTGGCAGTACCCAAGGAGCCGTACGTTGGAACACAAATAGCTCTTTTGCTTTAGGTTGAATTTGTGGCACAAACTGGATGGCAGATGCACCTGTACCAATTACAGCAATGCGTTTTCCAGTAAGGTCGTAGTCATGATTCCATTTCGCTGAATGGAACATTTCACCAGTAAAGGTATCTAGACCTTCAAGACGGGGAATCTGGGCTTCGGTAATTGGGCCTGTTGCAAAAATAACAGTTCGCGATAGATATTGACCAGTAGTTGTATCAAGTACCCACAAATGGCGTGATTCATCCCAAGCAGCATTGAGTAGTTCGTTGTTAAACTCAATTTTAGACGTAATATTAAACTCGTTACTTACATCTTCTAAATAGCTTAAGATTTCCGGTTGACGCGCAAATAAGTGACTCCATTTTGCACTAGGCGCAAACGAATAAGAATACAAAGCCGACGGTACATCGCAGCCACAGCCCGGATAGGTGTTTTCACGCCAAGTGCCACCCACACGTCCTGCTTTTTCAATAATTTTATAGTTGGTATAGCCAACTTGGTCGAGACGAATCGCTGCAGCGATACCGGAAATTCCGGCACCGACAATAAAGGTATCGTAAATATGGTGAGGTGAATTGACAGCTTTTTTTGCTGATGCATTTGTTTTCATTTGAGCAGTCATATGGGTACTACCTATAAAATTTCTTATTTAAATAATTTGTAAGAGGTACCAAGAAACTTGGTATACAAACTTGGTGATGCACGTTTCATCAGCCAGAACAACTTCGCATCGATTTGAGGAATGGTATAAAGCTCATCCTGATCAAGACGGTTAAGAGTGAGTTTGGCTACATCATCACTTGTGGTGAGTGCGTAGTTCATGAGCGCATGGTCTGCAAGTTTTGAATAACGGCCCGGAATACGACCATTTTTAATGATATTGGTTGGCACCAAAGTCGGGCAAAGCACATTCACTTTAATGTTGAATTTGCGAAGCTCAGCCGAAAGTGTTTCAGACAGCGCACGAACACCAGCTTTCGTTACGTTATAGGCAGTCATTTCTGGTGCTGCGGTATAAGACGCCGCAGAAGCTACATTAATAATTGCACCGTAACCTAGTTTTTTGAACTTTGGCACAAATGCATGACAACCATGAATAACACCCCAAAGGTTAATATTCATGACCCAATTCCAGTCTTCTAGGCTGAGTTCGTCAAACTTACCGCCTAAACCTACACCCGCATTATTAATGACAAGGGTGACAGGATGACTAAGTAAAATTTCAGCAGTTTCAGCCAAATTTGTGACATGTTCAGGATTACCTACGTCACAATGCATTGCAAATGCTTTTGCACCCTGTTGTTCAAGCAGCGTTACAGTTTCTTCTGCAGCTTCTAAATTAATATCTGCGCAGACTACGCTGCCACCACGTTTTGCCAGTTCAATTGCAAAACTTCGTCCAATTCCACTGCCTGCACCCGTCACGACGGCATAAGCTTTTTGGCTTGGTTTAACTTTCTTTTTGCCAAATAAAATCATGATTCATCCCGAAATAGATTTAAGGAAAGCCAGTCATTAAGTAATGACTGGTTGCAAGCCAGTTAAGACAAGCGTACAGGTGGGGTAAATTCCTTCACAAAGTAAGGTGCAATCGCGCCGCCTTCTTTGAGTAATTTGTCTTTGTAGTACTCTAGATATTCGGTCGTGTCATGGTCATTTGGATGGAAGTCAGGACGTAAGTAATCGAAAATCTGGCCAATGGTGCTACCAAATACACCATCTTTTGGACCAAAAATAAGTCCTACACCACGGCGCGCGTCTTTCCAGAATTTTCTAGTCAACATTTCCTGTGGTTTTCTTAAAACCGGAATAAACAAGGTAGTTGCTGGGATCAAACCTAAAATAGTAAAGAAAGCTAAGAAGAAGCCAGAAGCTCGTAGTGGGTAGCTACCATTGAGTAATTGATACACATCATAGGCAATATCTTTATGCTCAGATTCTTCAAGCATATGCCACATCCATAAAGCACGGCTTTTTGCATCATCTGAATAGTAGAAATTCTTTTCGTGCTTCATCATGTATTCGGCAAGTACCGCAGTAAAATGCTCAATACCGGCCATCATCGATAATTTAAGCGGTTGCGGGAATTTCAAAAACACATATTTAAAGAAGTTTTCACCCAAGAAACGGTATAAATCGACAGGGTATTCAACATCTTTAAGCGCATCGTTATATTCATTGTGTAACTTAGAATGAATCGCCTCTTGTCCAATCAATGAAGTAACACGCTGTTTTAAAACTGGATCTTGAATAAATTCACGGTGATGACGAGCTGTTTCAATCACCAGATCTTCACCATAAGTTAGAAATACTGAAAGCGTAGCAAAAAACATCGTGGCAAATTGATTATTCATATAGAATTCAACATCAATCTCTTTACCTTCAAATCCGATATTTAAATGACGGATTGGGATGGATTTTTTACTGGCAAAATCCGGTAACTCGATTTCACGGTAAAATTTAATTTTGTTTAGTGATTTTTTAACTGTGGTCGAGATCATGGTGACACCTTCAGATCAATCAGTGATAGTGCGGCTATGTCGAAAATCAAAAAGCTTTGATTTGCAACAGGACACTGTAAATTCCATTTTCAAAAAGCAGTTTTCTCTGCTTACTGACTACGGTGATGTTGCTCCGTTATTTGTGTGATTATTTGACTGAATAACGGGAAAAAGAGGAAAGTTCAGTAAAACGGCTCAACCTCTTTTTAGATTTTTTCATGTTAATCTGAGTTTATGTTCGGATTCAATTCGGGTAACTTTTCAAGTTTCTAAACCTAAAGTTTCATGTTTTTATAAAATAAAAAATTAGTTTTAAAATTTATTAATATATTGATTTTTATTTAAATATTTTAATGTAATTAAAAAGAAATACTCAAACATAAAAGAACTTATAACTGTATTTCATTGTAGTTTTAAAAGAAATATTTCATGAAAGTTGACAACTATTCGGATTTTGTTTTTTTATTAGGGTAGGGCTAAATTACATGCTAATCTGAGCTTATGTTCGGATTATTTATAAGAAAATATGTCTACGCGAAAACCCCGTCAGGCACGAGCCAAAGTCACTGTCGATACCATTATTGAAGCAGGTTTTATTGCTGTAGCATTGCATGGACCAAGTGGTACCACCACACGTCATATTGCAGAAATTGCAGGGGTGAGTGTGGGGTCACTCTATGAGTATTTTAAAAACAAAGAAGAAATCTACGATGCGATGAATCACTACTTTGTGAGTGAAATTTTAGACATGATTAAAGAACTAACCCCCACAATTTTAGAGTTGGAGTTAGAACCTGTTATTGAAATGATTTTTTATACGTTCAGTGATTTATTAAAGAAAAATAATGACCGTTATTTAACCGTTTTACGTTATGCAGGTGAGTTGCAATACGATAAATATATTCCAAAAATTGAACAGGCTTTAATGGAAGTCATCATGAAATATATGATGCATAATCCTAAATATTTAAAAATTAATAATTTACCTGTAATTACCTATATTTGTATTAATAGCGGTATTTTTAACGTAGCAAGGCATCTTATTTTACCTAACCCATTTATTAGTTTTGATGAAATGGTGCAAGGGTTAACAACTATGATCATGAGTTATATCAACACTGAAATGGCACGCTCGGAAGACCATTCATAATTTTTCTTTTTAATAAACATAAAAAAACACCTGCGTATATTTCGCAGGTGTTTTTTGTTGATTATGGCATGGTTGGAATTTCTTCCGGACGCATATCAAAAATCAGAATTTCGGCGTTGTCACCATTAGTAAATGATAACTTGCCTCCATCACGAATTCGTGCAGCATCACCTGTATTAAAGGTTTTACCGTTTACATCAATACGGCCTTTTGCCACATGTAGGTAAACATAACGACCTTCTGGAATTGCAAATTCTGCTGTTTCTTCACCATCAAAAAGACCTGAATAAATATTAATATCTTGTTTGATGGATAAAGTTTTTTCGCCACCTTTTGGTGAAATCATCAAGTGCAATTTACCGCGTTTGTCTTCCTCGGAAATATGCAATTGTTGATAGCCCGGTGTTGTGTTCACTTCATTTGGAACCACCCAAATTTGCAAGAAGTGCACGTTTTCTTGAGCAGAGTGATTAAATTCACTATGTGCAACCCCACGGCCTGCGCTCATTAACTGAATATCACCAGGCACAATAACCGAACCTGTACCCATTGAATCTTTATGTTCTAACGCACCTTCAAGCACATAAGAAATAATTTCCATGTTACGGTGAGGGTGAGTACCAAAGCCTTTTGATGGAGCAACCGTATCGTCATTAATTACAAGTAAATCTGAAAAGCCGACTTGTTTCGGGTCCCAATAATTTGCAAATGAAAACGTATGTTTTGACTGTAACCAGCCATGATGTGCTGCACCACGCTCATGAGATAAACGCATATCAAACATGATTTATTCTCCTCATCCAATTTTTTTCTCTGAATGCAGTTTATCGTTTTCATTTATGCAATAAAGCTCTAAAAACAGAAAGCTTAGTGTGATTTTTGGAACGCCGAAATTTTGATATGAGATGCGAGGAAGAGTAGGCATAATATTTCATTTTTTATCTTTTAAAGCCATATTTTTATCATTTAAGGACAAATGTACTTTATTTAAATAATTATGAATAAGAGTAGGTTATATAAGTTGTTTGAAATAATCAAAAAATATTTAAGTTGGCAAAAAGTTTCAAAGTAGGTTGGCTTTTTTTGTCCTTGTTCGAGTGGTACATCAAGCGCACTATTTAATCTGATTTGGTGAACTTAACAACACTTAGGTTCATAAAACATGGCAAGGCAGATGTATTCGAGCAAATTTTTGTTCTAGAGCAGTTAAAGATTGCAAGAAATAATCTAAAGACAACTTTACCTGTTTGATTCGACGCTGCCTTGTATTTAACAAATTTTATAGGGTGTCGAAAATGGTCGCTCAAGCTATCCGAAATATTATTTCTCCTAAATCAGTTATAGCTCAGTATCAAAAGATAGATTTCTCAAATAAAGGGACTATCCCAATTCGCCATTTAAATATCGGATTTGATGGTAAAGAAATTGATATCGAGTTTTACGTCAACAACCAGTTTGCAACATTGTTCTTTGCAACGCTTTCGGTTTTCTTGACCTATGGTGAAGATTTGGTGATTGAAACAGCTCGTCACCACCGCGAATTTATTCAAGACCCAATTTTAAAGCAGCGAGTTACTTCTCTTATTGGTCAAGAAGCCATTCATTCAAAATTGCATAATGAGTTCAATGATGCAATTAAAGAGCTGGAATATCCGGTCGATTTCTACCGTTTCTTGGGTGAGAACTTCTTTAAATATGTGTTCTTAAAATTCCCACAGCCGTTAAAGCTTTCACTTATGGCGGGTATTGAGCACTTTACGGCAGTACTTGCCGAATACATGATGAAGCATGAAAAGAATTTCTATTATACCGATGATGCCAAAAGCCGTGCGTTATGGATGTGGCATATGCTTGAAGAATCTGAGCATAAAGACATTGCTTATGATGTCTATCAGGTTTTAAACGGTAACTATCCGTTACGTGCAACCGGCTTTTTAATGGCTTTCATCACTATTTTAGGACTTATTCCAACAGCAACTTTATTTGTACCCGTACTACGTAAACCACAAGAAATGCTAACTAAGAAATTCTGGAAAGATGCACGTCGTGGCGTCAACTTAATTTTTAGTCCAAAAGATGGTGTATTCGGTAGCACTATTGGTCAGATTTTTGATTACTTACGTCCTAACTTCCACCCAAATGATCATGACACGACCGAATACCTTGAGTATTACAAAAACAAATTACTTAACGAGGGTGGTGCTATAGCGCCTTACTTTGTGAAGGAATTTACACCACCAGTTCGTGCAGTTTCATAAGCGTATTAGTCATGGCAGTAATACGAAAATTACTGCCGTCTACCTAAAGTTTTTTAGGATTTACTATGATTTTATTTGGTAAGAAAGACCAGCCTAGCCGAAACGCATATGCGGTCGTAACTGGGGCAGGTAGTGGAATTGGTCGTAGCTTTGCAGTTGAACTGGCGAAACGCGGTGGAAGTATTGTTTGTGCAGATATTAATTTAGAAGCTGCAAAAGAAACTGTAAAGTTAATTGAACAGCTTGGACAAAAAGCATTTGCAGTCCAGTGCGATGTTGGGCAAGCAGAACAAGTACAGGCTTTGGCTGATCAAGCAGAACAGTTACTTGATCATCCAGTAACACTCATTATTAATAATGCCGGCGTAGGGCTAGGCGGCAAATTTGATGAAATGAGTTTGGAAGACTGGAAATGGTGTATGCATGTAAACCTATGGGGTGTTATTCATGGTTGTCATGCATTTGTGCCAAAGTTCAAAAAACTAGGTTACGGTGCAATCATTAATGTGGCTTCTGCCGCGTCGTATACCGCAGCACCAGAAATGAGTGTCTACAATGTAACGAAAGCGGGTGTTTTAGCATTATCCGAAACCCTTTCAGCCGAGCTTCGCAAATTCAATATTAAAGTCAATGTACTTTGCCCGACTTTGGTGCCAACCAATATCATTAAAAATGGTCGTATTCCGGGGCGTTATTCAAAACTTGCAGACCATGCACTCATGAACTATGCCATGACAACCAGTGATGCAGTTGCGGCTTTAACATTGAATAGATTAGATCGTGGGCAGCTCTACACTACGCCACAGATCGACGCCAAATTATTCTGGCTTATGAAAAGGACATCTCCAACGCTATATGCAAAGTTCCTTGGGCTTTCGTATCAGTTATTTAAATAAAATTTTGTACAGGCAGAAAAATTATGGTCACTAAACCTAGAACAAATACACGCACCCGTAAAACCCAAGAAGTTGCACATATTTATGACACTTTTATTGTCGGTGCGGGTATTTCTGGTCTTGCTGCTGCAATTAAGCTAAATGAAGCAGGCTTAACTAATTTTAAAATTATTGAAAAAGCAAGCCGCGTTGGTGGTACTTGGCGTGAAAATACCTATCCGGGCTGTGGTTGTGATGTACCTTCAGCTCTGTACTCTTACTCGTTTGCTCCAAGTGCAAAATGGAGCCATTTATTTGCACGTCAACCGGAAATCTTAAGCTATTTAGAAGATGTTAGTCGTGAGTTTGATATCGAGTCCTTAATTGAATTCAATACCGAACTATTAAAAGCGGAATGGGACAATGTAAAAAATGTCTGGAAACTAGAGACAAGCTCTGGTTTATATATTGCTAAAACAGTTCTATTTGCTACAGGTCCAATTACTGAAGCCCAGATTCCACGCCTTGAAGGTTTAGATACCTTTACTGGTGAAATGTTCCATTCGGCGAAATGGAACCATGACTATGACCTTACTGGAAAACGTATTGCCGTGATTGGTACTGGTGCTTCTGCCATCCAGTTTGTGCCCCAAATTCAACCTAAAGCCAAAGAATTGTTTGTATTCCAACGCACAGCCCCTTGGGTGCTGCCAAAACCAGATACGGATTTGGGTGAGTTGAGTAAATCAATTATTGCCAAATATCCAGCGATTCAGGCAAGTTGGCGCCAGACTGTAGCAGGTGCCTTAAATGTCATCAATTTTGGTTTACGCAACCCAAAAGCTTTAAAGCCTGTCAATTTTGCTGCGAAACAACTATTAAAGTTACAAATTAAAGATCCGGTTTTACGTAAAAACGTCACACCTAATTTTGATATTGGCTGTAAACGTATTTTATTTGCCAATAACTATTATCCAGCATTACAAGCACCGAATACCACACTTATTCCACATGGCTTAGTTAAAGTGGAAGGCAACACCGTGGTTGCAGCTAACGGTGAACGTCACGAAGTAGATGTGATTATTTGGGGTACAGGTTTTGAAGTGTCTCATCCACCCATTGGTAAACGGGTACATAACGAAAAAGGGGAATGTCTGGCAGAACTCTGGAAAGACTCCTCACCGGAAGCTTACTTAGGAACCAATATTGAAAATGTACCGAACGCATTTCTTATGCTAGGGCCAAATGTCTTGGTTTATGACTCATTCATTGGTCTTGCTGAAGCCCAACTGCAATATATTGTAGATGGTTTATTGCAAATGAAAGCGAAAGGTATTGCTAAACTTTCTGTAAAATCAGAAATAATTAAAAAGCATAATGAGCTTGTACAAAAGCATTTACAAACCACAGTATTCAATAGTGGTGGTTGTAAGAGTTATTACCTTGATGCAAATGGTCGTAACTTTGCAGCATGGCCATGGTCATTGAAAAAGCTTAAACAGCGTTTACATCATTTAAATTTAGAAGAATATGAGGTCA
Organism: Acinetobacter sp. BD54; assembly: GCF_044778325.1. Taxonomy (NCBI): domain Bacteria; kingdom Pseudomonadati; phylum Pseudomonadota; class Gammaproteobacteria; order Moraxellales; family Moraxellaceae; genus Acinetobacter; species Acinetobacter sp. BD54. Next base: position 8,760 of record NZ_JANJEP010000007.1, on the reverse strand, counting down.
TCTATGAAGCTGATCTTGTAAAAGTAAAACCTAAAGTTGAAGAAATTGCAGGTTAATTAATTTATAAAAGCCCACTTTATTGATGAAGGTGGGCTTTTTACTATTAAATAATGAAAGAAATATATGAAAATTCAATAAATAATATAATGAAGTTAAAGTAAACGATAAATTTAAATATACTTCAAAATAAAAATGGGCCAAGCAGTCTATATAATTTTCATTTAAAATAATATAGCTATTTTTAAAAATGAATTTTTTAAGTGAAAAGTTTTCTTTTTAATCAATTTTTTAAATTGTATATTGGAAAACATTTTTATATCAATAACTTGTGTAGTTGATAATTATTGTAAATAAATGTGAAAGTATTCACAACCTTATTTTTTTTTTGTTAAGATCATTAACATTAAAAACATAGAGATAATAATAATGATCAATAAAGTATTAATAGTGTTATGCGTGAGTATTGTATTTGTATTAGGGTATTGGGCATATTTAGATACCCAAAATAAAAGACATCAAGAGCTCATGAGGATCATTCAAGAAGCTGAAAAAAATTTGCAGACAATCGAACGTAATCCTAACCGTGTTAGTCATAGCAATTTAGCTTCATATAATTTGCAAAAATATATCAGTGATAAAAAAGTTTTTTTCTAAGCACAGGGGTGATTGTGATTTGCTTTAAAAAGTGTGCCATTGATCATATCTTTTCATAAATTTTGATCATGTTGCTGTTGAATCTGTTAAACTTATTGAACGTATAGTAAAAAAGCTGCATAGGGGTTATGCAGCTTTTTTGTGTTTCAAGAGGGGCTGTGGCTATTTTCTGTGTATGACAGCAGAAATCAAATGAGTGGCATATTTGTTGCTTCGTCTATTTAAGATTTTTGTCTAGAGATCTGAACAGAAAAACAAGATTGCTCAGATACCTACATAGAAGTACATATTCCACAGCTCAGATTTTGCATAGAGGCTACTTATGGCGGCGCCCAATTCTTCGGCAGGGTGGTTAGAGCGTTTATTTAAGTTAAGCGACAATAAAACCACGTTTCGAACAGAAGTTCTTGCTGGTGTAACTACATTTTTAACAATGTGCTACATCATCATTGTCAATCCACTCATTTTATCTGAAACCGGCATGGATCATGGCGCCGTATTCGTTGCGACCTGTTTGGCAGCAGCAATCGGTTGCTTAGTGATGGGTATTATTGCTAATTATCCAATCGCCTTGGCACCCGGTATGGGGCTTAATGCTTATTTTACCTATTCGGTTTGTATGGGCATGGGAGTGCCATGGCAGACAGCTTTAGCAGCTGTTTTTGTTTCAGGTGTGGTATTCCTTGCAATTAGTTTCTTTAAAATTCGTGAGGCGATTGTCAATGCGATCCCGATGTCGCTTAAATTTGCGATAGGTGGTGGTATTGGTTTATTCCTTGCGCTTATTGCGTTAAAAAATGCTGGAATCATTGTCGCAAACCAAGCAACGTTGGTCGGTTTGGGCGATATTAAACAACCTACTGTATTATTAGCTTTATTTGGCTTTTTACTTATCGTAATTTTGCATCAGCTTAAAGTTCGTGGTGCGATTATTATTAGTATTTTAGTCGTTACAGCAATTGCCACAGCTTTAGGTCTAAATGAATTTAAGGGTGTGGTTGGTGAAATTCCTTCAATTGCGCCAACATTCATGCAAATGGACTTTGAAGGGTTGTTTACCGCAAGTATGGTGGGTGTCATCTTCGTATTCTTTATTGTTGACTTGTTTGACAGTACGGGTACTTTGGTTGGCGTTTCACACCGTGCCGGCCTTTTACAAGATGGTAAATTGCCACGTTTGAAAAAAGCGCTATTTGCTGACTCTACTGCAATCGTTGCTGGTGCTGCATTAGGTACCTCATCAACTACGCCATATATTGAATCGGCTTCAGGTGTAGCAGCAGGTGGACGTACAGGTTTAACCGCGGTAGTTGTCGCTTTCTTATTTATTTGCTGTTTATTCTTGGCACCTCTTGCTCAATCTGTGCCAGGTTTTGCAACAGCACCCGCTTTATTGTTCATTGGTGTATTGATGATCCAAGGGATCACTCACATCGATTGGGATGATATTACAGAAGCTGTACCAGCCTTTTTAACGATTGTATTTATGCCATTTGCATACTCAATTGCAGATGGTATTGCAATGGGCTTTATCAGCTATGCATTAGTTAAATTATTTACGGGTAAGGCAAAAACTGTTCCATACATGGTGTGGATTATTGCTGCCCTTTGGGTATTTAAATTTATCGCCTTTGGCGGTTAATACGATTGTTTATAATTTCCTTCTAGAACTATTTTAGTGATAGGGATATAAGAAGGAAATTATAGAAGGGTGTGCTTACCACACCCTTTTTTCTTTAGATGTGGAGTTAATATGAATCAAGTCGAGCTGATTCAGGCCTTACCAAAAGCCGAGTTGCATGTGCATATTGAAGGGACCTTTGAACCTGAATTAATGTTTGCCATTGCACAGCGTAATCAGATTCAGATTCCTTACAAATCTGTTGAAGAAGTAAAGCAAGCTTATAACTTTCATAATCTTCAATCATTTTTAGATATTTACTATGCTGGTGCAAATGTTCTTGTTCATGAGCAAGATTTTTACGATTTAGCATGGGCATATTTTGAAAAGTGTGCAGAAGATCGTGTCGTTCATACAGAAATGTTCTTCGATCCGCAAACTCATACTGACCGTGGTATTGCTTTTGCAACCGTGATCAATGGGCTTAAACGTGCATGTGCTGACGCAAAAGCCAAATTTGGTATCAGTTCTCAGCTGATCATGTGTTTCTTACGTCATTTAAGCGAAGAAGCTGCATTTGAAACGCTTGAGCAAGCTTTACCGTTTAAAGAAGATATTATCGCTGTAGGACTTGATTCAAGCGAAGTAGGTCACCCACCAGCTAAATTTGAACGTGTTTTTGCTAAAGCGCGTGAAGAAGGCTTCTTAATTGTGGCTCACGCAGGTGAGGAAGGTCCACCTGAATATGTATGGGAAGCTTTAGACCTGCTCAAAGTCAACCGTATTGACCACGGCGTGCGTTCTGAAGAAGACGAACAATTAATGGCTCGTTTAATTAATGAAAAAATGCCATTAACGGTTTGTCCTTTAAGTAACTTAAAGCTATGTGTTGTTAAGGATATGAAAGACCACAATATCCGCCGTCTTTTACAAAAAGGCGTACACGTGACTGTTAACTCAGATGATCCTTCATATTTCGGCGGTTATATGAATGATAATTTCTTTGCCATTCAACAGGCATTAGATTTAACCAATGATGAGTTGAAGCAACTCGCAATTAACTCTTTTGAAGCCTCTTTCATTTCAGATGAAGAGAAACAAAAGTGGATTTCAGAAATCCAGAAAATCTAAATAAAAAAAACCGTCTGTGATAGGCGGTTTTTTTAACATTGAATTTATTTAGGTTGTTTGGTCATACTGTTTAAAACATTGTCTTTATCTACAAAGTGATGTTTTAAAGCTGCAAGTACATGTCCAACAATAAGTAAACCTGCAAACCATGAAATATAAATATGTAATGGCTTAACAATGGCTAATAACTCAGGGTTATCTTGCACCAGGCGTGGAATTTCAAATAAATATAAAACCGGAGCAGGGTGACCAGCACTCCAGCTAAATAAACAGCCAGTGACAGGTAAAGCGACTAAAATCACATACAGTAATAAATGTCCGATGTGAGCTAAAGTTTTCATTGTTGGTGACATCGTGTCAGGCAATTGTGGGGCAGGATGGGTGTAACGCCAAAACAGACGAATGACCACGAGGAAGATAATGGTTGTGGCGATATTCTTATGTAGTGTAATGACATCGCCTTTAAAGCTGCCATCAACGTCATAACTTAGAAAATTTCCACTATAGAAACCAATCACCCAAGCAGTGATAAAAATGATGGCCATGACCCAATGCAGAATCTGTGCAGTACGGGTGTAGTATTGAGAGGTTGAGGCAGGCATAAAAGACCCTTTTTTTGTCATTCTAGCGCTAGATTTTATGGGAAACTGTTAAATTTGAGAAATGTTGTTCCCGTAACAGAGCGTGCTATAAACAGAACGCTTCAATTTAAAAAAACACGGTTAAGTTGAGCTGAAAAAATAAGGGACTTAATTTGCATAAATGCATCAATTTATTTGTTTCTTCTAAGCACAAGTTTAGGCAAAATACGCGCTGCTTACGTTCGATCAAAGGAAAAAAATGATGAAAAAATTGATGCTCGCTGTAGCACCAGTTATTTTAGCTTTAACTGCATGTGCAACCACTACAGGTACTGGTACTGGCGGTGCTTCTGCACAAACGACAACTCAACAGTTAGGCGTAGCTGCTTTAAAAGTTGCTGTTAATGCGAAATGTATTACAGAAATTAATAATGTTGCTGCATGGAAGACAGCAACAAAATATATGACTGCTGAACAGCGTGATAGCATCCAAACGAATGTTTGCGGCTGTGTAAGTGAAAAAGCACCAAATAGTGTGACTGCAGTAGAATTAGCTGCTGCTGCGCTTGACGTGAATGCACGTGCTACAATCGTAAACCAAGTGGTTTCTAAAACTGTAAATGCTTGTGTGGCAGAAGCTTTACAAAAATAATTGATGTTTTAAGCATTAAAGAAGGCCGATTCTTATAAATCGGCCTCTTTTTCATTGGAGTATACATGTTTGTTGCAGGCGTAGATGAGGCAGGACGAGGCCCATTAGTGGGTTCAGTTGTTGCTGCAGCTGTTATTTTAGATCCGAATAATCCAATTTTAGGATTAAACGACTCTAAAAAATTAACTGAAAAGAAACGTGAAAAGTTGTTTATTGAAATTCAAGAAAAAGCTTTAGCATGGTCAATAGCAGAAGCTACACATGCAGAAATTGATGAGCTGAATATCTTGCAGGCAACTTTTTTGGCTATGCAACGTGCAGTGGATGCTCTGAAAACACAACCTCAAAAGGTAATTGTAGACGGCAATCAAATTCCCAAAGGAATCATTATTCCTTGCGAGGCGATTGTAGGGGGAGACGCAAGCCATGCTGAGATTAGTGCGGCGAGTATCTTGGCTAAAGTTACGCGTGATCGTCAAATGGCAGAACTAGATCAACAATATCCATTATTTGGTTTTGCCAAACATAAGGGGTATCCAACCAAAGCACACTTTGAAGCCATTGCAGCTCATGGCGTGATTGATCAACACCGTCGTAGTTATGCACCTGTAAAACGCGCATTAGGTCTATAAATTTATATATTCCCAAAAAATTTAAAGCGACTATAAAGTCGCTTTAATTAGGGAGAGAACAACTTCATACTAACGATTGAAGTTTTTCTGTGCATAATTATCATCTTCATATGAAACTTGATAATCTTGATCAAGATGTTGAAGGTGTTCATGCATTGCACGTTCATGTTGAATACGTTGATAAATTTCTTCGCGATGAACAGAAACCTCTTTTGGTGCATTTACACCAATTCGAACTTGGTTTCCTTTGACGCCAAGCACAGTAACACTGACTTGATCCCCAATCATTAATGTTTCCCCGACACGGCGGGTCAGAATCAGCATGTTTATCTCCTTGCTAAACGCTTAAAACTGCAATATTGGTACCCAAATAAAAAGCTCAACCTCAGTTTTCAGTCAGATTCTAACAGAAATATGAGAACAAAGTCATATTTTGATAATCACTGCCAAAAAACTTTCCGTTTAATATAACAGAGCCGCTATAAAAAAAACTATAGCGGCTCTGTGTTTTCTTTGATTATTGTCGGACAAGTAAACATTTTTTAATGAATTCTTGACCGTTCGGTAAAATTAAGCGCGTGCGCTGCTTTCACCATGTTCACGATCTAAACCAAAAGCGGTATGTAAGCAACGAACTGCAAGCTCAAGGTATTTTTCATCAATAATGACAGAAACCTTAATTTCAGATGTTGAAATCATAAGGATGTTAATACCTTCGTCAGCAAGGGCAGTAAACATTTTGCTTGCTACACCCGCATGCGAGCGCATACCTACACCCACGATAGATACTTTAACGATGTCATCGCGTGTTGAAACTTCACGTGCACCAATATTTTTGGCAGTTTCATTTAAGATTTTTTCAGCTTTTGCTAAATCAACACGGTTTACAGTAAACGTGAAATCTGTTGTGCCATCTTCTTCAACATTTTGGACTATCATATCCACTTCAATGTTGGCATCACTTACTGGTGATAAAATTTTAGAAGCAATACCCGGTTCATCAGGTACACCTAAAATTGTTAATTTTGCTTCGTCACGGTTAAAAGCGATACCTGCAATGATTGGCTGTTCCATAGTGTCTTCTGCCTCAGTAGTAATGAGTGTACCTACATTTTCTTTAAATTCGTCGTCAAATGCGCCGTCGTCATCATTATCAAAACTTGATAATACGCGTAAAGGAACTTGATATTTTCCGGCAAATTCTACTGAGCGAATCTGTAAAACTTTAGAACCTAATGATGCCATTTCTAGCATTTCTTCAAAAGAAATACGATCGATTTTCTTCGCTTTAGGGGCAACACGAGGGTCTGTAGTATAAACCCCATCAACGTCAGTATAAATTTGGCATTCATCTGCTTTTAGGGCAGCTGCAATGGCAACACCAGAAGTATCTGAACCACCACGTCCTAGAGTTGTAGTATTTCCGTTGGCATCGAAGCCTTGGAAGCCTGCAACTACAATAACACGGCCTGCATCTAGGTCATTGGTCATGACATCTATGTCAATCGACTCAATACGCGCCTTAGTAAATGCACTGTCAGTTTTAATACCGACTTGACGTCCGGTATAGGATTTAGCTTCCACACCAATCGAATTAAGTGCCATAGCTAACATGGAAATCGTCACCTGTTCACCGGTTGAAACCATTTGGTCTAACTCGCGTGGGTCAGGTGTTTCGGTAATGGCTTTAGCGAGGGCAAGTAAGCGGTTTGTTTCACCACTCATTGCAGATACGACCACAACAACCTTGTGACCGTGATCATGCCAACGCTTCACACGACGAGCAACATTTAAAATGCGCTCGGGGGTACCCATAGAAGTACCGCCATATTTTTGAACGATTAATGCCATATCGCCTAAACCCTTATAATTAAACGGGAAAAGTATATTCTTGCTTCCTTGATTTCATTATATGTACACCATTATGTACATAAATGAAATTGCTGAGTTTATCTAGCAAGCCGTGATTCGGCGGACAGTATATAGTAACGTAAATATGCTAACAATCATTGATCTGGACTAATTTGATCAAGTTTTCTGATTGTTAGCTTCGGTACAACTTATATAGCTTTTTTTAGTTGCTTCTTTTGCTGGCATTCTTCCTCCCACTTCATTACATCAGTAGCGAGGTATCTTTTCATTGTTCCGCCCTCAGAACTTAATGCTGGGGCTGGGAATGGAATCCCCCAAGGTGTGTTAATTTCCCACCGATTAAGTGTGCGTTTAGTAATATGAAACATCTCACACACATTGTTAGATGTCAGATATTTATCCACATTAGCCCTCCTTACTTTCCGCTTTAACTTCTAACTGGATGCCTTCATATGTGCCATCACCCCCACAATTCAGACAGTGTGTATATATGCCTAAACCATCCCCATCAGGACTAAAGTTTTCAGGTAATGAAACATCTATAAATTCAGTACCGCCAATTGGCTTTGTGTGAATATGAGGGGCAAGACCGTAATAGGGGTAAATGCATTCACCATTTCCATCATCACAAAAATCACATGTTTTAACTTTTACTCCACTCATCCCTCAGCTCCCGATTCAATATCCAACTTCATTGCACCTTCTTCTGGATATTCGGTCATCCAAAAGTAATAGCCTTTTCCACTGTGGCCATCTTCAAAGAATTTAATTGTTAGTTTAGTATCAAGTTGATCTAAATCTTTCTCACCATCTGGATTTACAAATTCGAGAAGGCTTTTTAGTTGATGACCGCTAAGTGTTATGTTCATTGTTCAGCTCCCGATACGTTTGGCACACTATGAAAATGCATCCAATGTGAAGGTGGATCATTTTGATAGTTTGCCCATACGCTATTTAAATCCTCATCAATAGTCATATAGTCTTGTTCTGGGGTGACATCAGGAGCATCTGCCCAACAAATAAGTACCATTATGTCAGTAGGTGGCAATTCATCAGTCACGCTAATCCACGTTGGTACTTTGGATTTCATGAAATTTACGGCTTTCTTCCACATTGCCCAACCACTATTTACACGATGGTAAATATCAAAAAGGTCTTCTTCACTTAAATCGGTTTTGATAACATCAACAATATCAAAACAACCGCCATTCATATCAAATTCGAGTACGTCTAAATGTCCGGGAATCCAATATTTTTCTTTAAAGAAAGGTAATTGTTCAGACCAAAAAGCTTGTTTTGTTTTTAAATCCATCATTTCCTACGCCCTCAAATATTCTTCTTTAGTCCACTCAACAAACTCTCTATAAAGCTGCTGGGCAGGTTTATTTAATCGGTTGTGATAGTCGATCGTTATGCGGCGCCAAGCGACTGGTACCGCATAATGCTTGGTTAGAAACATTGCTTGATCCATGCCTTGCCGGACTATTACATAGCCCAGCAATTGCAAGTAGTACATAAAACCAAGCATGTGTTTTTGGCTCACTTTCTTGTACTGATCTTTCATGTTAGAAACCGTCCACTAATAAATAATCAGGGGTAGATTCTTGTTGAGTAGGT